>JBILYK010000028.1:0-36123 GCA_044377735.1 Paracoccaceae bacterium | reverse complement strand
GCCGCGCCGCCTCCCGCCCGCTCAAACCGCTCTCAAAAAGCCTCCGGAAGCGGTCTCGAATATCGGCAGACAAGGGTTTGGGCATCGTGTGATCCTCCTGAACAAGATCAATCACAAACCAAGCCCCATGGGAATCCCCGTCGATTCAACAAAAACTGGAACCGCTTTAGACAGGCCTGTGTTGCCTGCCCGAGATTGTTGCCCTTGTCTACCCTGCCAGCGCTGCGCGCATCTGTGCCGATGGGGCACGGGCAGGCGGCTGCCTTGGCACGTGGTGTCTGGGGCATGCCCAGCGCGAGGCCGGTTTTTCCATCGCCGTCGCTTTGGTCGCCCGACATAGCCTTGCCTTGGATTTTCATGTCGACGGGGGGCGAGAGCCGGGCCTGGACAGGTTGACGCTGATGCCTGCACAGGCGCTGCGGAACGGGTTCCAAGGCCCAATCCTGTGCGGTCATGCCGTTAGCCTTGCGAAAAATGGGTAAATCCTTTGAGCTGAGCCGCCCTTGACTTCAATGAACGGCGCGCAAACTGGCGCGGCGGTTCAGGATCTGGCGGCGCAGAAAGGCCGCGATGAAAAGCGCGGTCTGCACCAGAACGATCGTGGGCGCGGGCGCGCTGTCCAGAAAGAAGCTGGCATAGGTGCCAATCAGCATAGACCCCATGCACAGCAGGACCGACACCCACAACATGGTGGAAAACCGGCGCACCAAGAGAAACGCAATCGCCCCTGGCGCGATCAAAAGGGCAATCGCCAAGATCAGCCCCGCCGCCGTGAGCGTCGCCACAATGGTCAGCGAAATCAGCGCCAAGAGCCCGTAGTGCAGGGTGTTGACCCACAACCCCGCCGCCTTGGCCTGCGCGGGATCAAAGCTGTGCAACAGCCAGTCTTTCCACTTCAGCACAAGGATCAGAACAACCCCGCCTGCGATCAGCCCCGATTGCCATAGCTCGGTGGCGCTGACCCCCAGCATATTGCCAAAAAGGATGTGATCGAGATGCACCCCGCTGTCGAGCGCGACAAAAAGCACGATCCACATGCCGGCGGCAAAGGCCCCAAGGATCAAAGGCGCGCCGATCAGATGGGCCAGAACAATGCCAGGCAGGATGGCGTGGCTGATCGCATCGCCCATCAAGGCCCAGCCTTTCAGCACCAAAAAGCAGGACAACAGTGCAGTGGGCACTGACACGATGATCGAGATGGCAAATGCATTTTGCATAAAGCCAAAGCGGAAGGGCATCAGCGCGGTGGCCAGATCAAACTCCATCACGCGGCCTCCGCCGGGCCGCGCCGCAGGGCTGCGGCTGCCTTGCGCCGGGCGGCCAAAAGCCCGTGCTTGGGGGCCAGCACAAAGACGATAAGGAAGATCAGCGTTTGCAGGCAGACGATAACCCCGCCTGTCGCCCCATCAAGGAAATAGCTGGCATAGGCGCCGACAAAGCTGGTGAGCGTGCCGATGCTGACCGAGGTGACGATCAGCCGCTCAAAACGGTCGCACAGAAGATAGGCCGTCGCCCCCGGCGTCACCACCATGGCAATCACCAAAAACGCCCCCACCGTCTGCATCGCTGCCACGACCGAGGCGGACAACAGCACGAAGAACACGCCTTTCAAGAGGCGCGGATGCAGGCCCACCGTGCGGGCGTGAGTTTCGTCAAAAAACACCACCATCAGGTCTTTCCAGATCACCAAAAGCACGGCCAGCGATACAAAACCGATGATCGCCAGTTGCAGCGTATCCCCCGGCGTGATGGCTAGAATGTTCCCCATGGTGATGGTCATGATGTCCACCGGCACCGGACTGATGGAAACCATGAACAACCCCAGCCCAAAAAAGGAGGTGAAGATCAGCCCGATGATCACATCCGGCTTGAGCCCCGATCGTTCGGTCAGCAAAAGCATCGCCGCCGCCGCCAACCCGCCCGACAAAAACGCGCCCAGCGCGAAGGGAAGGCCCAGCATATAAGCCCCCGCCACCCCCGGCACCACGGAATGCGACAGCGCATCCCCAATGAGGGACCAGCCTTTCAGCATCAAGAAGCAGGACAAAAACGCGCAGACCCCGCCGACAAGTGCGGACACCCACATTGCATTGGTCATGTAGCCATAGCTGAAGGGTTCGAGCAAAAGCGCGGTCATTCCAGACGCTCGGCTTTTTGCAGCTTGTCGCCGTAATGCACGAAGGGGCGTTCGTCATCGGTCAGGATAGTGAGGGCGCGGGCATCGGCATCGTCGTGCAGCGTGTCTCCACCCAAGGTGAAGCGGCGCAGGACGCCGCCAAAGGTGCGCTCCAGATTGGCATGGGTGAAGGTGGTCTCGGTCGGGCCATGGGCCAGAACGGTGCCCTTGACCAAGATCACCCGGTCGCAAAACTCGGGCACCGAGCCGAGGTTATGGGTCGACACGAGCATCACCCGCCCCTCAGCGCGAAGGTCACGGAGAAGCGTCGTGATCTGGTCTTCGGTCTGCACATCAACCCCGGTAAAGGGTTCGTCCAGCAAGATCACCTGCCCATCTTGGGCCAAGGCGCGGGCCAGAAACACCCGCTTGCGCTGGCCGCCCGACAGCTCGCCAATCTGGCGGTAGCGGAAGTCTTGCATGTTGACGCGCGCCAGCGCCTGATCGACGGCCGCGCGGTCCGCAGCAGACGGGCGGCGCAAAAAGCCCATGTGGCCATAGCGCCCCATCATCACCACGTCTTCGACCAGAACCGGGAACGTCCAATCCACCTCTTCGGCTTGGGGCACATAGGCCAGAAGGTTTTGGCGCAGCGCCTCGGCCACAGGTCGGCCCAGAATTCGGATCTCGCCCTTTGCGGCGTGCACAAAGCCCATGATCGCCTTGAAAAGCGTGGATTTCCCGGCCCCGTTCACACCCACAAGCGCCGTCACCGTGCCGCGCGGAATGGCGAAACTGGCGTTCCACAGCGCGGTGTGACCGTTGCGATAGGTGACCGTGACATCGCGGGCCGATATGCCGTCGCCGCCCGCCGCATCGGGCGGCAGGGGGTTGGCCAAGGATTTTGACACAAGCGTATCGGGCATTGGCAGTCCTTTTGGGGCGCGCAGTTAGTCGCGCGTGGCGGCAAGCCCTTCGGCCACGGTTGTCGATGTGACCCGCAAGAGATCAAGATAGGTCGGCACTGGCCCGTCGGAAAGTGACAGGCTGTCGACATAAAGGACGCCGCCATAGGCCGCACCCGTTTCGCGGGCCACCTGTTCGGCGGGGGCGGTGTTGACGGTGCTTTCGCAGAAGATCACTGGGATGTCATGCTCACGCACCCCGTCAATCACCGCGCGCACCTGTTGAGGGGTGCCCATCTGGTCGGCATTCATCGGCCAAAGGTATAGTTCCTGAAGGCCCAGATCGCGGGCGAGATAGCTGAACGCCCCTTCGCAAGTGACCAGCCAGCGCTGATCTTGTGGGAGTTCAGCAATTTTGGCCCGCAAAGGGTTTAGCGTGTCGCGCAGGCGGGTTTTGTAAGCCTCGGCATTGGCGCGGTAGGTCTCGGCATTGGCCGGGTCTTGTGCGACAAAAGCAGCGGTGATGTTGTCGATATAGATCAGCGCGTTTTCGAGCCCCATCCAGGCATGGGGGTTAGGCTTGTCCGCATAGGACCCCGATGAGATCGGGATAGGGGTGATTCCCTCACTCACCGTGACCGAGGGGATGTCGCCAAGATTGGCGACGAACTGTTCAAACCAAAGCTCAAGGTTCAAGCCATTCCACAAGACCAAATCGGCATCTGACGCCGCCACGATATCGCCGGGCGTCGGTTCATAGCCGTGAATCTCGGCCCCCGGCTTGGTGATCGACACCACATCGGCCGCATCACCGGCCACATTGGCAGCCATATCAGCCAGAACGGTGAATGTGGTCACCACCTTCATACGGTCTTGCGCAAAGGCGGCTGGGGCAAGGGTCAGCGCCATCAGGCAGGCCGCACCGGTGATTTTGGACGGAAGGTAAGCCACTTTGGGCATTTCAGGGTCACTCCTGTCTGTGAAACAAACTGTTGGGCGAAGCGGGTCGCACTGTCAATCTAGTTGCGAATGATTATCATTAAAGATCACATTTGCGTCAGGCATGCACATGCAAAGGGCCCTGCCGTGGCAGGGCCCTGCGATGGGATAAGCGATGCGGTGCTTAGCGGCGAACCTTGGCTGCGTCGCGGGCAAGCGCCTCAGTCGTGGCATGGCCACGATACCAGATGGTGATCAGCGACGAGGTGATCACGATAAACAGGCTATAAAGGATCGGTATGAACAACACCTCTTGCTGCATCGTGCCAGTGAAGGTCAGCGTGATGATCAGAACCGCCAAAGGCCCATTCTGGATGCCGGTTTCCAGACTGATCGTGCGGGCGCGGTTGCTGTCTTGACCGAAGCCCCGCGCCAGCCAATAGCCCAAAAGCATTCCCGCGAGGCCAATACCGATGGTCGCCACATAGACCGGAAAGCCGGTGTCCAGCAGCATCTGGTAATTGCGTGGCACCCATGAGCCAATCAGGAACAAGATCACCGCCACCCCCAGCATGGAGCCTATCAGCTCAACCGTCGCGCCAATATTGGCGTTCAGCTTGCGCAGGCCCATCCCGATGACCGTAGGCACCAACAAAACCACCAAGACCTGTGCCACATTGCCCGCCGGGATCACATAATCCCCACTCAGGCCGGCAAGGCCACCATAAAAGCTGAGAAGAAGGGGCACCGTGACCACGGCAACCAGCGTCGACACCGTGGTCATCATGATCGACAGCGCCAAGACACCTTTGGAGAAATAGGTGAACACATTGCTGGTCGTGCCGCCGGGCATGCAGGCGATCAGGATCAGACCCGCGGCCATGGCAGGCGGCAGCCCAAGGAGCAGCGCCAGCGCATAGCCAAGAAACGGCATGATCAGGTATTGCGACAAAAGGCCCACAAGAATGCCCTTGGGCCTGCGAAAGGCGATCATGAAGTCGCGGTAGGTCATCGAAGACCCCATGCCCAGCATGATCACCATCATCATGACGCCCAGAAGCGTGGTTTCCAGTTCGGTCAGCATGGTCGCCCCCTTTACAGCCCGAATTCCGCACGCACTTCGGCTTTCAGATCCTTGCGCAGGATCTTTCCGATGGGCGATTTGGGCAATTCGTCGCGAATGATGATGGATTTGGGCACTTTGTACTCGGTCAATAGCGCCTTGCAGTGACGCAAGATATCCTCGGTTGCGAGGTCGCCCTCGTAATCGGGGTTCTTGACGATATAGGCCCGCACCGCTTCGCCGGTCTTGGCATCGGGGATCGGCACGACCGCGGCTTCAAGCACGGCCTCCATCTTGGCCAGCGCGTCCTCAACCTCATTGGGGTAGACATTGAAGCCCGATACCAGAACGAGGTCTTTCTTGCGATCAACGATGCGCAGGAAACCGTCCTCGTCCATCACCGCCACGTCGCCAGTGAAGAGCCAGCCCTTTTGCAAGGTCTTGGCGGTTTCTTCGGGGCGATGCCAATAGCCCGACATCACCTGTGGGCCGCGCACCATCACCTCGCCGGGGGTGCCTGTGGGCACCGGTTTGCCGTCGTCATCCACCAAGACCACATCGCAGCCCGGCACGGGGATCCCGATGCTGCCGGGTTTGGCGCGGTCATCCAGCGGGTTAAAGCTGACCAAGGGCGCGGTTTCGGTCAGCCCATAGCCTTCGGCCAAGGGCGTGCCGGTCATGGCACGCCAGCGCGTCGCCACCGCCTCATGCAGCGCGGTGCCCCCCGCGATCGCGGCGCGCAGTTTCTTGGGCGGATAGGCGGCGAACCACTCCTCGTTCATCAGCCCGTTGAACAGCGTGTTGACCCCGGTGATCCAGGTGATCGGGTAATTCTCAATCGCGCGTTGCAGGTTTAGCACCGGGCGCGGCGAGGGGATCAGGATGTTGCGGGCCCCGATTTCAAAAAAGGCCAGCAAATTCGCGGTGAAGGCAAAGATATGATAAAGCGGCAATGCCGTCAGCACGCAGTCATCGGTGGCCTTCAGCCCGCCCGAGACCGACTGCACCTGCGCCAGATTGGCCAGCATGTTGCCATGGCTCAGCATAGCCCCTTTGGCCACTCCGGTCGTGCCACCGGTGTATTGCAAAAGTGCCAGATCCTCGGGCTTCGTGCCGGTCCAATAGGCCCGCACATCAGCACCATGCGCGCGCCCTTTGGCAAGGGCGGCGCGCAGCCGCAGAACAGGAACAGCGAGCTTTGGGACCGGCGGCAAGGTGCGGCTCCAGACCTTTTGCACACCGCGCACGATGGTTTCGGGCAGCTTGGGGAAGAACTCGGGCACCCCGGCTAGCACCACGGCCTGCAGCCCGGTCTGCGGCACCACCTCGGCCAGCTTGTCGGCGAACATGTCGACGATGACCAAGACCTTGGCGCCGGAGTCGTTGAACTGATGAACCATCTCCGAGGGGGTATACATCGGGTTGGTGTTGACCAAAACGCAGCCTGCTTTGAACACACCAAAGGCCACCACAGGATATGGCAGCCCGTTGGGCAATTGTACCGCTACCCGGTCGCCGGGCTGGAGCCCGCAGTCGTGCCGCAGATAGGCGGCAAAGGCATCGGACATCGCGCCGACCTGGGCGTAGGACAGGCTTCCATTCATCCCATTGGGCACCACGCAGGTGAAGGCCCGCCGTTTGGCATAGGTCGCGCAGGCGCGGTCGACCAGATCGGCAAGACTTGCATAGCTTGGCTGTGGCAACTCCTGCGGGATGGTTGTGCCATAAGAAGCCAGCCACGGACGTGGCGGGGTATACCCGTCGGTCATGTATCCTCCCCTGCGCCTGTTCCGGCGCTTGTTCCCTTATGCTGACGCTAGCGAAACAGCCGGGCTTTGCAAACAGGTTTGACAGGGGCGTCGGTGTCGCTGTCGTAACGTCACGAGGTGAGAGGGGTGTGGTGGCCCTGCCCTACCAAGAAGCGTCACGCCAGACCTCACGGCCCTTAAAAAGGGTGCATAGAACGCGGGTTTCAGAGATGTCTTGCGAAGGAATCGCAAAGATGTTGCGGTCCAGCACGATCAGGTCTGCCGAATAGCCCACCCGAAGCACGCCCGTGAACCCGTCGCGCCAGCAGGCACGGGCCGCGTTCACCGTATAGCCCTGCACACATTCCTCGATGGTCAGGGCCTGATCGGCGAAGAACGGTTCCAAAGGGTCATCGTCGCGGCGCTTTTGCCGGGTGATCGCGGTTTCGATGATCTCGAACGGGCTCAGCGTAGACACCGCCCAATCTGACGACAGACACCAATCCGCCCCGGCATCCAGCATCTTGCGAAAAGCATAGACATCGGCCCAGCGGTCGAGGCCGATCATCCCCAGTGAGGGGTCGGAATAGGGCGGCTCCAGCCGCGCCCAGAGGGGTTGGATATTGGCCGTGGCAAGACCTTGCAGGCGGGCATAATCGGCCGGGTCCATCAGTTGCAAATGGGCAAGCTGGTGTTGCGCAGGCCATGGGCCGTTGGCGGCGCGGGCGGCCTCCAGCCCCTCGATAGCGCGGCGCACGGCGGCGTCGCCGATGACATGGACATGGATGGCAAAGCGCGCGGCATCCAGGGCGGTCATCATCGCGCGGGTATGTTCGGCGCTGAACATGCAAGGCGCGTTGCCGCCGGGGCCGTCGGCATAGGGGGCGAGGTTGGCCGCGGTGCGGTTTTCATAGACCCCGTCCATGAAGAACTTGGCGGAATGGATGTGGAAATCAGGTCCATGATGCGCCGCGCGCCAAGCGCACAGCCGCGCAACGGCGGTCTCAACCGTGTCAGCTTCGGTCACAAGGGCGGTGCCGGCCACGCGCAGGGTCAAGAGACCCTCGGCCGCCCCCTGGGCATAGATGCGGCGTTCTTGTTCGGTGATGCGGGCGTCCAGCACCCCGGTCAGCCCATGGCGGTTGGCGTGGGCTTGGCCTTCGCGCAGACCTTGCAGCCAGTCCGCCTCGGTCAGACCGGGAAGGCGGGCGGCAACCAGCGGGATCACCTCTTCATGCAGCATCCCCGTAGCCCGGCCTTGGCTATCGCGGACGATATGGCCATTCGGCGGGTCGGCCATCGCCTGAACCTCGGCCATCTGCAGGGCGCGGCTGTTCAGGCAGGCGTTGTGGAACGAGCTGTCATAGACCAGCAACGGCCGGTCGCTAACCGCCCGGTCGAGAACCGCCGCCGTCAGATTGTGATCGCCAAAGACCCCCGCCTGCCAGCCCGAGCCAAGAACGATGGGCAACCCGGGCTTTGCAGCCGCATGGGCACGCAGGGTGCCGATCAGGTCGCTCTCACCTGCGGCATCATACAGCGATGCGGCAGTGGCCAGATCAACCCCACCGGACAAAAGGTGGATATGGGCATCCTGAAAGCCGGGCAGGACCAGCCTGCCCCCAGCATCGATCCGATGGGTCGCATCGGGCGCAGCACCCCGGCCCAGCGCGGCAATCCGGCCATCGCGGATCAACAGCCACTCGGCTTGGGGCGCGGTGGGGTCCATCGTGCGGATGCGGGCGTTGTGAACCAGCATATCGGTCACGAGGTGCCCTTTTCGCGCGGGCCCAGAGGCGGCAGGACGGCCGCGGCCTTTGGCACGGCAAGCCCCATTTCGCGCAGGGTGGCGGCCGGATCGCGCCCGTCATGGGCCGAAGCGATGCGGTAAACCTCCAGCACATCGGCGCTGATCTGGCCCTGGGCATAAAGCGCCATGGCCGCGCCATAGCGCACACGGCCGGACCCCGGCTCGCCAAGGGGCGCTGCGAGGAAGGCGGCCGGATCGGACGCCGGATCAGTCATTGCGCTGGAAGGCAAGGCGTTCCTCCTCAAGCCGCCGCTTTTCGGCGCGGTTCAGGATAATCCCGGCGGCGACAACGCCAAGGCCCACGGTCATCACCATCAGCGTGGCCAAGGCGTTGATATCGGGCGTGACGCCAAGCTTGACTTTCGACCAAATCAGGAGCGGCAAGGTCGTTGAGCCCGGCCCAGTGGTGAAGGCGGTGATGACCACATCGTCCAAGCTGATCGTAAAGGCCAAGAGCCAGCCCGACAGGATGGCGGGCGAGATCACCGGCAGGGTGATGTCAAACATCACCTGCCAAGGCCGCGAGCCCAGATCCATCGCCGCCTCTTCAATCGCGCGGTCGGCCTGCAGCATCCGGGCATGAACGATGGTGGTCACAAAGACCGCCGAAAAGGTGATATGGGCCAGCGTGATGGTGGTGAACCCGCGCGAGGCGGGCCAGCCGATCCAATTGCCCAAGAGGATGAAAAAGATCAGCAGTGAAATGCCGGTGATCACTTCAGGCATGATCAAGGGTGCTGTGACCAGACCGGAAAACAGCGTGCGGCCGCGGAACTTGGTGTAGCGCGCCAGCACTATGCCGCTCATGGTGCCTAGGATCGTGGCGATCGTGGCCGAGACCAGCGCGATTTTCAGCGACAGGATCAGCGCATCGATAACCTTATCGTTTGTAAACAGCGCCACATACCATTTTGTCGAAAACCCGCCCCAGACCGTCGCCAGCCGCGAGGCGTTGAAGCTGTAGATCATCATCGACAGGATCGGGATGTAGAAAAAAGCAAAGCCAAAGACCATGACAGAGATCAGGAAGGTCGGTCGGCGCTTCATTTGCTGCCCTCCGCCTTTGCCTGATTGCGGCTGTAGATCATCGTTGGCACCACCATCAGCACCAAAAGCGCTACAGCGATGGCGGCGGCCATGGGCCAGTCTCTTGCCTGGCTGAATTCATCCGAGATCAACCGCCCGATCATGGGCGATCCGGCATCGCCCACCAGCGTGGGGATCACCAACTCTCCAGCAGCGGGGATGAACACCAGCATGCCCCCCGCGATGATGCCGGGAATGGACTGGGGCAATGTGACGTCCAAAAACACCCGCGCCGGACGACTGCCCAAATCCATCGCCGCCTCGTCCAGCGTCGGGTCCAGCCGTTCCAGGCTGGCATAAAGCGGCAAGATCATGAAGGGCAGGTAGGTGTAGACCATTACCAAAACTACCGCGAAATTGGAGTGCATCATCGGGATCGACCTGATCGCCCAATCAATTGGGACCAGAAAGTTCCAGGCATCCGTCAGCATGACGTTGAACCAGGAGCTTTTGCCCATCAGCCCCATCCACGCATAGACCCGCAGCAGGAAGGACGTCCAGAATGGCAAGATCACCAGCATCAACAGGATGTTGCGCCACGATGGCGACACGCGCGTCAGCCCGAGCGCCATCGGATAGCCGATCAGCAGGCAGAACAAGGTCGCGATTGCGGCATTGACCAGCGAGGTCAGAAAGGCACGCAGGTAAAGCCCATCGGTGAAGATGCGGGTGTAGGTGTCGAGACTGATCCAAGGATGCTCTCCCCCCAGCGAAAAGGGCGGCGCGGTCGGGGTCTTGGTGGCCACGCTCATCACAACCACGACGAGGAAGGGCAACAGGAAAAAGACGATGAGCCACAGGTAGGGCAGGCCGATCAGAACGGCGGGCCAGCCCTTGTTATCAAACCAGCGCTGGACAGCGGCCCGTGTCATCCTCACGCCACCAGCACCAAGGCCGAGGCGGGGTCGAACCCGACAAACACCGTATCATCCCAGTCGGCCACGCGCGCGCCTTCATCGCCACGGCGGGCATTGACCGCATGGGCCTGCACCATGCCGCCCCCGGCAAGGTCGATGCGGTACAGGCTGTCTTTGCCGAAATAGGCCAGATCGCGCACGGTTCCGGCCAGCGCATTGGCCCCTTCGGGCCGGTCAAGCGAAATTCGCAACTTTTCGGGACGGATGGCCAGCGTCACCGCCTGCCCCACGGCCACCGCCGCCACGTCACGGGCCAGAACCTCGGCACCGAGTGCGGGCACCGACAGGCGCAGATGTGGGCTTTCGCGGGCGATCACGGTCGCCTCGAAGGTGTTGATCGAGCCGATGAAGCCCGCCACGAACCGGCTGTTGGGAAATTCATAAACCTCGGTGGGGCTGCCCACCTGCCGCACCTCGCCCTTGTCCATCACAGCGATGCGGTCGGACAGGGTCATTGCCTCTTCCTGATCGTGGGTCACGACGATGAAGGTCACCCCGGTGCGCGCCTGAATGGACATCAACTCGAACTGAGTATGTTCGCGCAGCTTTTTGTCGAGTGCCGCCAGAGGTTCATCAAGAAGCAAAAGCTTCGGCTGGCGAGCCAAGGCGCGGGCCAGCGCCACGCGCTGGCGCTGGCCACCCGAAATCTGGTGCGATTTGCGTTTGGCAAAAGGGGTCAGTTGCACCAGGTCCAGCATTTCGGCCACCCGATAGGCCCTGTCAGCCTTGGAAAGGCCCTTTTCATGCTTCAGCCCATAGCCGACATTTTCCTCAACCGTCATATGCGGAAAGATGGCATAGGATTGAAACATCATATGGACGGGCCGTTCCCAAGGCGGCACGCCGGCCATGTCAAGCCCGTCCAGAAAAATGCGGCCAGCGCTGGGCTCTTCAAAGCCTGCAAGCATGCGCAAAAGCGTGGTCTTGCCACAGCCCGACCCGCCCAAGAGCGAGAAGATCTCGCCCTTCTCAACACTCAGGTTGACGTCATGGACGGCCTGAAAGCTGCCAAAGCTTTTCGAGACCCCTTCAATCCGCAGAAAGGCGTCCTGCGCCGCCCCCCCGGCCATGGGTCAGCCGCCCGCCTTGATATCCGTCCAGATCCGCGTGATCGCAGCATCCTGTTCGGCCGTCTGCGGTTTGGGCGTGTAAAGTCGGGACAGGGTTTCGGCATCAGGATAGATTGCCGGATCGCTGGCAATGGCGGGATCCACCAAGGCTGTGGCAGCAAGGCTGGAGTTGGCATAGCCGGTATAATTGGTACTGGCCGCCAGAACCTCGGGGCGCAGCATGTAGTTGAGGAAGGTATAGGCGTTGTCGACATTCGCCGCATCTGCTGGCATCGCCCAAAGATCGAACCAAGCCGGAGCGCCGGTCTTGGGCACGTAATAGACCAGATCCACCTCGATCCCCGCCTCGGCAGCCCGGGCTTTCGCCACACCGTAATCACCCGACCATGTGTTGGCGACACAGATTTCCTGATTGGGCAGGCTGGTCAGGAAATTGGTGTTGTCAAAGGTGGTGATATGCTCGCGGATACGGGCGAAAGCCTCGGCCATTTGGGCGTAGGTTTCGGGCGTCCCCGCATCAGGGTCGAGACCCAGCCAGCGCATGACCATAAAGCCAATGTCCGTCGGGCTGTCCAAAAGCGAGATACCACAGTCGGCCAGCTTGGCGGCATTCTCTGGCAGAAAGACCGCATCCAAAGAGGCAAGATCAACATCCGGCAGCCGTTCGCGCACAAGCGTCATGTTGAAGGTGAAACCCACTGTGCCCCAGCTGTAGGGCACCCCATGCGCATTGCCCGGGTCAAACCCTTGCAGAACCTTCAAGATTTCAGGGTTCAAGGTGTCCCAGCCCTGCAGGCGAGCCCGGTCGATCTTTTGATAAAGGTTGGCCGCCACCAGGCGGTGCAGGCCAAGGCCCGATTGCAACACGACATCATAGCCCGAGGACCCGGCCAACATCTTGGCCTCCATTTCCTCGGCGCTGGCATAAAGGTCATAGACGATGTCGATGCCGGTCTCGGTCGCGAAATCTTCAATCGTCGTCTCGCCGATATAGTCGGCCCAGTTGTAGACATTGACGCTGCCCGGCGAGGCATAGGACGGGCGTGCCCAGGGCATGGCCAAGGTCGCAGATGCGCCGATCAGCGCCGCGCGGCGGTTCAATCTCATGGCAGTCTCCCTGAAGAATTTTGTTGGTTGATTTGTCAGTCAGCTTATTCCTGCCCAATGGTCTGGCAAGACATTTCCGCATTGAGGGGCGCGATTTGATCTTCGGTCGGGGCGGTCTGCAGCCGCATCACCGGCATAAGCTTGCGCAGCCCATCATGGTGGCGACGCAGCCCGTACTCCAGATCAGACAGATGAAACCCCTCAAAGGCCGTAGATCGCATCGACTCATTCGACCAAATCGAAAGCTGCTGATCCTCGGCCGAGGTTTCGCGGTCGATCCGCATCGCCAGATAGCGCGCCAGCCGCTGTTCGCGGGTTTCATTGGGCCACCGATACAGCCGCCCGGTCAACCGGGTTAGGCCTTCGTTGAGGGGCAGTTCGTGGTAGAATTGAAGCCCGTCCGGGGTGATGGAAAAAACCTGATTGGGAAACAGGCCGTAATAGGTCCAGGCTCGTTGCAGATGCTGCGGCAATTCGGGGCGCGGCGGCGAGATGCGCGCGTAATGGCGCACTGACCACTGCTTGCCCGGCACATCGCCAAACCAGCCGATCGACATCGACAGACCGTTTTCCAGATGCATATCGCGGTAGGTCCGACCGTAGAGGTCCTGCAGGCCAGGGTGGGCCAAGGGGACGTGATAGCCCTCATTGTCGACATCGCGGACTGATTTCCAGTTGACCGGCAGGTCCATGCTCCAATTCGGCACGGTGACGGGTAAAACATCCCGCAGGCCATAGGCTGCAAAATCCGCTTCAAACGGCTGAAGGAGTTGCGCCACTGCGGGCTGCGGACCCCGCGCGAAACGCAGAAAGATGAAGCCGTGGAAGATCTCCATCTCAATCGGCTTCAGGCTGAACTCCTCACGCGGGAGGTTGCCAAAACTGGTTGGCTGTGCTGCCCCGCGCAGGCTGCCGTCCAGATTGTAAACCCAGCCATGAAACGGACAGACAATCGCGCCCTTGCAATGGCCCGTCGCCCCATCAACCACGCGCGCGCCACGATGGCGGCACAGGTTGTGAAACGCCCGAACGACGCCGTCCTGACCACGCATGACGACCGAGCGTTCGCCCAAGAGGTCAAAGGCAAGCCAATCGCCCGGCGCGGGCAGGTCACATTCGTGCCCCACCACCTGCCAATGGGACAAAAAGACCTTGTCACGCTCCAGCGCGAACATGGCCGGGGAATGGTAGGTCCAAGCTGGCAAACCTTTGCGATCCCAATCGTTTGGAATGGGCAAGGCGGGATAGGGAAGTTTGGTCATCGGGCAGGCTCCATTTCGGACAAGACCCATTGGTGAAAGCGGTGAATCTCGTATTCCTCGGGCATCAAGCGAGCCGTGGTGAAGGAGGGCGAGGCCATTCCGCGATGGTTCATTTCTGAGGCCGCGCCATCTTGTTGCATGACGATCTTGGCAAAATCCACGACCTTGGCGGCGTCAAACCCCGGCTGGGCAAGGGTTTCGGGGGCAAAGTGCCATTCGGCCACCAGACGCGTGCGTTCAGGTCCCAGTGGCACGATCCGCACCGAGCGGACGTAATCGACATGTGCCACGACATAGGCAGAAGGCCAAAGCGTGACAAAGCTATAGCCAGCTGCCCGTTCCGCGGCTGACAGGCCCGGAAACGCCGGCCCGCAGGGCGCGCCGTCCAGCGTCCAGCTTTCCGCGCCCGGTCTAAGATTGGGGCGCACCAGATCGTCTGGCGTCCAGCCCAAGGCCTCGGACGCGCCCATCACCCCTTTGCCATAGATCGGAACCATGTCGCACAATTCGGGGTGAATGCCCGGGCAATGCAGACATTCCGAATAATTCTCCCAAAACGCTTTCCAATTGCAGGCGATCTCGCTTTCCCAATGATGGGCAGTCACAAGACCGTCCATCGGCCAGTTGTTCAAGGTGTCAAGACCGACATCAGCCCAGATATCGCGGGGCTCTGGCGATAGGGTCAAGAACAAAAAGCCGTTCCAAACCCGCAGCGACACAGGCCGCAGCCCATGGGCGGCAGGGTCAAAATCAGAGGTTGGCACAGCATGGGCGGTTGACACCAGCCGCCCGTCGCGCGCCGCATAGGCAAAGGCGTGATAGGGGCAGCGGATCAGCTTGCCGACCTCTTCCTCGTCGGCCAAGCAAAGCTCGGAACCCCGGTGCGGGCAGGAGTTGTGATAGGCGGCCAGCACGCCCTCAGCGTCACGCAACACGATGACCGAGGCCGCCCCGACGCTGACACGCCGCATCCGGCCTGCAGGAATGTCGGCCGCCCGGCCCACCGCGACCCATTGACGGGCAAAGATCGTCGCCATCTCACGCCCGTACCAGCCTGCGTCAAAGTAAGCCGCCTTCGGCAGCCCTTTGGGGCAATGGTCCAGCCGCGGCGATGCGGGGTGACGATCAGCGTTCGGCATCGGGCACTCAGTCATGGTTGCGGTCTCGGGTCAGGCTGTCACGCCACTGACTGGATTGTCAATCAGATCTTGCCAGTGGTTTTCATTTATGTGCAGCATTATATGGCTGGTCACGAGGTGAAGATGCCATTGTCAGCCAAAGATACCGAACCGCTTGCGCCACGCACGCTTGATCGCACGACCCGGCGGAGTCAGGTGATCGAGGCGACGATTGAGTGTCTGGCCGAACGTGGCTTTTCCCGGACCACCGTCACAGACGTCGCCCGGCGCGCCGGGATCAGCCATGGGCTGGTGCTGTTTCATTTCCAATCAAAGGACAACCTCCTGGCGGAGGTGCTTGATTTTCTGGCAGACGAGTATCAGTCGAATTGGCAAGAGGCCCTTGCAAGCGCTGGCGCTGCGCCAGAGAGCCAGATCATGGCCCTGCTTAGGGCTGATTTTGCACCCGCAATCTGCACCCCTGCCCGTCTTGCGGCTTGGTGCGCCTATTGGGGCGAAAGCCAAAGCCGTCCACTTTACCAATCGCGCTGCGGCGCCAATGATGCGCTGCACAACGCGACGCTGGTTGAAATTTGCAACCGGATGAACGTCTTGTATGGCTACAGTCACAATGCGGAGCGAACGGCCCGACTGCTGCGCATCATGACCGAAGGGGTCTGGTTGGACCTGATGTCGGTGGAAGGCTCTTATTCGGTGGAAGAGGCCCTTGAGACAGTCATGCTGGGCGCGCGGGCGCTTTATTCGCGGCATTTCTGACGTCGGCTTGGCTCCAGCAGGCGTATGGGATGGCAAGCGACTGGCAGCTCTCGACACCTGCGTTTGGGCCACTGCTCGGGTCGCGCTTCATGGGATGATCCGATGGTCCGCCTGCCCTTTGGCAACGCCATGGGCGGCAAAGGTCTTACCGGCGTCGGGATGGGCAGCGCGGGCCATGTGATCCATGCCCTCAGGCGCTGAGGTGCAAAAAAGCGTGGTCAGATCGGCACCCCCGAAGGCCGGGCACGA
This sequence comes from Paracoccaceae bacterium, assembly GCA_044377735.1. Classification (GTDB taxonomy): domain Bacteria; phylum Pseudomonadota; class Alphaproteobacteria; order Rhodobacterales; family Rhodobacteraceae; genus Tabrizicola_A. The sequence continues at coordinate 19,956 of JBILYK010000028.1, read as the reverse complement.
GGTGTTGGGCGCATCAAAGCTGACATGGCGCACAAGGCCTACCAGCCGGCGCAAAGGCCGAAACCTGCCCCGCCCCCCAACGCGCCACCCACAAGAGCCCGCCCGCATCAACCACCGCCCCATCGGGACCAGAAGGGTCAGCGATCATCCCAATCCGCAAGAACGGACGACCTTGGAAGGAAGATTGCTTGGCCGCAATCGCCAGAAACGAGGCTCTACGAGCCACTCGCCACTATGGCAGGGCGTTCTGGTAGCGCTGGACGCGATATCACGCCCGAAGTCGGTTCAAGGCAAAGATGCCCTCGCAGGTTCGCTCGAACCTGTGGCGCTGAACCTGCTCGACCTCAAGGCCTTCGATGAACGCATCGCCGCAAGACATCCCGACAGCCAAACCGCCAAAATCCAGATCCGCGTTGCACTCATCAACGCACTCGGCACTGCCGAAATCGTTCGCGTGGCCTGATGCCAACGGGGAAAGGGGAGGCGTGCCTGAGGTATTACTTATGCAACAACGCCGTCCTGTGACCTGATTATCCGTTGATGTGACATCCTTGCAAATAGTCAAATCAAATGGTTTGACCAATTGCAAAAATGTGCTTTGCTGTGTGCAATGTAGATGGGGGATGACATGGCGAATCAGCTTGGGTCTCAGGAACTGCGCTTGTTGCAAGACAAGGCGCTGTGGTTGGCGACTTGGATGATTCATAACGCCAACCATCTGCGGTCCAAGGCCGACGGGATGAAGGTGGGCGGGCATCAGGCCAGTTGTGCATCTATGGCCACATTGATCACGGCGCTTTACGGCCGCGCCTTACGGCCGCAGGACCGGGTGGCTGTAAAGCCGCACGCGGGGCCGGTGTTCCATGCCCTGCAATACCTGACCGGCAAGCAAAGCGCTGAGAAAATGCAGAATTTTCGTGGCTTTGGCGGTGTGCAATCCTACCCCTCGCGCACCAAGGACACTGCTGATGTCGATTTCTCAACCGGGTCAGTCGGGCTTGGTGTCGCGATTACCGTTTTTGCCAGTCTGGTGCAGGATTACGTCAAAACGCACAGTTGGGGCAGCCTTCCCATGGGGCGCATGGTGGCGCTGTTGGGCGATGCGGAACTGGACGAGGGCAATGTCTACGAAGCCCTGCAAGAGGGTTGGAAGCATGATCTGCGCAACTGCTGGTGGATCATCGACTACAACCGCCAAAGTCTGGATGGCGTGACGAGTGACGGCCTCTCTGAACGCATCGGCGGGATTTTCGCGGCCTTTGGCTGGGACGTGGTCACGCTGAAACATGGCACCGTGCAGCGTGAGGCCTTTGCCGAACCAGGCGGTGAAACCTTGCGCGATTGGATCGACGCCTGCCCAAACCAGCTTTATTCGGCGCTGACGTTTCAGGGTGGGGCGGCCTGGCGCAAGCGGTTGATGGATGAGATCGGCGATCAGGGTGCGGTCGCGGCCTTGCTTGACCGCCGTACGGATGCTGAACTTGCCACATTGATGGAAAATCTGGGCGGCCATTGTCTGGTCTCGGTAAGCGACGCCTTCGATCAGGCGGCCACCCATGACCGCCCAGTGGTCTTTATCGCGTATACGGTCAAGGGCTGGGGCACGCCTTTGGCGGGGCACAAGGACAATCACGCCGGGTTGATGACGCTGGCGCAGATGGAGGAGTTTCGCGCCCGCATGAACATTCGTCCTGGCCATGAATGGGACCGCACCGAAGGTCTGGGGATTACCGAGGCAGAGCTTGACGGACTGCTTGCACGCAGCCCGTTCCTGTCGGCAAGCAAGCGCCAGATGTCCGCGCCGCTGATCGCAGCGCCGCAGATTGACGCGCCCGAAGATGAAGAAATCTCGACCCAGATGGCATTTGGCAAAATTTTGGACGCGATCGCCAAGTCGGATCACCCGATCGCTGCACGCATCCTTACAACCTCGCCTGATGTGACGGTTTCCACCAATCTGGGGCCCTGGGTCAACCGGCGGGGCCTGTTCGCGCGGACCGGGCGGGCGGATATATTCCGCGATGAAAAGGTTGTGTCTGCGCAAAAATGGCAATTCTCGCCCGAGGGTCAGCATATCGAGCTTGGCATAGCCGAGATGAACCTGATGTTGACGCTTGGGGCTGCGGGACTCTCGCATTCGTTGTTCGGCGAGCGGCTTTTGCCGATTGGCACGCTTTATGACCCCTTCATTTCACGCGGATTGGATGCGCTGAACTATGCTTGTTATCAAGACGCGCGCTTCTTGCTGGTGGCTACGCCGTCGGGCGTGTCTCTGGCGCCTGAAGGCGGAGCGCATCAGTCCGTCGCAACGCCTTTGATAGGGATGTCGCAAGATGGGTTAGCCAGCTTTGAGCCGGCCTTTGCCGATGAACTGGCTTGCATCATGGAATGGGCTTTCGCCTATATGCAGCGCGATGCAGCCAAGGCCGAAACCGCCGATTGGCAGCGCGAGGCGGGCGGTGGTTCGGTCTATCTGCGCTTGTCCACCCGCACGGTCGAGCAGCCGCGCCGCAAGGCGGACAGCATCCGGCAGGGCGTCATCGACGGTGCCTATTGGCTGCGTGAACCGGGGCCGAATTGCGAGGTGGTGATCGCCTATCAGGGCACAGTCGCCACCGAAGCCATCGCCGCTGCCGGATCACTGGCCGAAGGGCGGCGCGATGTTGGTATTCTGGCCGTCACGTCGGCCGACCGGCTGAATGCGGGCTGGCAGGCGGCCCAGACGGCCCGGATAAATGGACGCAAGGCGCAAAGCCATATCGAGCGCCTGCTGGCGCCCATTGCGCGCGATTGCCTTTTGGTCACGGTGATCGACGGGCATCCGGCCACACTGTCCTGGTTGGGGTCGGTTCATGGTCACCGGGTGGCGGGCCTTGGGGTCGAGCATTTTGGTCAAACCGGCACCGTCGCCGACCTCTACCGGCATTTCGGCATCGACCGGAATTCCATTCTGCGGGTGATCTCGGGGCTTGCTCCCGGTAGACCACTGCGCGCCGTTGGGGGGCTTCAAAGATGAAACACCGCTTTTGGGCGCATTACACCGCGCGCGATTTTGCCGCCCTTGATCGCGGCCGCCTGATCGCGGTTCTGCCGGTGGGGGCTATCGAGCAGCATGGCCCCCATCTGCCGCTTTCGGTCGATCAGGCCATTCTGGACGGGATCGTTGCCGCCACCGCCCCGCTGATCCCGGCAGATTGCCCGGCGCTGTTTTTGCCGACCCTGCCGGTTGGCAAATCCAACGAACACTCCGCCTGGCCCGGCACGCTGACCTTTTCCGCCCCGACACTGATGGCGATGTGGATGGAGATCGGTGACTGCGTGGCCGCAGCTGGCGTGCGCAAGCTGGTGTTGTTGAACTCGCACGGCGGGCAGATAGCGCCCATGGACATCGTGGCGCGCGATTTGCGGATCAAGCACAAGATGCTGACCGTTTCTGCAAACTGGTTTGGGATGGGGCTGCCCGAGGGGTTGCTTACGCCCGAGGAAGACCGTTTTGGAATCCATGCCGGCGATATGGAAACATCGGTGATGCTGGCCCTGCAGCCAGAGCATGTGCAGATGGAACACGCCCGCAATTTCCACCCCGCAATTGCCGATATCGCGCGTGAAAACCGTCACCTTGGCCTATCCATCGCGGGCAAGCTGGGGTGGCAGGCGCAAGACATGAACCCTGCCGGGGCCTGCGGCGATGCGACGAAGGCCACCGCTGCGAAGGGCCGCGCTCTTATCGATCATGCCGCAGCCCAGATCGTGACCCTTCTGCAAGAGGTGCACCGCTTGCCGCTATCCTTCCTTGACACCAAAGCCAATTCGGCCGCCTGCGCATGACGGGTCCGATCATCCAGATGGATCGCGTATCGCGAAGTTTTGGCAAGAGCGTGCTGGCGGTCGACAACATGAGCCTGACCATCTCCGAAGGTGAGTTTGTAAGCTTTCTTGGGCCCTCTGGCTGCGGAAAATCGACAGCGCTGAAAATGATCGCGGGGCTTTTGCCGGTGAGCGCAGGCACCATTACCATCACGCCCCAAAAGCGCAAATCTGAACAGGACCTGGCTTTCGTCTTTCAGGAGCCCACCCTGATGCCTTGGGCCACGGTGTTTGATAACGTCTATCTGCCGCTGCGATTGGCGGGTGTCAGCCGCAGGGACGCCACCCCGCGGGTCACCGCCATCCTGACCGAGGTCGGTCTGTCGCGTTTTGCAGCGTCCCATCCGCGTGAACTTTCGGGCGGCATGAAGATGCGGGTTTCTATCGCCCGGGCCATGGTCACCCGCCCGCGCATCCTGCTGATGGACGAGCCCTTCGCCGCGCTGGACGAGATGACGCGCAGCAAGCTGAACAACGATGTTGTGCGGCTGGCCAAAGAGCATCGCCTGACAGTGGTTTTCGTGACGCACTCGGTCTTCGAAGCGGTCTATCTGTCCACCCGCGTCATTGTGATGGCGGCTCGCCCCGGTCGGGTTGCAGCGGACATGGCGCTGGAAACGCCTTGGCCCCGTGATGACGACTGGCGGGTAAGCCCAGCCTTTTCGGCCGAGGCGCGCCGGGTATCCGACACATTGAAGGGGACGCTGAATGTCGACGACATTGATCACTGAAGAGGCCGGTGCCCCGATCAATACCGAACAACTGGTGCGCGAAAGGCGCGAAAGGCTACTGTCTTGGTTGATGCCGCTGGTCACCCTCGGCGCAGCAATCGGGTTTTGGGAATGGGCGGTGTGGTATCACGAGGTCCCGAAATACCTGATTCCGGCCCCAAGCCTGATTGCCCAAACCCTGATCAAGGACGGGCCGTCGCTGATGGTATCGGCTTGGTTTACGGTCAAGCTGACGTTCTTTTCGCTGACCCTTGCGATCATTGGTGGCGTGCTATTGGGCGCACTCTTTGCGCTGTCGCGTCCGGTTGAGATGAGCCTGTTCCCCTTTGCAGTCATCTTGCAGGTGACACCCGTGGTGGCCATTGCACCTCTGATTCTGATCTATGTTGACAGCACATTTGCTGCCTTGCTGATCTGCGCATGGATCGTGGCCTTCTTTCCTATCCTGTCAGGCACCGTGATAGGGCTGCGATCCGCCGATCATAACCTGCGGGATTTGTTTACACTCTACGGTGCGACGCCGTGGCAGCGCCTGCAACATCTGCTCGCGCCTTCGGCCCTGCCGCAATTCATGGCGGCGCTGAAGGTAGCGGGCGGGCTTTCCCTGATTGGGGCCGTGGTTGCCGAATTTGTGGCCGGCGCTGCAGGTCAAAACACCGGTCTGGCCAGCCGCATCATCGAAGCCTCTTTCCGCAGCGAGATCCCCCGGATGTTCGCGGCACTGGTCCTGGTATCGCTGCTTGGCATCGCGATCTTTGCGCTGACCACCTGGGCCTCGCGCCGGGTGCTTGGCCATTGGCATGAAAGCGAGATCCGGCGTGAACATTGATCTTTCCGCCCTGCATCTGAACGGCAAGACTGTGAGTCTCAAGTTGGCTGAGGGCCGTATCGCCTCGATCACACCGGTGGCAAAGCCCGCACGCGCCGTCATTCTGCCGTTGCCAGTTGAGCCGCATGTTCATCTGGACAAGACCTTTACCATTCAGCGCTGCCGCGCGACCAAGCCAGGCCTCTTTGGTGCCATCGAAGCGATGGCTGCCGACATGCCCGGATGGACGGACACCGACATTCGCACGCGGGGCGGCCTTGCCTTGGCCGAGGCGCAGCAGAACGGCATTCGCGCGATGCGAAGCCATGTTGACTGGGTGCAGCCCGGCATACCGATGGCCTGGTCGGTTCTGGGCGAGTTGGCGCAGGATTGGCAAGACCGGTTGCACTTGCAACGCGCAGCACTGGTGCCACTGGACCTTCTGGGCGACATCGATCTTGGTACAGCAATTGCGGCACAGGTTGCGCGTGACGATGCGGTTTTGGGATGCTTTGTCTATGGCAACTCAGATATGGAAGCAAAGCTGACGAGGGTCTTTGCCTTGGCCGATCAGCACGGCTTGCGGCTTGATTTCCATGTCGATGAGGGGCTTGATCCGCAGGCACACGGCTTTGACAGCATTGTCGCTTTAACTGCCAAGCACAAGATGGCCGGACGCGTGTTGTGTGGCCACGCCTGTTCGCTGGCTGTCCGCCCCGAGGCCGAAGTGGCCGTTGTATTTGATGCCGCCGCGGCAGCTGGCGTTGCCCTGACAGTCCTACCTAGCACCAATCTTTATTTGCAAGACATGCAGCCCGGTCGCAGCCCCCGGCTTCGCGGTTTGGCACCTCTGCACGAATTGCGCTCCGCTGGGGTTTCTGTGCTTTTGGGCATCGATAATGTGGCTGATCCGTTCTATCCGCATGGCAGCTACGACCAGATTGAAGTGCTGCGGTTGGCTTGCCTTGCCGCACATCTGAACCCGGCAGATTGGTTGGACGCCATTACCACCGGCCCGGCGCAGGCCATGGGGTTGCCTGCTCCAAGTCTGGCGGTGGGTGAACCCGCAGACTTCATCCTGATCGAAGGCGCAGATTGGGACGCAGCCCTGCGTTCCGCGCGCGCTCCGCGTCAGATCATCCGCTCTGGCCTCGATCATGGCCTTGGAAAGGTTGCCGCATGACTGTCACCGCCGAAAAGCTTTCTGCGTTCCGGGCCGCGATCGGAGATATCCCCTGCCATGATGATGCGAAACTTCTGGACGCAAAATCAAAGGATTACTATTGGTATTCACCCATCTTGAAGGCGCAACTGGATGGCCATGTTGGCCAGTTGATCGTCCTGCCCCGCACCGAGGCCGAGGTGATTGCCGTGGCAGCCGCGGTGGCAAAACTGCGCATCCCGCTGACCCCGCGCGGCGGCGGGACTGGCAACTACGGCCAATGTGTGCCGATGGAAGGCGGAGTGATCCTGGACACCACCAAGCTGGACCGCATTCTGGACATCGCGCCAGGGCGGGTCACCTGCGAGGCGGGCGCTCGGGTGGAACGGGTTGAAAATGCCGTGGCCAAAACCGGGCAGATGCTGTCGATGTTCCCTTCGACCAAACGCATCGCGACCATGGCGGGCTTTGTGGCGGGCGGTTCCGGCGGCATCGGCAGCTTGCGCAACGGCATGCTCCGCGATGGCGAGAATGTCACCTATGTCCGCATCGTTACTGTCGAAGAAGTACCGCAAGTCATCGAGTTGCATGGGCGTGACATTCTGAAGGTGCAGCACGCTTACGGCACCAATGGCATCATCACCGCAATGGATTATGCCCTGACCCCAGCCACCGACTGGCGGCACACCATCGCGCTGTTTGATGGCTATGATCGTGCCCTAGCCTTTGCTGTCGAGGCGCAAGAGGTGGGCGTTGATGCCTTTCTGATGACCGTGGTCGAACGCCGCTTTGCGAGGTTCTACAAGCGTCTTACCGACCATTTCCGACAAGACCGTGATGCGGTGTTTTCCATGGTCGCTCCGGCCGAGGTCGATGCCTTCGCCGCGCGGGTGGCGTCACACGGTGGCCGGATCAGCCTGTCAAAATCCCTGCATGACATGGAGGCCGCCAATCTGCCTCCGACTTGGGAATGTGGCTGGAACCACACCACGTTGCAAGCGCTCAAACATGAACCCGGGATCTGGACCTATCTGCAAGTAGCCTACCCGCAGCCCTTCGATCCCGCGCTCGCGCTGCGCCAACAACAACGCTACGGCGAAGAGCTGTATTTCCATCACGAAATGGCACGGATGAACGGCGAGGTGCAGATCTTTGCCCTGCCGATCCTGCGCTGGACGGGTCGAGCGCGCTGCTATGACATCATCCACGAGATGGAAAGCATTGATGGGTGCACGATCTTCGACCCCCACGTCATCACTATTGAAGACGGCGGGATGAAGGAAATCGACACAGCGCAAATTGATTTCAAGAAACAGGCTGACCCCTACGGTCTGATGAATCCGGGGAAAACCCGTGGCTGGATGCCAGAGATGGCAAAGAACTGACCCAACAAAGGAGAGAAAGCATGAAGACGACATTGATCGCCGCGATTGCGGCAACCGTTGTGGCCAATGGAGCCATGGCGCAGGACAAGGTGGTATTCGGCACCAACTGGCTCGCCCAGGCTGGGCACGGCGGCTTTTATCAGGCATTGGCCGATGGCACCTACGCCAAATACGGGCTGGACGTGGAGATCCAGCAAGGTGGCCCACAGGTGAACAACCGCCCCATGCTGGCCGCGGGCAAGGTGGATTTTCTGATGGCAGGCAATCTGCTCTTGTCATTTGATAACGTCCGAAATGGAATTCCGACGGTTGTTGTCGCGTCGTATTTCGAGAAAGATCCGCAAGTTCTGATCGCCCATAAGGGCGCGTACAAAGATTGGGCAGATTTGACCAATGCGCCGCAAATCTTGATCTCGAAAGACGGCCAGTTCAGTTTCTGGCAGTGGATGACGGCAACCCAAGGCTTCAAGGACGAGCAACTGCGTCCCTATGGCTATAACCTTGCCGAATTCCTGAACGATCCCAAGATGGTGCAACAGGGCTATGCCACGTCCGAACCGATGTCGGCCGAGGCCGCTGGTTCACCTGTGGACACCTATATTCTGGCAGATTACGGCTGGAATACATATTCGACCACGATCGAGGCGCGCACCGAAATGGTTGAGCAGAACCCCGATCTGGTGCAGAAATTTGTCGATGCATCGACCATCGGCTGGTACAATTACCTCTACAATGACCCGAGCCTTGGCAATGCCGCCATCCTCGCAGAGAACCCGGATCTTACCGACGAAGGGCTGAAGGCCGAAGTGGCGCAGCTGAAGGCGCTTGGCATCATCGGCTCTGGCTATCAGGCCGACGTGGGTATCGGCGCTATCGATCTGAATCGCGTGAAGGCATTCTATGATGCGGCGGTCGAGGCTAAGATCATCGAGGCGGACGCGGTCGATGTGACGAAGGTTGCCACCGATCAATTCGTGAACAAGAAAGTCGGAATGGATCTGATCAAGTAAGGAGCGATGTGGTGCGCCTGTTGATTGTCTTATGTCACCCCAGCCCAGAAAGCTTTGGCGCAGCCGTATACAACATGGCCTGCCGCACGCTTAGTGCGTCAGGCCACGAGTTGAGGTGCCGGGATCTGTACCGGGAGGGATTTGATCCCGTGCTCTCGACCGAGGAATGGGGCAACTATCTAAGCCAAACTGACACGATCATTGCCAAGCATCCTGACCATGTAGCCGATCTGCAATGGTCCGAGGGTTTGGTCATCATCTATCCGACATGGTATTATGGACCTCCTGCCATGCTCAAAGGCTGGCTGGAGCGGGTCTGGTTGCCCGGAGTTACCTTTGAAGTCTCCGACAGCAAGCAACGCAGGCCAAAGCCAAAGCTATCGAACATCCGCCTGTTCGTGGGCATCACCACATCAGGCAGTCCGTGGTGGTGGATCAAGTTGATCCGCGATCCGGGCCGCAGCCTTTGGACGCGTGGCCTGCGGGTGCTGTTCAACCGTCGGTGCAAGACGGTTTGGCAACAGCTTTACAACATGAATCACACTACCGAAGATGATCGCGCAAAATTCTTGGCGAAGGTGGAAAGTTGCCTGAAATCCCTGTAAAGAGCAAATATGTCAGATATCGCCAAACCCCTTGCACGCTATTCCGCCTGGACCCGACGCGGAGATTCCATCTTCCTCTCGGGGGTGATTGCTGTCGATCCGACGGCGGGGCGCATTATCCGTAGCTTTGGGGATCTGCCTTCGGGTATCGGCCCTGCTATCGGTCAAACCGGCGAGTTTTCGGTTGATGCCAAGGATGGGCCGATCCTGGCGCAAAGCTGGTATGTCTTTGACCGAATCCGCGCCACGATCGAAGATGCCGGCGGTGCGATGGCCGATGTGTTCAAGCTGGTGCAATACTTCCGCAACCTGAACGATTTCCCGCGCTATAACACGGTGCGGCGGATGTTCTTTCCCGATACCCCCCCTGTTTCGACCGTTGTCGAGGTTTCGGCGATGATGCCGTCCGCCGAGATTCTGATCGAGGTTGAAGCCACAGCCTTTCTTCCGGTTCCGCGATGAGCCGCCACGATCTTGCCCTCAAACGTGGCGAGTTGCGCGAGGTGATCCGCGATGCAGCCATTGCCGAATTCGCCGAACTTGGTCTGCGCGGAGCCTCCACTCAGGGCATCGCCGATCGTGCCGGGATTTCTAAAAACAAGCTGCACTACTATATCGAAAGCAAGGAAGAGCTTTACGAAGAGGCGCTGAGCCACATCATTGCCATTTGGGCTGACCTTTTCGATGGCATAGCGACGGAGCAGGGGCCAAATGCCTTTTTGTCCGATTACATCGCCCGAAAGGTCAGCTTTTCCCTGGACCACCCCGCCGAGGTCAAAATGTTCACCGGCGAGGTGATGCGCGGCGCACCAATGTTGCGCGATCACTGGGCAGGTTCACGCGAAGTTACGCGCCGCGCTGCAAGTCGTATCGACGCTTGGGTGGCGGAAGGCTTAATCCGCCCGGTTAACCCGATGATGTTGCAATTTCACATCTGGGCCATGACCGAGGCCTATGCCGTGCTGGGCACGGAAGTGCGATTCATGCTTGCGGTTGATGATGGCAAACCCCTGGATCGCACTGTCATCATTGCCGAAATCGCTGCGCTTGTGCTGAACAGCCTGCGTCCTTGATCTTTTGACGCCGTCCGTTTTCGATCCGGCAAGGCCGAAGCAAAGCCGAAAGAGCTCATGCCTTTCATTGAGTTGAAAGGATCGCACCATCAAGCCGTGGGATCAAACACGTAGACCCAGATGTTCCAACCACCTCAGGCAGCGTAAGCGGTGCGCCAGCCTCGTGGTTTCAGCTTGATGTGAGTTCAGGCATTCGGTCCTGCAACTGAGTTTGCGGGAGACTGGCCTTGGAAGGCGTTGTTGCACAACTCTGTCCGCGATGGATTCTCAACGTGAATCCATGCGATCAGACAGATGGCATTAGCAAACCAACAGCCGCCCGCTACCGCACCACAAATTGGTCCCGCTACAGCGCGTCACTGAAGAAGCGTGGTTCTCTGCCGATCTGGCTGGACAAGGACATGTCCCGGCTTGCGCCGCCTGACGGCAGCCCCGGTCGGCCCGCGGTCTTTGCGGACGCGGCGATCCAGTTCTGCCTGACGATGAAGATGATAAAAGTCTTGTTCAAGCTGCCGCTCGGGCAGACGACCGGGATGATGGCCAGCCTGCTGAAGATGGCTGGCCTGGATTGGGCCGTGCCAGACTATACGACCCTGTGCCAGAGGCAGAAGACCTTGGCCGTCCAGATGCCCTATCGGCGCGCCGATGGCCCCCTGAACCTGCTCGTCGACATCGAGCCGGTAAGCGCCAGCGGTTCGAGCGAACCGGCAAGGGGCATCAAGTTCCTCGGTGATCGCGAGTGGCAGGCCGCGCCGATCATCCCGATCCGCAAGAACGGACGACCTTGGAAGAAAGATTGCTTGGCCGCAATCGCCAGAAACGAGGCTCTACAAGCCACTCGCCACTATTGCAGGGTGTTCTGGAAGCGCTGGACGCGATATCACGCCCAAAGTCGGTTCAAGGCAAAGATGCCCTCGCAGGTTCGCTCGAACCTGTGGCGCTGAACCTGCTCGACCTCAAGGCCTTCGATGAACGCATCGCCGCAAGACATCCCGACAGCCAAACCGCCAAAATCCAGATCCGCGTTGCCCTCATCAACGCACTCGGCACTGCCGAAATCGTTCGCGTGGCCTGATGCCAACCGGGAAAGGGGGGGCGTGTCTGAGGTATTACTTATGCAACAACGCCGTCCCAGCCCGGCCTTGGCGCGAAAGAGCGCCACCACCTCATGCTCCACCATGCCGCCGCCCACCTCGGCGCGGTACTCCGCCGTGCCTGTGGCCTGCACATCAAGCCCGGTGACCCCCAACTCCGCGCGCAGGCGACGCAGGGCGCAGGCCGCATCAGCCTCGCCCCACAGGGGATGGGTGCAGCAGGTGTTGGCCCAAAGCCCCGGCATGTGGTATTTGCCCAAGGCGTGCTGCTGCAAAAGCACCCGATCCCCGTCCAGCACAAACACCGACACCGCCTTGTGGCGCAGCTCTTGCCGATGAACGGCCAGCTTTTCCACCGGTGTCAGCCGACCCTTGACCCAAGCCGGGATCATCCCGTCCATCGTCCCACCCATGCTGCACTTGGAACCCGCCCGGCCCGGCCCCATAACGCACCCCGGTTTCAACCCTTGCCAAAGCCCCATCCGGCGCGCTAGCTCAGCCCAAACCGCCAGCGGAGAGCCTCCATGAACGCCGTGTTCAACCGTTCCATCAAGATCGCCCCCTCGATCCTGTCTGCCGATTTCGCCGATTTTGGCCGCGAGATTCAGGCGATCGAGGCTGAGGGTGCCGATTGGGTGCATGTTGACGTGATGGACGGCCATTTCGTGCCCAACATCACCTTCGGCCCGCCCGCCGTTGCGGCCTTTCGCCGCCATGTGAAAACGGTGATGGATGTCCACATCATGATCTCGCCGGTCGATGCCTATATCGACGCCTTCGCCAAGGCGGGTGCCGATATCCTGACCGCCCATGTCGAGGCGGGTGCGCATTCGCACCGCACGATGCAGGCCATTCGCGGGGCGGGCATGAAGGCGGGCATCGCGCTCAACCCCGGCACCCCGGCCGAGGCGGTGGCGCATCTTCTGGACCTCACCGACCTTGTCTGCGTGATGACGGTGAACCCCGGTTTTGGCGGACAAAAGTTCATCGACATGACGGCCAAGGTGCGCCAGCTGCGCCAGATGATCGGCGACCGCCCGATCCATATCGAGATTGACGGCGGGGTCGACCCGGTGACCGCCCCCTTGGTCGCCGCTGCCGGGGCCGATGTGCTGGTGGCGGGATCGGCCGTTTTTAAAGGCGGCTCGGTCGCCAACCCCGCGCCTTACGGCGACAACATCCGCGCCATCCGCAAGGCGGCCGAGGCCGCGCTTTGATCACGACCGGGGTGGATCTCGCGCATCTGTCAGTTATCTTCGATCTTGACGGGACGCTGATCGATTCCGTGCCCGACATCCATGCCACCGCCAACCGGGTGATGGCCGAGTTGGGCTTTGCACCCCTCGCCCGCGCCGAGGTGCAGGCTTTCGTCGGCAAGGGCCTGCCCAACCTTGTCGCCCGGCTGTTGGAGCATCACGGCCAAGACCCTTCAGGCGTGCTGCACGCCCCAACAGTGGCCCGGTTCGAGGCCGAGTATCTGACAGCCCACAGCCTGACCACGGTTTACCCCGGCGTTCTGGCAGCGCTGAGCCAGCTTGCGGCGCGTGGTGCGGCGCTGGGGGTCTGTACCAACAAACCCCTCGCCCCGGCCTGCGCCGTGATGGCTCATCTGGGCCTGACACCCTTCTTGCCGACCATTCTGGGCGGCGACAGCTTGGCCGTCCGCAAACCCCATCCCGACCACCTGCATGCCACCGCCCGCGCCCTTGGTCGCCGCCAGAGTGTCTTTGTGGGCGACAGCGAAGTCGATGCCGAAACCGCCCTCGCCGCCGGTGTGCCTTTCCTCTTATACACCGAAGGCTACCGCAAATCGTCGCTTGACCAGATTGCCCACAGCGCGGCCTTTGACGATTGGGCCGATCTGCCGCGCCTTGTAAGCCTTTGGGGTTAGGGCGCGCCGCCTGTCTTTCATCTTGGCATAAATACTCAACTTGCAACGCCCCAGCCCCGCGCCCCCTTTCCGGCCCGGGCCTGATCCGCTACACCCCGGCGCATGGCTGTCACGCTCACCTCTCTGTCCGATCTGGCCGGTTTCGGCTTTGACGACATCATCGACGCCCGCGCGCCTGCGGAATATGCCGAGGATCATCTGCCGGGCGCGATCTCGCTGCCGGTCTTGAGCGATGCCGAACGCGCCGAGGTTGGCACGATCTACAAGCAGGTGAACCCGTTCACGGCGAGGAAGCTGGGCGCAGCCTTGGTGTCGCGCAATGTGGCGGGGCATCTTCTGGGGCCCTTGGCCGACAAACCCGGGGGATGGCGACCTTTGGTCTATTGCTGGCGCGGTGGCCAGCGGTCAGGCTCATTCGCCACGATCCTCGCACAGATCGGCTGGCGGGTCGAGACGCTGAAGGGCGGCTACAAAGCCTGGCGCGGGCTGGTGGTGCATGAGGTCTATGACACGCCGGTGCGCGCGCCGATGGTGGTGCTGGACGGCAATACCGGGTCAGCCAAAACCGAGATCTTGAACCTTTTGCCCGCCCATGGGCTGCAGGTTATTGACCTTGAGGGGCTGGCCAATCATCGCGGCAGCCTCTTTGGCGCCATGGGGCCGCAGCCCAGCCAAAAGGCGTTCGAGGGCCGCTTAGCGCAAGCTTTGGCCGCGCTGGATCCGACCCGGCCCGTGGTGGTGGAGGCGGAAAGCTCGAAAATCGGCAATTGCCGACTGCCGCCGGAAATCTGGAAGGCGATGACGCGCGCGCCGCGCGTGGCACTCAGCGCCGCCCCGGCGGCGCGCGCGCAGTATCTGACGACGGCCTATGCCGATATGGTGGCCGATGCGGCGCGGCTGTCCAGCGTCATTGACCTCTTGAAACCGCAGCACGCCCAAGAGGTGATTGCCGAGTGGCAGGCTATGGCGGGGGCCGGGGCCTTTGCCGATCTGGCCACCAGTCTGATGGAGCGGCACTATGACCCGCGCTATGCCAAGCACCGCGCGCGGATCGAGGTGCGTCTGGCCGAGGTGGATGCCGGATCCTTGCGCCCCGAAACCCTGCCCGACACCGCCGCCCGTGTGGCCGGGGCTGTGCAGGCTTTGCTGTAACCGCAGGCTCTTCGGTCCCGCTGGTCCCTCATCGCGGATGACCAACCCGGATGACCGACCCGAGCGCGGTTAGGCGGCTTTAGGGGGGGCTGTCTGCCCCCCACGGGGTCTGGCCCGTGGCCAGCCCCCTCCCCCCGAGGATATTTGAACCACGTTGAAGGCGGATCAGTGAAGGTGGAGATGGGGCAGGCCTTCGGTCACGGTGCCGATGATGCGGGCGTTTGGCAGGCGCGCGAGGAGCGCGGGCACGGCGGAGGCCGGGACCGCGGCGAGGAGCCCGCCGCAGGTTTGCGGGTCGAACATCAGAGCGGCGCGGGCGCTGGTCAGATCACCCGTGATCCGGCCAAGACAGGCGGCGCGGTTCTGTGGGGCGAGGCTGGAGGCTTCGCCTGCTGCGGCCAGCGCCTCGGCGGCGGGGAGGAGTGGCAGATCGGCGAGGCGCAGGGTTGCGCCTATGTTGGAGGCCTCACAGATCTCGAGCAGGTGACCGGCGAGGCCAAAGCCTGTGACGTCCGTCATGGCATGGGCAACGGGCGCTAGCACGGATGCCGCCGGGGCAAGGCTTTCGCCCATGGTCGCAAGGCAGGTGGCCACCGCCTCGCCCAGAACCAACCCCGGCAGGCGGGTCATGGCCATTTCAGCCGCCATGATGGTGCCGCTGCCCAAGGCTTTGGTCAGGATCAGCACATCGCCGGGTTGCGCCCCTGCCTTGGTGATCGGGCGGTCGGCGAGGCCCGTGACGGTGAAACCAATGGTCAGTTCGGCCCCGGTCGAGGAATGGCCACCAACGATATCAGCCCCGGCTTGGGCAAAGACCTTTGCCGCCTCGTCCATGATCTCGGCGAGCGTGCGTGCGCCCAAGGGTTCGGACAGACGCGGCAGGATGACTTGGGCGAGGGCGGCCTGTGGCTTTGCGCCCATGGCGAAGATGTCACCCAGCGCGTGATTGGCCGCGATGTGGGCCATGAGGCGGGGATCTTCGGTCAGGGCGCGCAGATGGTCGGTGGTGATGACCTGCACGCCCATGGCCGCCCTGAGGATCGCCGCATCATCGCCGCGCCCGGACAGCACATCGGGCCGGGTGGGGGCGGGCAGTGCGGCGAGCGCAGAAGCCAGCCTCTCAGCGCCAAGTTTTGCCCCGCAGCCCCCGCAGAGCGGCTTTGGCCCCATCGCCTCAAGGAGCCCCCCCACGCGGGGTTCAGGTGGCAGGGGCTGCGCCATGGCCGAGCCTGTCGTGAACATCGCCATAAAGTTGCGGTCGATGCGGTCTTTGACCCGCCACAGCCACGCCCCCCCGAACCGCAGGCCGAACTTGTCAGCCACAGCACCGCGCCCGCCGGTCGAGACCAGCTTGAGATAATCGCGCTGCGGCTGGTAGGGCTTCATCGCCCCGCCTGTCAGGGCTGTGCGCAGGTTGTGGTGCAGGATTGGCGCCTCGCGCACCGCAAAAACCCCAGCCTTGGGGCGCGGCGCATGGGACAGATGCGCGCAATCGCCTGCGGCAAATATCAAGGGGTCAGAGCTTTGCAAGGTGGGGCCGACAGTGACAAAGCCCTGATGAAGCGCCAGCCCAGTGTCGGCCAGCCAGCCTTGGGGCCGGGTTCCAGCGACCGAGAGGGTGAAATCGCTGGCCAGCACCTCACCCGTCGTCAGCCGCACGGACTGGGCCGCAATTTCGGCCACCTCGGCCTTGGTGATCAGGCGGATCCCGGCACGGGCGGCGTGGCCAAGGAGGCTATCGCGTGCACCCCGGCCGATGTTTGGCAAGACGGCGGCGCTGCGTTCAATCACGGTGATCACGGGCGTGCGGCCAAGGCCTGCCAGCCGGTGATGCGAGGCGAGCGCCAGTTCCATCCCGGCAACGCCTCCGCCGATGATGGTGAGACGTGGCGCAGGCAGGGCGCGGGCGAGAAAGGCCTCCCAAGCCTCGGCATAGCGGCCCAAGGGCTTGGCCGCCACGGCATGCGCGGCATATCCGGGAATCTCGGGCAGGTCCGAGCCGATGCCGACATCCAGTGACAGAAGGTCATAGGCAATGGGGGGACGGTCGGCCAGATGCACAAGGCCGCGGTCGCGGTCGATGCCGGTGGCGCGGTCCAAGATCGCGCGGGCACCGGATTGGCGGGCAAGGCGCATCAGGTCGATCATGATCTCGTCGCGCCTGTAGTGGCCAGCGATCAGGCCGGGCAGCATGCCGGTATAGGGGGCGGCGGGGCCGGGGTTGATGACCGTCAGCCGCACGCCGGGCAAAGGTGCCATCGCAAAGGCGTGCAAGACCAGCGCATGGGCATGGCCGCCGCCCACAAAGACCAGATCCTTGACCGCCGGATATGCCATGGCTTGCATTAGTGCCCCTTTCGCTGGCCGTCTTCCTAACGCCCGGTGCCCGGCTTGAACAGGGCGCGTGCCCATAAGAGCGCGGGACGATTGCCGGGGCGGCGGGCTTGCGCTAGCTTTGGCGCATGAGCCAGCGTCAGCGCATCGTCATCGCCCAACAGCAGCGGCTGGCGCTGAACACCAGCCTGCACACCGCGATCCGGTTGTTGCGCAGCGATACGGCGGGGCTGACGCGCTATCTGGAAGAACAGGTGGCCGAGAATCCGCATCTGCGGCTTTTGGCGCCCGAAGCGCCCACGCCGGGCGACTGGCTGCCGCGTTGGACAGGGGTTTTGGGGCCGTCCCAGCCCGGGCGGGCCGGGGTGGCCGAGACGGCCGCCCCCCAGCCAAGCCTGATCGCCCATGTTCTGGCCGCCATTCGCGCCCTTGATCTGACCCTGCCCGCCCAGCGCATTGCGCTGGCGCTGGTGGAAGCGCTGGAGCCCTCGGGTTGGCTCGGTCGTGCGCCTGAGGCTATTGCCAAAGACTTGGGCCTGCCGCCCGAGGAGGTTGCGGCGGTGCTGGAGCGGTTGCAGGGGCTGGAGCCTGCGGGGCTGTTTGCCCGCACTCTGGCCGAATGTCTGGCGCTGCAGGCGCGCGATTTGGGACGGCTGGACCATGAGATGCAGGTGATCTTGGCCCATCTGGACCTTTTGGCCGCTGGGCAGACCGCGCGATTGGCGCGGCTGTGCAGCTGTGACGAGGCAGGCGTTGTGGCGCGCTTTCGCCTGATCCGCACGATGAACCCCAAGCCCGGCACGTTGTTTGCCGGGGCAAGCCCGACCCTGAGCCGCGAGCCTGATCTTTTGGCCAGGCTTGACGCACAGGGGCACTGGTCCTTGGCACTGAACCGCTCGGCGCTGCCCTCGCTGAGCCTTGAGACGCCTCCAGAAACGGACGCGGCCCCCGAGGCCGCCCGGCAGCGCAGCGCGGCCAAGGCGCTTTGCACCATGCTGCAGGCGCGCAATGACACACTCTTGCGCGTGGGTCAGGAGATGGCCCGCCGTCAAAGGGCGGCGCTGGTCGAGGGGCCGGGCGCCTTAGAGCCGATGACGATGGCCGAACTGGCCGAAGCCCTGGATCTGCATGTCAGCACGATCAGCCGGGTTGTGGCCGGGGCCAGCATGGACAGTCCCTTTGGCGTTTGGTGGCTGCGCCAGATGTTTTCGGGCGCGCGCGGGCTTGGGCGCATGGCGCGGCGTGGCACAGAGCGGGGAGATGAGGCCAACACGGCCGCCGCGCCTGCCGAGGGCGCAGGCCCTGTGCTTTCAGCCGCCGCCTTGCGCCATCGGCTGGGGCGAATCGTTGCCGCTGAACCGGCCACTGCACCCTTGTCAGACGCCGCTTTGGCCGACCGGTTGGCCGAGGACACCGGGGTGCGGCTGGCGCGGCGCACGGTGGCGCAATACCGCGAGGCCGAACGAATTCCCCCCGCGCATCGCCGAAAACGCCTTGGCTTTGGCGCAAGGGGTGGGGACGGCCCGGCCACGCCGCGCAAACGGCGCTTGCAGGCCGATCAGGTGTCGCAAGCACCTGACGTAGCGCTTGACGTTCCCGGGGATTCCCCCTAAACGCCGCTGATCGAATTCGGTTTCCGCCCCTTTCGGGTGGGCCCTCCTGTTTTGACACGAAGGATCACGACAATGTCGCGCGTCTGCGAACTCTCCGGCAAAGGCCCGATGTCTGGCAACAAAGTCAGCCACGCCAATAACAAAACCCGTCGTCGGTTTCTTCCGAACCTGAATGACGTGACTCTGATCTCGGACGTGCTGGGCCAGTCGTTCAAGCTGCGCGTGTCCGCCGCAGCGCTGCGCACCGTTGACCATCGCGGTGGTCTGGATGCGTTCCTTGCCAAGTCAAAGGACGAAGAGCTGTCGGTCAACGCGCTGAAGATCAAGCGCGAAATCGCCAAGGTTCAGGCCGCCGCATAATTTGTCGCGTCGGTTCCATTTAAAGGCCCCGCCTGCGCGTCA
The DNA here is from genome assembly GCA_044377735.1 of Paracoccaceae bacterium. GTDB lineage: Bacteria > Pseudomonadota > Alphaproteobacteria > Rhodobacterales > Rhodobacteraceae > Tabrizicola_A. The sequence continues at coordinate 829 of JBILYK010000028.1, read as the reverse complement.
GGTGGGGCCTTTTGGCTTTGCCGCATCCGGCGTTGCGCGTGCGGGTCGCCAAGATGTGCCCCCTCGGTCAATCTGTCACCTTTTGCCACCCGTGATGCTGTGCGACGATTGGACGTTCTTTCGGCGCGGCCTTGTGTTCACACCCCGCGCCGCCCCCCTCTTTGCCAAACAGGTATCCCGATGATCCGCTTTAAGACCGCCCTTGCCCTTGTGGCCACGCTTTTGGCCTTTCCCGCCTTTGCCGGGGACACGCTGATGATCCAAGACCCCTATACCCGCAGCATGGGCAGCATCGGGGCCTCGGGCGCGGTGTTTTTCACCGTGATGAACCACGGGGCCGAAGAGGACAGGTTGATCGACGCGCGCTCGGACGTGGCCCAGAAGGTTGAGCTGCACACCCACAAGGACGACGGCAATGGCGTGATGCAGATGCTGCATGTGCCCGAGGGCTTTGCCATCCCTGCGGGCGGCGAACATGCGCTGGCGCGGGGTGGTGATCATGTGATGCTGATGGGCCTGACCCGTGAGATCGCCGATGGGGACGTGATCAACCTGACGCTGGTCTTTGAAAAGGCGGGTGAGATCGTGGTCGAGGCCCCGGTCGACAATGCCCGCAAGGCTGCGGCGATGGAGCATTCCGGCCATCAGATGCAGCATGGCCAGACCGACGACGGAGATTAAGGTTTAGCACAATCGGGGCGGCGTTAAAGCGTATCGCGTTTGATCGGGTTCAGCCGATCAAACGCTCCGCCACATTCCCAACGGCTTGCCTGTCTTGGATCGCCTTCAATCTGAATCAGATTGAATGCGATACGCGCCACGTCGCCCC
>JBILYK010000105.1:0-12046 GCA_044377735.1 Paracoccaceae bacterium | reverse complement strand
CCAACCAATCTCCATCAGGCGTGGCATCGCAGGTCAGGCGAAAATCGGGAAGGTGGGGGCCAAGAAACGCTTACGAACTGCTGGCAGTATTTTGGGAAATGATGCGATGGGCGGCCCAAAGAGATGACCCAATCAAAGGCACGTTGCGCTGGCTGCTTTCCGTTTTCAGTGTGCGCCAAGCATTTGGTCTTATGCGGATATAGGGAGTTGTGCCGTCCAAGTTGACAAAGTCTTCACGCAGCAATCCAGTTGCCTCCGCGAGCCGCATCCCCGTGTCAGAGACGAGAGCAACAAGCCATCTCATTTCATCATCAACCCGGACACATTCACTTTGGATTTGGCGGATAATGTCATGAGGGATTGGCTTTCGATCTGAGACACCAGCTTTGCGATCGTGATAAATCCCGACGAATGGGTTCCGTGTTTCAATTGCCAGTTCTGATGTCGCAAAGTTTATCATAGCCTTTAGGCTCGACAACACACGGGTCACACTAGAGCCAGACAACCCCCTCGCAATCAGCCAATCTCGAAACTTCAGGGCATCCGTTCGACTGTAAATTGTCAAAGGTTTTACGCCACAAGCAGCAATCAGATACGTGCAAGCCCGCTCAGCTCCCGCATGAAACGTTTTGCCACGACCCTTACCCTTCTGTTTGACATATAAGGCGAGGGCATCGGTCAGTGTAGGCCCATGCGTTTCTACTGAATGAACCTGCACGAATTGCCTAGCGTTCTGCTGGGGTACAGAAAGGTCAAACTTCTGTAGTTTTCCCCCTAAGACTTCGCCGTGCGCCAACCTCAACTGCGACCAACGTTCATCCAGTTTTGCGGCAGCGACCAACGCACGAGTTTTTGCCGTTTGGGGAGACTTGGTTCGAAGCCCCTGAACTATCCTTGGTCCAGTGTAGTAATGAATCAGGTCAGACGGTACACGGCGGGAAAAGTAAAAGTAACCGCTGCGTTTGAAAGTGTAAGGGATAGCTTTGGTCTGCATTTTGATCCACACAAATTGATACCCTAGGTGGGGTAAGTTGGAATATGTGTGTATTAACAGATGCTTATCCCAGTTTCGAAGCTGGAACCTGAGCCTTTCTTGGTGCCCAAGGCCGGACTCGAACCGGCACGGCCTTTCGGCCTAGAGATTTTAAGTCTCCTGTGTCTACCATTCCACCACTCGGGCCCGCGCGCGCACCATAGAGAAGGATGCGCCAAGGTAAAGCCCCTGCAGGCGGGCCTATACCGCCGCGCCCACCGGCGCCGCCAGCAGGCGGCTGACCATCTCGGCGCTGTTGCGCACGCCTATCTTGCGGATCATGTTGGCGCGGTGCACCTCAACTGTGCGGGGCGAGCAGGACAGTGCCAATGCGATTTCCTTGCTGGTAAAACCATTCACCAGATAGCGGGCGATGTTCTTTTCGGTGGGCGTCAGCGGCTCCAGCGCGCCTGAGACCGCGCCCGATCCCGACTCAATCGGGCGATAGGTCCAGACGGCAAGGCGTAAAGGATCCTCGGGGTAAAGCGCTGTGCCCTGCCCCTCCATCCAGACCACCTGCCCATCTTTTCGGCGCATGAAGCGTTCGTCGCGGTAGACCTCGCCTGCCCGCATGGCCCGGCGCGCCCGGGCCCCGATCACCTCAAAATCGGTCTGGCCGGGATACAGCCTGCGGATCGATTGGCCCTCCAACTCGGCCAGTTTCCATCCAAACACGCTCTCCACCCGCAGGCTTGCCCGCAGAATGACCCGATCCGCCAAGATCAAGGTGGCATCAGGGGCGTGGCGAAAGGCAAGTTTTTCATAATCGGTGAAACTCTCGGCCATGCCCGCGCTATCCCGCTCGAAATACGTAGTTATATACGTATTCTTACGGATAGCCGCGCCGGGCGCAATCTTTAAGGATCGCGCCGTCACCCGACGGGCCGCCGCCTGCGCGGCCAACCGGGCTTTTGGAGGAATTTGCCCATGAAAAAGGTCTATCCAAGTGCGGATGCCGCGCTTGACGGTCTGCTGTTTGACGGCATGACCATCGCATCGGGGGGCTTTGGCCTGTGCGGCATCCCCGAACTTCTGATCGCCGCCATTGAAAAAGCCGGCACCCAGAACCTCACCATCGCCTCGAACAATGCGGGCGTTGATGGATTTGGACTGGGCGTGCTTTTGGCGACCAAACAGGTCAAGAAGATGATCTCCTCCTATGTCGGCGAGAATGCCGAATTCATGCGCCAGTATCTGTCGGGCGAGCTGGAGTTGGAATTCACCCCCCAAGGCACGCTGGCCGAACGCCTGCGCGCAGGCGGCGCCGGGATTGGCGGCTTTTACACCCGCACCGGCGTGGGCACCGTCATTGCCGATGGCAAGGACATAAAGCTGTTCGACGGCAAGGAGTATATCCTCGAGACCGGCATCGTCGCCGACATCGCGATCGTGAAGGCATGGAAGGCCGACCCCTCGGGCAACCTTGTTTTCCGCAAGACCGCGCGCAACTTCAACCCGCCTGCGGCAACCTCCGGCAAGGTCTGCATCTGCGAAGTCGAAGAGATCGTGCCCTTGGGGTCTTTGGACCCCGACAGCATTCACCTGCCAGGCATCTATGTGCATCGCCTGATCCAAGGTCAGCACGAAAAGCGCATCGAAAACCGCACCACCCGCAAGCGTCAATCCGCGCAGGCAGAAGTGGGAACCGGTTCTGACGCCCACGCGGCGAACACCAAGAAGGAGGCCTAAGCCATGGCATGGGATAGAAACCAAATCGCCGCGCGGGCCGCGTTGGAATTGCAAGACGGCTGGTATGTGAACCTCGGCATCGGCATCCCGACGCTGGTGGCCAATTATATCCCCGCAGGTGTCTCGGTCACGCTGCAATCGGAAAACGGCATGCTGGGTATGGGCCCCTTCCCGTTCGAGGGCGAAGAAGACCCTGATCTTATCAACGCAGGCAAGCAAACCATCACCGAACTGCCGCAAACCGCCTATTTCGATTCTGCACAGTCCTTCGCCATGATCCGCGGCGGCAAGATCGCCATGGCGATCCTGGGCGCGATGGAAGTGGCCGAAAACGGCGACCTCGCCAACTGGATGATCCCCGGCAAGCTCGTCAAGGGCATGGGCGGCGCGATGGACCTTGTGGCAGGCGTTGGCCGCGTGGTGGTGGTCATGGACCACACCTCCAAGCACGGCGAATCCAAGGTTCTCAAAGCCTGCACCCTGCCGCTCACCGGCAAGGGCGTGGTCAACCGCATCATCACCAATCTTGGCGTTCTCGATGTGGTGCCGGGTGGGCTGAAGCTGATCGAACTGGCCGAAGGCGTGACCGAGGCCGAATTCCGCGCCGCGACCGAGGCGACACTCGTCAACTGACCCATTGCCGCCTTCAATGCGGCCCAAATATCCGCGGGGGGTGAGGAGCGAAAGCGACGAGGGGGGCAGCCAGCCCCCCTTTCTTCATCCGCCCACCGCAATCACCTTGAACACACAAGGGTCTGTCACCAATTCCGGCGGGCTTTGGCACAGGCCTTGGGCAACCTGCCACGCGGCCAGCACCTTGGGCACATAGTCGCGGGTTTCGGCATAGGGGGGCACGCCCGTGTTGGCATCCACCGCGCCTTCACCGGCATTGTATGCCGCCAGCACCATCAAAGGGTCGCGGTCAAACCGCTTCATCAGCCAGTCAAGATAGGCCACCCCGCCCTTGATGTTCTGCACCGGGTCCTTGCTGTCCTTCACCCCAAACCGCTCTGCCGTTGCGGGGATCAGCTGCATCAATCCAGTCGCGCCCGCGCTTGACACCGCCTCATGCCGCCCGCCGCTTTCAATACCGATCACCGCCAGAACCAAGGCGGGTGACACTTCGGTCCCCAGCGTCGCCTTCAGGATCTCAACGCCATAGGTATTGGCGATCTGCTGCATGTGCTGCATGCGCGGCGCGGTGACCTGTGCGCCACCGGGGCCTTGTGACAGCGAGGCAAGCGCCAGCACAAACCGGCCCGAGACCTGATCGCGCGCAGGCGGCACCTTGTCCCAAAACCAGCCATAGCGCGCGCCGGGAACCGGCGCGACCGACACCGCCGCACCGCCCTCGGCGCTTGGCTTGGGATGGGGGTCAACCTTGGGGGCCAGCGCCAAAAGCCGGGCCTGCTCGACAGGATCGATCTGCACGGTAATGCGGTTGCCCGGCTTGGAATCAGCAACCGCGATCCGCTTAAAGGTAAAGTCACGCGGCACAGGGGCCTGTTCGGCCCAGACCGGTGCTGCGGCGGCCACCAGACCTGCCGTCAGGAAAATGCTCATCACAAAGCGCATGCTGACCCGACCTGTGCGTTTTTTTGGTGCTGCTCGTCTTGCAAAAAAACAAACATGCGTTCCTGATTCAAACTACGATTTTCACCCCAAGATCATGGCATTCTTGCCAAGATTTGCCACAAAGTCACGAATTCTTTGCCCAATAACGGCAAAATTTTGAAAATGAAAACAATTATATCTATATTTTTCAAATAGTTAATCTGCAATTGGCCCACTTCCCTCAAATTGCCCCGGCCTTTCCGCAGCTTTGCCACGTTCTGGGGGCCAAATGCACTTGTCGTCGGAAGGCATGCGGAACAGAGGCCGCAGCGCACCGCTTCCAAAGACATGTGACTGTGCAAATCTTGTGAAAGGGCAACTGCCATGAAACTGCTGAACATCTTCAAATCTTTCAAGAATGACGAATCTGGCGCTGTGACCGTGGATTGGGTCGTGCTGACCGCAGCCATCGTCGGCCTCGGCATGGTGGTGATGACCACCGTTGGCGACGGCATCGAAGGTCTGGGCGACAAGATCGTCACCGAACTGGACAACACGGACGCTGGCTACAAAACAACTCCGTAAACTTATCTGATTTTACGACCGCAACAGGCCGCGCAAGCTGCGCGGCCTGTTTCGTTTTGAATGACGGGTCGCATTAATGTCATGAGATCGTTCCGGTTTCAGCCACAAAGCTGCGCAACATAGGCGTGTAGGGGCTGCGTCAATGCACCGGTTAGTAGAGTTGATGGAGTGTAGATATGGAACGTTTTGCGAATTTCCTGCGCCGCGAAGACGGGGCAGTCACGATTGACTGGGTGGTCTTGACTGCCGCGATCATCGGGTTGTGCATGATTGTGTTGACCCCATTTGCCTATTCAACCGATAGCTTGACTAAGAAAATTGCTGAGGAAATTGAAAGCCAGCCGGTCGGCAACAGTAAAAATTGAACATGTCGGGCCATGGCGGTCCTGTTTTAAAGGGGTAAAAATCATGCGCGTGATGTTTGGAATGGTCCTTGTGGCGGGAGTCGGCTTGGCAGGGGCTGCGGTTTATATGGCAAAGGCTTACATCTCGAAAACCGAGTCAGCCTTGCAAGATGAACTGGCGATAAAGGCCCAGACCGGCGGCCTTGTCGAGGTTTACGTGGTCACGAAGGCGGTCGACTATGGCGCGCCCATTACCAAAGACGATGTGCAGAAAAGCTATCTGCCGAAAAACACCCTGCCCGAGGCGACCTTTGGCGACATTGCGCTTTTGTTTCCCGAAGACAGCAGCAAACCGCGCTATGTGCTGCGCCCGATGGAGAAGTTCGAGCCGATCCTTGCGGTCAAAGTCACCGAACCGGGCGAACAGGCCGGGCTGACCGGCGCGTTGGAAAAGGGCATGCGGGCCTTTGCCATCAAGGTCGAAGCCGCCGACTTCCTTCAACCCGGCGATCGGGTCGATATCTACTGGACCGGCGCAACCGAAAGCTCGACGGGCGAGATCACCCGGCTGATCGAAAGCACGATGAAGATCATCGCGGTGGACCGCAACGGCAAGTCCGAGTCTTCGGACGGCTCAATCCAGAACCGCACCATGACCGTGGCCGCAAGCCCCGAACAGGTGGCGCGCCTGGCCCAAGCCCAGGCCACCGGACGGCTTGTGATGTCACTGGTTGGGGTGGGCGATGACACCGAAACCGGCAAGATCGAGGTGGACACCCGGTCGATGCTGGGCGTCGCCGAAGCTACCGCCCCGGTCGAGGTCAAGGCTGAAAAGGTCTGCACCATCCGCACCCGCAAAGGTGCCGAGGTGGTCGAGATCCCGATCCCCTGCACCAATTAATGGTAAAATTGTGTCAAAACAAAACACCACCTATAGATTAATTTTTCAAACACACACCACAAATAGCGCCATGTTGCAGGTTATCCACATAAAGAACCTACGATAAGCGTTTGATTGTTGCAAAAAAAAGGCAAACAAGGCATTGTTCTTCACTGAACGGGCAGCAAAAGACCCGGCAGAGGCGTGATCGAAAGGGCAGGTCACATGAGACTGTATAGCTTAGTGACGGCAGGTTTGCTGGGAGTTGCCTTGGTAACCTCCAGCCCAACGCCCGTTGGCGCGCAAACGCTTCATGTCCTGAAAGGATCAGAAGGCGCGCCTTTGAACGTGCCGATGAACCGCGCGGTGGTGGTGGAAAGCGACACGCCTTTCGCCGAACTCTCAATCGCCAATCCGGGCATCGCCGATATCTCAACCTTGTCAGACCGGTCAATCTATGTGCTGGGCAAAACGCCCGGCCGCACAACGCTGACGATACTGTCGCCAGAGGGGCGGCTGATCTCCAACGTCGAGGTGCATGTCACCCCCGACATCGCAGAATTCAAAGAACGGCTGAAACAGATCCTGCCCGGCGAGCCAATCGAAGTGCGCACCGCCAATGACGGCATCGTGCTGTCAGGCACCGTCTCCTCCACCGCCAAGCTCGACCGCGCGCTTGATCTGGCCAACCGCTATGCCCCCGAACGCGTGTCAAACCTGATGAGCGTGGGCGGCACCCAGCAGGTGATGCTGAAGGTGCGCTTTGCCGAAATGCAGCGGTCGGTGTCGAAAAGCCTTTCGGCCTCGCTTGGGGTCAAAGGCGGCAATACCGTGGGCGTCACGGCGGGTGGCGGTCAACTGGCAGATGGCACCAATCTTGGCACAATACTGGACGGCGGCACGATAAAGTCATCGAACGAGGCCGAAGGCCGCTTTGGCCTTGGCTTCTCGGCTGGCGCTCTGGAATTTGCTGTGCTCTTGGAAGCCCTTGAATCCAAAGGCGTTGTACGCACACTCGCCGAACCGAACCTGACCGCGCTTTCGGGGCAAGAGGCCAAGTTTCTGGCCGGTGGCGAATACCCAATCCCGGTCGCCTCGGGCGATGGGGCGATCACGGTGGAATACAAACCCTTCGGGGTTGAGCTGAACTTCACGCCGATCGTGGTCGATGGTGACATCATCAACCTGACGATCAACGCGGCGGTCTCCTCGATTGACACCACCACAACGCTGCAAACCGAAGGCTTTTCGATCAACGCCTTTAAACGCCGCGAAACCTCGACCACGGTTGAAATGCGCGACGGCGAAAGCTTTGCCATCGCGGGCCTCTTGCAAGACGACTTCCGCGATCTGAACGGTCAGGTTCCGTGGCTGGGCGATATCCCGATCATCGGCGCGCTGTTCCGCAGCGCCGAATATCAGCGCGCCCAATCCGAACTGGTGATCATCGTCACCCCGCATTTGGTAACGCCGACCCGCGGCGAAGCGCTGGCCCTGCCCACCGACCGCGTGCGCCTGCCCACCGAGAAAGAACTGTTCTTGTTCGGCGATGTGGCCGGCAAGCAGAAGGGGGCCGCGGGCGAAGTGGCCCGGCAGGACTTTACCGGCTCTTACGGCTATGTGATGGAGTGATGGGTATGCGCGCGAAAACCACGCTTGTGTCAAGCATCGCCCTGATCGCCCTGACCGCCTGCAACGACCCCAGTTTTGTAACCCGCGAGGCGGGTTATGAGGTGGACGAAGGCGGGTTTGGCAATGCCACCATGCAAAACTCCATGGTGATGATGGGGGCTTGGGATGCGACGATGGCCTTGGGCAACCGCTTTGCGCAAGAAGTGCCCACCACGATCACTTTCGCCTTCAACGCGTCGGACCTGACCGAAGAGGCCAAGGCCACGCTCCGCCAGCAAGCCGATTTCATCCGCCAATTCCCCGAAGTGCGCTTCCGCGTCTATGGCCACACCGATCTGGTCGGATCAGAAGCGTACAACAAGGCACTTGGCATGCGCCGCGCCAAAGCCGCCGTCGCCTATCTCTCGTCCCAAGGCATTGGCACTGCCCGGCTTGAGGCGGTGGTGTCGCAAGGCAAGACCCAACCCGTCATTCCCACCCCGGGCCCCGAAGAACGCAACCGCCGCACGGTGACCGAGGTGACCGGTTTCGTGAAGGGCAGCCCAACGGTCATGAACGGCAAATATGCCGAGATCGTCTGGCGCACCTATGTTGATAAGGCGGCGACCAACAGCCTTGCCGAACGCCCCCACCCGCGCAACACGGTTATCATTACACAGGTTGATCCAAGCTCGGGCGGCTGACACCGGCTCTTGCCACATGGCCCGCCTCAATTGGCGGGCCTTTTCGTTTCCCAACAGCCCAAGCAAACCACCAAAAATCGCAGATTGACGATTTTTTGGCCCCAATCTCGCCAAACTCCACCTGCATCTTTCTTTCAGATCAAGGCCCGTCATCCGACTCTGTCCGAGTCGACCGGGCAGGGCTGTATGGCCATGTGTCGCCTTTGGAAGGACTGTTGTGATGTCAGGTGTCGCCAATCTGCAACCGGATCCTGCGCCGATCCTGGCCTGCACCATCTCTCGGGATGTGCAGAATTTCGACCTTTTGATCGATGACATGGAACAAGAGCTGGGCGAAAACTGGGGAGATCTGGGGTTTGAAGATGCCTTGATCTTCTTGAACCAGCCCGAATCCGCACAATTGAAATTCGTCGCCATCGCGGTGGACAGCGAAGATGAGACCGATCTCGCGCGGATCAGCGACGTCATTCGCACCGCAAAGGAAAAGTCGATCAAAGCGATCCTTATCGCCGATCAAGTCAGCCCGATTGCCCTGCATCAGCTGTTGCGACTGGGGGCTGATGGCTTTGTTCCCTATCCGCTACCCGAAGGTGCCCTGCACGAGGCGATTGCCCGCCAACCCGCAGTGGCCGAACCGGCCCCCGCTGCCCCGGCCCCGCAGGCCGAGGCCAGCGCACATCCCACCTTCAAAGCCAAAGGCGACCGTCACGGGGTGATCCTGCCCATTCACGGCTTGGCCGGCGGTTCCGGGGCGTCGACCTTCGCGGTCAATCTGGCGTGGGAACTCGCCACAGCCTCAAAGACCGATGCGCCGCGCGTGTGCCTTTTGGACCTCGATTTCCAATATGGCTCGGCGGCGACCTATCTGGATCTGCCGCGCAAGGACCTCGTCTACGAATTCCTGTCCGATCTGGCCAATGCCGACAGCGAAACCCTGCTGCAGGCAATGGTGACCTTCAATGACACGCTGCATGTCTTGACCGCGCCATCCGACATGCTGCCGCTGGACATTCTGGGACCCGATGACATTGGTCGGTTGATCGACATGGCGCAGGCCAATTTCGATTTTGTCGTGATCGACATGCCCAAGACCGTGGTCGCCTGGACCGAAACGGTCCTCAACTCTGCCCATATCTATTTCGCACTGCTCGAACTTGACCTGCGTTCGGCCCAGAATGTGCTGCGCATGCTGCGCGCGCTGAAAGCCGAAGGGCTGCCGCATGAAAAGCTGCGCTATGTGCTGAACCGCGCGCCAAAATTCACCGATCTCTCTGCCAAGAGCCGGGTGAAGCGCATGGCCGAAAGCCTGGACATCTCGCTTGAGGTGCAACTGCCCGATGGCGGCACCCAGGTGACGCAGGCCAATGACCACGGCCTGCCCTTGCAGGAAAACGCAGGGAAAAACCCCTTGCGCAAAGAGATCGCAAGACTTGCCAAATCACTGATTAATATAAATAAATCTGCAAAAATCAGCAAAAATTGAAGTAAAGGTTACCTGGGGGACGATATGTTTTCACGTTTCAAGAAGCCCGACGATGCGTCGGCACGTCCGGCCGTTTCGGTTCTGGTCAGCACCGCAGGCCCTGCGGTCGCACGCCCCGCCCCGTCCACGGCGGCGCAGGCAGCCTTGGCCGCCCGCCCGCTGCCCTCAGCCCCTGCCCCGCGCCCTCCGGCCGAGGTGGCGGCCGCGGACAAAGAGAAAAAACGCAAGGACCGGTTGCAGGAGCTGAAGGTCGAGCTGCACAAGCGGCTTTTGGAAAATCTCAACCTTGCGGCGCTGGAACATGCCTCCGAAAGCAGCCTAAAGCAGGAAATCGGCGCCATCGCGAATGAAGCCTTGGACGAAATGGCGGTGGTCCTGCCAAAGGACGACCGCGCCATTCTGCAACAAGAACTTTATGACGAGGTGATGGGCCTTGGCCCGCTGGAACCTTTGCTGAAAGATGAAACCGTCAACGATATTCTGGTGAACGGCCCGAACCGTATCTTTGTGGAACGTGGCGGAAAGTTGGAACTGACCGACATCACCTTCAAAGACGAACGTCACCTTTTGCGCATCATCGACAAGATCGTGTCAGCGGTGGGTCGGCGGGTGGACGAATCCAACCCCTATTGCGACGCGCGTCTGCAAGATGGCAGCCGTTTCAACGTGATGGTGCCACCGGTGGCGGTGGACGGCTCGCTGGTCTCGATCCGGAAATTCAAAAAAGAAAAGCTGGACATCCCCGATCTGGTGCGCTTTGGCGCCTTTACCGAGGAGATGGCGCTTTATCTGCAGGCGGCCGTCTCGACGCGCCTCAATATCATCGTGTCAGGCGGTACAGGTTCGGGCAAAACCACGACGCTCAACGCGCTGTCATCCTTCATCGACAACAAGGAACGCGTGCTGACGATTGAGGACACCGCTGAATTGCAGCTGCAACAGGTGCATGTGGGCCGCATGGAAAGCCGCCCGCCCAACGTCGAAGGCAAGGGCGCGGTCACCCAGCGCGACTGTTTGCGTAACGCGCTGCGGATGCGTCCTGACCGCATCATCGTGGGTGAAACCCGCGGCGAGGAAGTCATCGACATGCTGCAGGCCATGAACACCGGCCACGACGGATCGATGACCACAATCCACGCCAACAACGCCCGTGACGGCATCAGCCGCCTGGAAAACATGGTCGCCATGGCCGGCATCGAAATGCCACTGAAAGCGGTACGCGCCCAGATCGCAAGCGCGGTCAACCTGATCGTACAGGCCTCGCGTCTGCAAGACGGTTCGCGCCGGATGGTCTCGATCACCGAAATCACCGGCATGGAAGGCGAGGTCATCTCGATGCAAGAGGTGTTCCGCTATGAACGCCTTGGGGTGGAACCCAACGGCAAGATCATCGGCCGCTTCAACGCCACAGGCGTACGCAGCCATTACTCGGATCGTTTCCGCCAGTGGGGCTATGACCTGCCGGCGTCGATCTATGAACCCATCATTTAAAGGGGCAGGCCGATGACACTCTCAGCCGCACCGCTGATCTATATCCTGATCTTCGTCGCCGTGATCGCGCTGGTCGAAGGCGTCTATCTGACGGTTTTCGGCAAGTCGATCAGCCTCAACAGCCGCATGTCGCGCCGCCTTGCGCTTTTGGAAAAGAACAACAATCGCGAAGAGGTGCTGGAACAACTCCGCAAGGAGATATCTCAGCACATGTCCTCGGGCAGGATACCGCTCTATTCGATCTTTGCCACCAAGGCGCAAAGGGCCAATATCGCCTTCTCGCCAAAGCAGCTGATCATGATGATGGGCGCATTGTCGGTCTTTTCTTATTTCGCGCTGACCATCGGTACCGAGGCAAGCCCGCCCGCCCGCATCCTCATGGCCGTCGCCATGGGGGTTGGGGGCATCTATTTCTGGGTCAACAGCAAGGCCAAAAAGCGCATGGCGCTTTTGGAAGAACAGCTGCCCGACGCGGTGGAACTGATGGTGCGCTCTTTGCGCGTCGGTCATCCGTTTTCCTCTGCCATCGGCATTGTATCGAAAGAGGTCTCCGATCCCTTGGGCACTGAATTCGGTCTGATCGCCGACGAGGCCGCCTATGGCCGCGATGTGGCCGAAAGCCTCAAGGCCTTTGCCGAACGCATGGACAATCAGGACCTGCGCTTTCTCGCC
>JBILYK010000051.1:0-24486 GCA_044377735.1 Paracoccaceae bacterium | reverse complement strand
AGCAGTCTGGCGGCAACCTGGCCGAAATCCTGGACGGTCTGGCAAAGGTGATCCGCGCGCGCTTCAAGCTCTTCCGCCGCGTCAAGGCCATCACCGCCGAGGCAAAGTGGTCCGGCATGTTCCTCTCGGCCTTCCCCATCGGGGCGCTGGTGATGATCAACCTCGTGCAGCCGAATTATTTCGACGACGTCAAAGAGACTGCAATCTTCGTCCCTGCCGCGCTGGTGGTGGCGGTGTTCTTGGTTATCAACGTGATTTTCATGAAGATGATGGTCAATATCAAAGTCTAGGGGACGACAATGCTTGCCAACATCAACACGATGCTAACCGACGCGCTGGGGCCGCTTGGCCCGCTTCTGGCACTGGGGTTTCTTGGCGCCTTGATGATCATCATCGCCCTGCCCGCCATGCTGAAAAAGGAAACCGACGGGTTTTCCAAACTCAAGGCGCAGTCCAAGCTTTTGAAGGCGACCAGGGGGTCGGGCGCGCCCGACCTGCGCCACCAGTCGAAAGATGACAAGCTGGAACGCTTTTCCAGCTTTCTGGAACCGCAAGATGCCGAAACCATGTCCGCCTCGCGGCTTAAGCTTTTGCGCGCGGGTTACCGCGCCAAGAACGCCGTGCGCATGTTCCACTTTTCTCAATTCGCGCTTGGCATCGGGTTTCTGGTCTTGGGCGTGATTTACGCCATGGTCATGCAGACCAGGCAAGAGGTTTCGACCCAGTTTCTGATCCTGTCGACCCTGATCCCCGGGGCTGCAGGCTATTACCTGCCGCAATACTGGGTGCAGCGCCGCCTGCAATCGCGGCAGGCCGAGATCATCTCAGGCTTTCCCGATGCGCTTGATATGATGCTGGTCTGTATCGAAGCTGGCCAATCGCTGGACCAGTCGATCAACCGCATCGCCAAGGAAAGCCGCGCAGGCTATCCCGCTTTGGCCGATGAGTTCGACATGGTCGCCCATGAGGTGAAGGCCGGCAAGGAACGGGTGAAGGTCTTGAAAGACATGTCCGAACGCGTTGGCGTGCCGGATGTGGCCTCCTTCGTCACCACCTTGGTGCAATCGGCCACCTTCGGCACCTCGATCGCCGAGGCGTTGCGGGTCTATTCCAACGAAATGCGCGACAAACGCGTGATGCGGGCGGAAGAGAAAGCAAACACCTTGCCGACCAAGCTGACCCTTGGCACAATGCTGTTCACACTTCCGCCGCTTTTGATCATCCTGATTGGGCCGTCGGTGCATGGTATTTCCGCGACCCTCTCTATGGGGTCCGGTCCGTAAAAGGGGCTTTGGGTTTTGCGCCACCTGCCAGCTTTGGCCACTGTCACGTTTCTGGCCGCCTGTTCCTCGGGCGGCCTTGGCTTTTCTTCCGGCACCGCCAACCGCCCCCCCGCAGCCAATGCCCATGAACAGGGCGTGGACGGGCTTTTGGTCGGCCACCGGCTGATGGAGGCGGGCGAGTTTGATCTTGCCCTTAAGGCCTATCTGCGCGCCGCCGCCGAAGAGGGGATCAACGTCGATGTCCTCTCGGCCCTCGGCTCGGTCAATCTCAAGCTTGACCGTCTGGGCCAAGCCGAACAGCTCCTCCGTCGCGCCGTCGAGATGGACCCTTCCTTTGTGCCCGCTCAAAACAACCTTGGCGTCGTCCTGATGGAGCGCGGCAAACTGGGCGAAGCGCGCGCCGTCTTCCAGCAGGCCTTTGCGCTCGACAGTGGCCAAACGGACTCGATCCGCGAAAATTTGAAACTGGCTATCGCGCGAACAGAGCAGGATGTATATTCTGACCCCAATGACGGTCCGGCAGAGCCGAAATACAAACTGATGCGGCGCGGCACTGGCGAATTTGTGCTTTTGACGCAGCTTTAAGCCCGGCCGGCGCCACCTGACGTAGTATTTGAGCAGTCAAATTGAGCAGCCAAAAAGGACGCAAAATGCGCCACCCGGTTTTTCTGACGGCCGCCCTGCTGGGCAACATTGCCCTGTCCGCCTGCAATCAGCCGCAAAACAGCGCCGAAGTGCAACGCGCGATCAAGTCGGTCAATGTGATCGATGAATCGAACCTCTCCGACATCATGCTCACCGTGGGCGACCCCAACGAGGCCGTCGCTTATTTCCAGAAAACCTCGCTTGAAAACCCCGACCGCATCGATCTGAAACGCGGTCTGGCCAGATCGCATGTGCGGGCTGGCCAAGCGGCGCAGGCGGTCACCGTTTGGGCCGAGGTGGTGGCCCATCCCGAGGCGACGCTGGATGACCGCGTCTCGCTTGCCGATGCGCTGATCCGCTCAAATGACTGGGACCGCGCCGCGGCCGAGTTGAACAAGATCCCCCCCACCCATGAAACCTATGAGCGTTACCGGCTTGAGGCGATCGTGGCAGACAGCAAGAAAGAATGGAAAAAGGCCGACAGTTTCTATGAAATCGCGGCTGGCCTGACCACAAAGCCTGCAGGCGTTCTGAACAACTGGGGCTTTTCCAAACTGTCGCGCAAAGAATTCGGCGCAGCCGAAAAGCTGTTCACCCAAGCGCTGACCTATGATCCAGCGCTCTTCACCGCCAAGAACAACCTTGTGATGTCGCGCGGCGCGCAGCGCAAATATGACATGCCAGTGATCGAGATGACCCAGATCGAACGGGCAGATCTGTTATACACCCTTGGCCTGACAGCGGTGAAGCAAGGCGATATCACCGTCGGCAAGGGCCTGTTGCAAAACGCCATCGACACCCATCCCCAGCACTTTGAAGCTGCCGTGCGCAGCCTCGCCGCCTTGGAAAGCTAACATGACCAGCCTCTCGCCACTGGCCGCACTGGCCTTTTTGATCCCCGCCCTGCCCATCGGCATCTGGGTGGCATGGTCTGACATGAAAACCATGAAGATCCCGAACAAGGCCGTGATGGCGCTTGGCGCGGCGTTCCTGATCGTCGGGCTTGGGCTGGTTCTGACCGGGCTTTTGTCCTTTACGGCCTTTCTCTGGGCGCTGGCGCTGGGGCTTATCGTGCTGGTCGCAGGCTTTCTGGGCAATGCGGCGGGGCTTTTCGGCGCGGGCGATGCCAAATTTGCCGCCGTCATGGCCCCCTTCTTCATCGGGGCCGATGCGCGCTTTGTCATGGGCCTTTTTGCCGCCTGCCTCCTTGGCGCTTTTGCCAGCCACCGGCTGGCCGCCCGCATCCCGACCTTTCGCGCCGCCACCGCCGATTGGGCCAGTTGGACCAACAAGGACTTTCCCATGGGTCTGGCGCTGGCGGGGACACTGATCTTCTATCTTTTGGCCGCACTGATGCCGCTTTTCTAACGTTCCTTGGCAACAACGCCGGGTGATCCCCCGGAAACAGTTGCACGAGGTCTGACCATGAACATGCAAGTGCCGCCCGCCGCCGCGACTGGGGTTCAACCGCCGCCGCAACCGCGCACGCTGGCCGAAACCGGGCTGTCACTGGTGATGCTGCGCGACATCTTGTTGAAAACCATGTTCCGGATGAACCTTGATCTGGTGTCCGACCTGTCCCGTGTCATCTGCCTGCCCGTGCCCCTGACCCAAGAACTGGTGGACATGTCGCGCGGCCAAAAGCTGTTGGAAGCGACAGGCACCCTGCACGCCACAAGCGGCAACGAGATGGGCTATCAACTGACCGATGCAGGCAAGGCCCGCGCGCTCGATGCCTTGTCGCAATCAGAATACTACGGGGCCGCGCCAGTGCCATTGGCCGATTACGCCCAACAGATGCGCCGACAGTCGGTGCGTGATATCAAGCTGACCCGCCCTGACCTTCTCAAAGGTATGGGCCATCTGATCTTGTCAGATGATCTGATCGACAATCTCGGCCCTGCTGTTTCAAGCGGCCGATCCATCCTGATGTACGGCCCCCCCGGCAACGGAAAATCCTCCATCTCGAACGGCATCCGTGCGGCTTTGGGCGACAAGATCTTTGTCCCCCGCGCCATTGAGTATGCGGGCCAGGTGATCACGGTCTATGACCCGATCGTCCATTCCGCCGCCGAAGCGGCAGTGGATGACCCGAACTCCCTGCGCCGCACCGGCAACCGCTTTGACAACCGTTATGTCTATTGCGAACGGCCCACCGTGATCACGGGCGCTGAATTGACGCTCGACATGCTGGATTTGAAGTATAATCCCACGGCGCGCACCTATACCGCGCCCCTGCAATTGAAAGCTTCGGGCGGGATCTTCATCGTCGACGATCTGGGCCGTCAGGTCGAACCGCCGCAAAAGCTGGTCAACCGCTGGATCGTGCCCTTGGAAGAGGCCCGCGATATCTTGCAACTGCAATCCGGTGAAAAATTCACCGTGCCCTTCGACACGCTGGTGATTTTCTCAACCAACTTTCACCCCAATGAAATCTTCGACGGCGCGGCTCTGCGACGGATCTTCTTCAAGATCAAGATCGACGGGCCCAATCAGGAAATGTTCCTGAAGATTTTTGCCATGGTGGCGCGCAAAAAGAAAATCGCGCTGGATGAGCGGTCCTTGGTGCATCTGCTGAAAACCAAATACCCCACCATCGATATGAATTTCGCCAATTATCAGCCGACATTTCTGATCGATCAGATGATCGCGGTCTGCGACTTCGAACGCATCCCCCGTCAGATGACGCCCGATTTGATCGACAAGGCTTGGGGCAACATGTTTGTGAAGGATGAAAAGATCACCAACTGATGAAGGTTGTCGATCAAAACTCCTCGTCGCCGGCGTCGCTTGTCGTTTGACGACGAGAAGGCGAAGCCGCCCGAGGAGGCGCGGTCAGAACGCCCGAACTCCGCTTTCGGTGACGATGAAATCCAGCTTCTGATCGGTATCTTCAATCGGAACCTGCGGCATTTCCTGCGCATCAAAGGCAAAGCCCACCGCAATCGTTGGCCGCTTCGCCCGCAAACCTTCCAGCGTACGGTCATAAAACCCGCCGCCATAGCCCAGCCGGAACCCGCGCGCATCAAAGGCCACCAAGGGCACGATCACCACCTCCGGCTCCACCCAGGCGCCTTCAACCGGGATATAGGCCTTAAAGGCCCCCTCCTCCATGGCGCACCCCGGACTCCATTCCCGAAACTTCAGCGCCTGACCGGGGCCAAGGATCACCGGCACACCGACCGCGCCTTGATGCGCGGCCATAGCCGCCAAAGGGTCAATCTCGGTACGCATCGGCATATAGCCAGCCAGCACCTTGCCGCGATAGGCCGCCAGCACATCGGCCAGAATCTCGGCCGCCTGGCCCTGCCCGCGCTGAAACGCCGCCTTGCGCGCCACAAAGGCGGCGGCGCGTGCCTCGGCCTTCAACTGTGCCAAATCCGTCATCGCCATTCTCCCGTCCTACCCTGCCCCACCCTGCCCTACCCTGCCGCCAACATGCCGCAACAGGCCACGCGGTGCGGCACAAAAGCGTCACCCAAAACCCCATGCACCCCTTAAAGCGTATCGCTTTTGATGGGGTTCAGCCGATCAAACGCTACGCCACATTCCCAACGGCTTGCCTGTCTTGGATCGCATTCAATCTGAATCAGCTTGAATGCGATCCGCCCTAGACACGCCCTTCGCGCAAGGCCCAGATCGCAGCAATCCCCAAGGCCGGACCAAGGGCCAGCGCCGCCAGCACCGCCTGCCAGCCAATCTGTTCGGCCAAGAGCGGGGCCAATTGCACCGTGGCAAAGGTCAGCAAAAACCCTAGCGCGGTCTGCAGCGTCATCAGGCTGCCCGCAAGTTCCGGCGGGGCCGCATCGGCCACCAGTGCCGAGAACTGCGCCGAATCAGGAACCACAGCAATGCCCCAGACCACAAACAGCCCCGCCGTCAGCCCCCACGGCCCGCCAAAACTGGCCGCCGTCGCCAGGCCCGCCAGCAGCGATGCCGCAAGCGCGAAAATCGCCACATTGGCCTTGCCAAACCGGCCAGCCACCCACCCGGCTACAACCGCGCTGACCGCCCCCAACCCGATGGCGGCAAAGGTCACCCAAGTGGCCAAACCCTGCGCAGCCGCCATGTCCATTCTGCCCGCGAACGAGGCCGCAGCCGCCACTGGCATCCAAGCCCAAAGCGCATAAAGCTCCCACATATGGCCTAGATAACCTCCGTAAGCCCGCCGGATACGGCGGTCAGTCCAAGCCAATGTTATAGCGCGCAGCGAAACGCTCTGCGCGCGGGCGTGATACGGCCCAAGCGCGGCCCCCAATACCAAAACGCCGCCCATCAATGCGCCAGCCGCGCTGAAATAAACCGTCAGCCGCCAGTCTGCCCCGCCAAGGCCCACCAAAAGATGGGGCAAGGATGACCCCAAGGTCAGCGCTCCCACCAAAAGCCCCACCAAAAAGCCACGGTCCGTCACGCCCCAACCGGCCGCAATCTTCATGCCCACCGGATAGACCCCAGCCAACAAAAGCCCTGTCACAACCCGCAGCGCAATCGCCAGATCAGCGCCCACCGGCAGTGTGGGCAAAAGCGCATTGGCCGCCGCCGCCAACATGGCGCAGGCCCCAAACAGCCAGCGTGGATCAAACCGGTCGGCCAGCCCCAGCACCGCCGACACCAGCGCGCCGGCGACAAAGCCAATCTGCACACCGCTTGACAAAGCCGCCTGCCGCGACGGCGAGATCGCCGCTTCGGCCAGCATCCCCGGCATGGTGGCCGATGAAAGAAACCACAAGCTTAGAACCAATACCTGCGACACAATCAAAAGCGCCATCGAGCCGGTCTTGCCCATGCCTCTGGCCATCATGTCAGCAGGACCGTCGCCAGCCCCAGAAAGGCGAAAAACCCTATCACATCGGTCAGCGTGATCACAAAAGTGCCCGAGGACAAAGCTGGATCAAAGCCCATCCGGTCCAACACCAAAGGCACCACAACCCCGGCCAACGCCGCCACGATCAACGTGATGACCAGCGCAAGCCCAATCACCGCGCCGATCATCGGCGCATCGAAAAGGGCAAAGGCTGCCCCCGCCATCACAATCGCAAACGCCAATCCGTTCAGCAGACCCACCACCAGCTCCCGCCGCACCACCCGCCAGGCATTCGCGCCGGTCAGATCACGCGTCGCCAGCGCGCGCACTGCCACGGTCAAGGATTGCGTCGCCGCATTGCCCCCCATGGCAGCCACAATCGGCATCAGCGCGGCCAGAACGACCACCTGCGCAATCGTCGCCTCAAACTGCGCCACGACCAAGGCCGCGATATTCGCCGTCACCAATGAGATCGCCAACCAAGGCATCCGCGCCTTCATCGTGTCCCAGACCCCGTCGGCAATCGAACTGTCATCCCCGACCCCGGCCAAGCGCAAAAGGTCCTCCTCATGCTCTTCGTCCAAGACATTCATCGCGTCATCAATGGTGATCACCCCCACCAAACGCCCGCCCGCATCGACCACCGGGCAGGAAATCAGATGATACTGGTTGAACATATAGGCCACATCGCCCTCCGGGTCGGCGGCAAAAACGGTGCGAAAGCTGTCCTCGGTAATGCCACGCAGCGCCACATCGCGCCGTGCCGACAAGACCCGGCCCAAGGTGACATAGCCCACAGGCTTCATCCGAGGGTCAACCAAGATTACATGGTAGAACTGATCGGGCAGGTTTTCTGCGGCGCGCAGATGGTCAATCGCCTCACCCACCGTCCAATGCTCGGGTGCCACCACCACCTCGCGCTGCATCAAACGCCCGGCGGCCCCTTCGGGATAGGCCAGCGCCTGCTCCACCGCGACCCGGTCGGCAACCGCAAGTGCGCCAAGGATCTTCTTCGGCCTTCAGGTTCAAGATCTTCAAGGATATCAACGACATCATCGGTGTCCAGCGTACGAACCGCCTCGGCCACCACGGCATCGGGCAAGGCGTCGATCACCTCTTCGCGGATCGACCAATCCAGTTCCGACAGCACATCGCCATCAATCCCCCCCGACCACAGCGCCAAAAGCGCGCGGCGGTCATGCGGGTTGATCTGCTCCAAAAGGTCGGCAATATCGGCTGCATGCAAAGGTTCCATCAGCCCGGACAACCGGCCTATGTCTCCCGCTTCCACGGCGTGCAGAATCGCGGCCACGCGGTCGGCGTGCACCTCGTCCTCGTCCATGACGGCCAGATTCTCATCCATCGGCGCACTCCCGCTTTCCCATGCTTAACGAAACTGTTTTCGGCAAAACAGGGGGGCATTTGAAATTTACCGAATTGGCATAAGCCTCTAGGGTGATGCGGTTTGCACAAGATGACAGCACGGGAACACAATGGCCGATCTGATTCTGGGACAAGTCCTGACCTTCACCGCGGATCCCTTTGCCATGGGGCCCGCTGCGGCGCACCATATCACCCAAGGCGCAGTGCTGGTCGAGGCTGGTCGCATCCTCGCCGTGGGCGAGGCCGAGGCGCTCAAAGCCGCCCACACCGGCGCAAAGATCACCGATTACGGCCGCCACCTCATTTCGGCAGGCTTCATCGACGCCCATGTGCATTACCCCCAAACCGCGATTATCGCCTCTTGGGGCAAGCGGCTGATCGACTGGTTGAACAGCTACACTTTCCCCGAAGAGATGCGCTTTGCCGACCCCACCTATGCCCGCGCCGTGGCCGATCGCTATTGCGATCTGACACTGTCCCATGGCACCACCAGCTTTTGCAGCTATGCCACCATCCACCCCGCCAGCGTGGAGGCGATCTTCACCGCCGCCCAGACCCGAGGCCAAAGAATCTGGACCGGCAAAACCTGCATGGACCGCAACGCGCCCGAAGGCCTGCGCGACACCGCGCAATCCGCCTATGACGACAGCAAGGCCCTTCTGGCCACATGGCACGGGGTCGACCGGCTGTCCTATGTCATCACCCCACGCTTTTCGCCCACCTCAAGCCCTGACCAACTGTCCGCACTGGGCGCGCTATGGGCCGAACACCCCGATTGCCTGATGCAAACCCACCTTTCGGAACAGACCGACGAGATCGACTGGGTGAAATCGCTTTTCCCCACGGCGCGCGACTATCTCGACACCTATGAGGCCCACGGCCTTTTGCGCAAAGGCGGGCTTTACGGCCATGCCATCTGGCTGACCGACCGCGAAAAGGCCCGCCTGCGCGAGATGGATGCCAGCCTGATCCACTGCCCGACCTCGAATACCTTCATCGGATCGGGCCTGTTTGACATGGGCGGGCTGAAAGCCGCAGGCCACCGCATCGGCCTTGCCACCGACACCGGGGGCGGCTCGTCATTTTCCATGCTGCGCACCATGGCGGCGGCCTATGAGGTGGGCCAACTGCGCGGCCGCGCGCTCCATCCGGCCGAACTGTGGTGGCTGGCCACCGCCGGCAGCGCCCAAAGTCTGCACGCAAGCGACCGCATCGGCACGATTGCGCCGGGGATGGAGGCCGATCTCGTGATTGTCGATCTCGCCTCAACCGCCGCCATCGAACAGGCCACCCGCCGGGCCGAGGATATCTGGCAGGCGATCTTCCCCACCATCATGATGGGCGATGACCGGGCGATCCATGCCACTTGGGTAAACGGCACACCAACGCGCTGAACGACGCCAGATCAAAAACGGGGGCGCTTCGCCCCCGCGCGGCCTTGTTCCATGGCCGCTTCCCCCACACTCTGCGTCTCGATTGAGTATTTCAAAAGGCGCAAATCAAAAGGCGCGGGCCCTCCCCGGTTTGCGCCTTTCCAAATACTCATCTTCCCTTGCGACGAGCGCCGAAACGGCGACGAGGAGCAGACTTACTCCTCGATTTCCCAGCCATCGGGCCAGAAATCAAAGGGCAGAACCTCTTCGGTGCCCGCCTTTTCCCAATCCCAGATCGCCTCGGCGGTGATCGGGATC
This sequence comes from Paracoccaceae bacterium, assembly GCA_044377735.1. Classification (GTDB taxonomy): domain Bacteria; phylum Pseudomonadota; class Alphaproteobacteria; order Rhodobacterales; family Rhodobacteraceae; genus Tabrizicola_A. The sequence continues at coordinate 14,680 of JBILYK010000051.1, read as the reverse complement.
ACGGTCGGCGTGCGCGCTTCAATCTGGTCGGCATCGTGGCGCGTGACAAAGCCGCGCGCGCGCAGCACCTTTTCCGCCGCCGCCCATTGCGGCTTTAGCTCTTCGGCCAGGAAGTAGAACACCACCACCGCCTCTTTCGGCACCTTGACGCCCCGAACCCCCTGTTTGAAGGTCTGGAAGGTCTCTGCCTTCTGTGTTTGCCAATCATGACTCATCGTCGGCCCTTTCGGCGCTTGATTCCCGCCCCCTTGCCTTGTATCGGATAGCGTCCTGAATAGAATGGCCGAAATGGCATTGGCGAGGTGAAGATGTCCTGGACCGACGAACGCGTTGAAACGCTCAAGCGGATGTGGGCCGAAGGCCAGTCGGCCAGCCAGATCGCCAAAGAGTTGGGCGGGGTGACCCGCAATGCCGTGATCGGCAAGGTGCACAGGCTCGGCCTGTCCAATCGTGCCGGCGAGGGTGCGGCGGTGGCGGCTGAGGACGCCGAACAGCCAAGCCTTGCCCGCAACGAGGCGCCAAGCCCGAAACCGGCTGAACCGGCCGCTGTCAAGCCCGCCGCTGCGCCCAGACCAGCGGCTGAGCGCCCCGACCCGCAGGCGGCCCCGGCCTCGGGGGCAACCGTGACGCCTCTGCCGATCCGCAAGGCGATCATTCCCGCAGGCCAACCCCTGCCGCCTCAGCCTTCCGCCAACGAAATCAGCCCCGAGGTGCTGGCCTCGGTGCGCGAGGTGGAAAAGCACGCCAAGAAGCTCACGCTGATGGAACTGACCGAACGCACCTGCAAATGGCCGATCGGCGACCCCGCCACCGATGATTTCTGGTTCTGCGGTCTGCCTTCCGTAGCCGGCAAACCCTATTGCGAGGCCCATGTCGGCGTCGCCTTCCAGCCGATGAGTGCACGGCGCGACCGCCGCCGCTAACAACCTCGGATCCGTTCAGTTTTCGAAAAGAACAGCCCCATCAGGCTGTTCTTTTTGTTTAGGGGCCAAGATTATTGCATATTGCATATTCATGATTTCGAATTGCTTTTCGAACTCAGGCACGCGCGAATTAGAATTGATCTAAATCATGGTCGTGCCATCCTGCATCCCCCTTTAGTCTTCCCGCGCGGACCATCCAACCGAACGGAGAATACCTATGCGTCACCTGATTCCCATGATCCTTGCCACGACGACGGCGCTTGTCGGCGCAGTTCAGGCAGATGCCCTGCGCGACTCCGTCGCGGACCAATTCAAGCCGCTGCCCTCGACCATTCCTGCGGTCAAGGACAACCCCATCACCCCCGAAAAGATCGAGCTGGGCAAAGCCCTGTTCTTTGATCCACGCCTGTCGGCTTCGGGTGTGTTCTCCTGCGCCTCGTGTCACAACCTTGCCACCGGCGGCGATGACAACATGGAAACTTCGGTCGGCCACGGCTGGCAAAAGGGCCCCCGCAACTCACCCACCGTGCTCAATGCCGTGCTGAACGAGGCCCAGTTCTGGGATGGCCGCGTCGATGACCTTGCCGCCCAAGCCAAAGGCCCAATTCAGGCCGGTGTTGAGATGGCCAATACCCCCGAGCAAGTGATCGAAACGCTGAATTCGATGCCCGCCTATACCGATTGGTTCATGGCCGCCTTCCCCGACGAGGCCGATCCGGTGTCCTTCGACAACATGGCCAAGGCGATCGAGGCGTTTGAAGCCACGCTCATCACGCCCGCTCCATTTGACGCTTGGCTCAACGGCGATGACGCCGCCATGTCCGATGACGCCAAGGCTGGCTTGCAGCTTTTCGTCGACAAGGGCTGTTCGTCTTGCCATTCCGGCATCAACGTCGGCGGCCATGGCTATTATCCCTTTGGCCTGATCGAAAAGCCCGGCTCGGAAATCCTGCCGGTGGGCGACAAGGGCCGCTTTGCGGTGACCGAAACCGCAGAAGACGAATATGTGTTCCGCGCCTCGCCCTTGCGCAACATCGCGCTGACCGCGCCTTACTTCCACTCGGGCAAGGTTTGGGATCTGTCGGTGGCCGTTGAAATCATGGCCGAAAGCCAGCTGGGTGAGACGCTGAAACCCGAAGATACCGCGCAGATCGTGGCCTTTCTGGAAAGCCTGACCGGTACATTGCCGCCGGTGACGCTGCCGGTCCTGCCGCCAGAAGCCGCGACAACCCCGCGCCCGACCAGCGAAATCAAGTAATCCCAGCACCTTCACGGGAAAGGGGGCCAATCGGCCCCCTTTTTCATCGGCGCCCGATCAGACGGCTTTGGTCAATTGCCGCCCAACAGCTTTTCCAAGGCCCGCGCGGCCTCATCAGTCAGCACGTCTTCACCGCGCCGCTTGACCGCATCTTCGATGCTTTCGCCTGTCCCTTGCACCACGCCCAACTCATTTTCCAACTTGGCACGCGCAGCGGCCTCGGCCGCCTCCAACTTGGCGCGGGCTTCGGTCTCCAACTCGGCCGCGCGCGCTTTGGCGGCAGCCTCCAGCGCCTTGGCCTCTTCTTCCAGCTGCTCGCGCGCCAAAGCTTCCAGATCAAGGCTGATCTTGGGGTTGGCCCAAGGCCCACGGATCACGATCGGCGCGGTGACCCCCCCCGCACCCGCCGCATCCACCAAGGCCGTCGCGCGCAGCCGATAGTTGATCGTGCGTGCGCCAAGGCCCAGATTGCCCGCCCCGGTCACCTTGGCAAATGGCGCATCCAGCACCAGATCGGCGGTCTCCAACACCCCGCCCGCAATCGAAAAGCTGCCCGTCAGCGCGTTGAACACCGTCTTTTGCCCCACCCCGACAAAGCCTGCATCCAGCGTGCGCAGCATGCCCGCGATATCCAGCCCCAAAATCTCGCCACGCCCCAAGGCAAGACTGCCCGAGCCTTCCAGCCCCTGCATGATCGCATCGACCGACGCGCCCGACCCCAGAAACTTCAGCCGCAAATCGCCAGTGCCAACCAGCCGCTCATAGCCCGCGAAATCCGTCAACAAGGGCTGCAATGCGAGACCGTTGAACGCCAGATCACCGCCCACCGACAGCCCCTTGCGCCCGTTCACCACGAACTGGCCACTGATCTCGCCGCCATAGGCCTTGACGCGGGCCAGATCAAAGACCGCGCGGGACCGATCAATCGTCAGCCGCAGTGCGGTGGGGCCAAAGGTGGCAAGGCCAAGATTGATCCCATCGGCCTTGAGCGACACCTCAGCATCCAGCGCCGAAAGGCCCGAGACATCGATCCGCTCCTTGGGCCACCCCTCGGACTGCATGTCGCCGCCCGCACCGCCCCCGGTCTGCCCCAGTGCGGCTTGCAAATCCAGTGCCCCGGCCACCACCTTGGCCACCAGCTTGGGCCGGTCCTCGCCTTGGGTCAGATCGGCGTCCACCGCCAGCACCGTCTCATCCAGCCGCAGCGTGCCGCCGCGCAGATGCACCGATCCCGCATCGGTCAGCGTCAGCCCCCCCTGAACCGTGACACCCCCCGCCCCCAGGCCTTTGGGCAGCGCCAAAGCCGAAGCGCCCGCCAAGGCCGCAACTTCGGCCAGCCGTCCCAGATCGACCTGGACATCGCCCTTGGCCGCCATCGGCTTCCAACCCGCCTGCCCCTCGAAACGGCCCTCTGCCTCGCCCGCCTCAAAGGCCAGCGTCACCGGCCCCAGCTTGCCATCCAGAAAGGCGCGGAACTGCCCCAAGGTCAGATCGGCGGCAAAGGCTTGCCCCTGCAGCACCGCCGACAGCACCACCTGCACCGGGCCTTCAAAGTCAGGGATCGCGGTATCCAAGGCCAGTTCTTGCAGATCCACCCTTGCGCCGGTGCCATGATCGACAAAAACCAGCCGCCCCCCCGTGACCGAGGCCCGCCCCAGCGTAAAGGGTGCGCCCACACCCGGCGTCTTGGTGCTGACCGACCCGCCGCTTTCGCCGCCAAAAACCCAGTTCTCCCGCCCGTCGCGGGCGCGCTCCAACAAGAGCACAGGCCCCACTGCCTCAACCGCTGTGATCTTGGCCTCGCCCCCGATCAGCGCCGCCATATCCACCGCAATCTCCAGCGCCTCGGCCTGAAACATCGGGCCCATATCGGACCACTCGGCATTCGAGATCGACACCTTGCCGGTCTTGACCCCAAGCACCGGCCACACCGTCGGCCGGACCGCCCCTTCGATCACCAAGTCCCGCCCGGTCAGTGTCTTGAACTGCCCAACCACGACCCCCGCAATCCGTTCAGAGGGAATCAGGAACAAGGCGCCTGCGGCCAGCATGGCCAAAGTTACCAGCGCAAGGACAACGGCAAAAACGCTGCGAACAATCCAACGCATGGGGCCTCCGGGCGAAACTGGTACTGCGCCCGAGTCTACGGTTGATCTGTCAAGAGACAAGCTACAAGCCAAGCGACGGCAAGCTTTCGCCAGTCAGCCTTTCGTCAGGCCATTGCGCTTAGCGCACCTTCAGCGTGGCCAGCCCGATCATCGCCAAAATCAGGCTGATAATCCAAAACCGGATCACAATCTGCGGCTCGGCCCAACCCTTCTTTTCAAAGTGGTGGTGGATAGGGGCCATCAAGAACACGCGGCGACCCGTGCGCTTGAAATACAAAACCTGAATGATGACGCTCAGCGCCTCAACCACAAAGAGGCCCCCGACAATGCCCAGCACGATCTCATGCTTGGTGCAAACCGCAATGGCCCCCAAAGCCCCGCCCAGCGCCAGCGCGCCGGTGTCCCCCATGAACACCGCCGCAGGCGGCGCGTTGTACCATAAAAACCCCAGCCCCGCGCCGAAAAGGGCAGAGGCAAAGATCAATAGCTCGCCCGTGCCGGGCACGAAATGCACGCCCAGATATTCTGAAAAGTTATAGTTGCCGACCACATAGGCAATCACCCCCAGCGTGGCACCGGCAATCATCACTGGCATGATCGCCAACCCGTCCAGCCCGTCCGTCAGATTCACCGCATTGGCGGCCCCCACAATGACGAACATGCCAAAGGGAATGAAGAATACCGACAGGTTAACAAGCGCATCCTTGAACAAAGGCAAAGCCAATTGGTTGGTCAGCGCGGCCGGATGAAAGCTGGCCGCCGCATAGCTTGCCAGGGCGGCAATCACCAACCCCGCCGCCATCCGAACCTTGCCCGAAACCCCCGCAGTCGTTTGCTTGGTCACCTTGGCATAGTCATCGGCAAAGCCGATCAAACCAAAGGCCAGCGTCACCAAAAGCGTGATCCAGACATAAGGATTGTCCAACCGCGCCCACAAAAGCGTGGAAAACACCAACGCCGACAGGATCAACAGCCCTCCCATCGTCGGCGTGCCCACCTTGGCCAAATGGCTTTGCGGCCCGTCATCGCGGATCGGCTGACCCTTGCCCTGTTTGCGACGCAACAGGTCAATCAGCGGGCGGCCAAACAAAAAGCCAAAGATCAGCGCCGTGGCAAAGGCCATGCCGGCACGGAAGGTGATGTATCGAAACAGGTTAAAGACGTCGCCGCCATCAGAAAACTCGGTGAGCCAGTACAACATTAAACATCTCCCTGTGCGGCAGCGGCTGGTTGCCCCAATTTGCGCAAGGCGTCAACCATGAGCGACACCTTGATGCCCTTTGATCCCTTGACCAAAATGATGTCGCCCGCGTCGATCAAGTGCCGCGCACGCGGCACAAGCTCGGCCGCCGTGGCCACCCACTCGCCGCGCTGGGCGCGCGGCAGGGCGGCATGCAGCGCTTTCATGCGTGGCCCGACGCAATGGATCAGGTCAATGGCGGCCAACCCCGGCATTTCGGCAATCGCGGCATGCAGCGCAGCCTCGGTCGGCCCCAGTTCCAGCATGTCGCCCAAGATCGCAATCCGGCGTCCCTTGGCCCGTGATCCGATCCCGTCTTTGGGCCGCGCGTTGATCAAGACCTCAAGGCTTGCCGCCATCGAGGCGGGATTGGCGTTGAAGGCATCGTCAATCAGCTCAAACCCGGTTTCATCCACCAGATCCTGCACGATCCGCTCGCGCACACCGCGCCCTGCAGGGGGCTGCCAATGGCCAAGATCAGTCGCCGAAATCACCGGATCAAGACCCAAGGCATCCGCCACCGCCAAGACCGCCAGCCCATTGGCCGCGAAATGCCGACCCGGCGACATCACCTTATACAGCACCGGCTGACCCTGCCGCGTGGCGCGCACCACCGTGCTGTCATCGCCAATCTGCACCGAAACCAACCGATAATCCGCCCCCTCGACCGCGCCAAAGGTCACGGACCGGGCCTGCGCCGTATCGGCCTTGGCCCGCAAAAGAGGGCTGGTGGCGATATCGGCGTTCAACACCGCCACACCGCCCGGCTGCAAGCCGTCAATAATCGACGCCTTTTCATGGGCAATGCCCTCAATGCTGTCAAACGCCTCCAGATGGGCGGGGGCGACCGTGGTGATCACCACCACATCGGGCCGCGCCATGCGGGACAGGGGCGCAATCTCGCCCGGATGGTTCATGCCAATCTCGATCACCGCGAAATCCGCCTCACGCGGCAACCGCGCAAGGGTCAAGGGCACGCCCCAATGGTTGTTGTAACTCGCCTCCGCCGCATGCACCCGGCCCTGCCCACCCAAGACCACCCGCAGCATTTCCTTGGTCGAGGTCTTGCCAACCGACCCGGTCACCCCCACCACGCGCGCCTTGCTACGCGCCCGCGCGGCGCGGCCCAGATCTTCCAGCGCCTTCAACACATCCGGCACGACGAGAAGCGGAGCGCCCGAGGAGAGCCCATCAGGCACCCGGCTGACGAGCGCCGCCGCCGCGCCCTTTTCCAGCGCTTGGGCCACAAAGTCATGCCCGTCACGCACATCCTTCAGCGCCACGAACAAATCGCCGGGCTGCAAGGTCCGCGTGTCAATCGACACGCCCCCCGCCGTCCAAGGCGCGGTTGTCCGCCCCCCGGTTGCGGCCACCGCCTCATCAGAGGTCCACAGCATCAGATCACCCCATCCAAGGCCGCCACCGCAATGCTGGCCTGTTCCACATCGTCAAACGGATAGACCTGTCCCATGATGGTCTGCCCCGTCTCATGCCCCTTGCCCGCAATCAGCAAGGCATCCCCCGGCCCCAGCGCATCCACCCCGCGCAAAATGGCCTCGGCGCGGTCGCCCACCTCATTGGCCTCAGGACACGCGGCCAGAATGGCCGCCCGAATGGCGGCAGGCTCTTCCGAGCGCGGGTTGTCGTCGGTCACATAAAGCACATCGGCATGCGCGCGCGCGGCAGCTCCCATCAAGGGGCGCTTTGTGGTGTCACGGTCGCCGCCCGCGCCAAAGACAATGACAATCCGGCCCAAAACATGCGGGCGCAGCGCCTTCAACGCGGTTTCCACCGCATCGGGGGTATGGGCATAGTCAACATAAACCGCCGCCCCGTTCTTGCGGGTGGCGGCCAGTTGCATCCGGCCCCGCACCCCCGTCAGACTGGACAGCGCCCGAAACACATCGCCGGGGGCGGCCCCTGCGCCAATCACCAGACCCGCCGCCACCAGCACGTTTTCCGCCTGAAACCCGCCCACAAGGTTCAGATGCACCTGATAGGGCTGGCCTTGCCAGTCAAAGCGCAAGTCTTGGCCGGTCGCGCCATAGCGCTGGCCGCGGATCCGCAGATCCGCCCCCTCTTCATGGCCGATGGTCAGCGTGCGCATGCCGCGCGCGACGCACAGATCGGCCATCGCCGCCCCGCCTGCGCCATTCAGATTGATGACTGCCGCCCCATCCTCGGGCAACAGGCGGCTGAACAGCCCCGACTTGGCCTCGGCATAGGCCTCCATCGTGTGGTGATAATCCAGATGATCCTGCGTCAGGTTGGTGAAGCCCGCCGCCCGCAGACGCACACCGTCCATCCGGCGCTGATCCAACCCATGGGACGAGGCCTCTATCGCCGCATGGGTCACCCCCGCCGCTGCCGCCCCGGCCAGCATGGCGTGCAGCGTGATCGGGTCGGGGGTGGTGTGGCTCGAAGGGGCCTCCCACGCGCCTTCAACGCCCGTGGTGCCGATGTTGATCGCGCCGTGGCCAAGGGCCACCCAAATCTGGCGGGCAAAGGTCGCCACAGAGGTTTTTCCATTGGTGCCGGTCACCGCCACCATGGTCGCGGGCTGCGCGCCAAACCACAGCGCCGCCGCATAGGCCAAAGCCTCACGCGGGTCATCGGCAATGACCAAGGCCGCCTCCGCGCCCGCCAAAACCTCAGCCGCCAGCTTGGCGCCCGCGGCATCGGTCAAGATCGCAGCCGCCCCCATCCGCAAGGCGGGGCCGATAAACCCGGCCCCATGCATCCGCGCACCCGCAAGGGCGGCAAACAAACTGCCCGGCCGCACCGCGCGGCTGTCAACCGTCAGACCGGAAAGCACAGGATCCCGGCCACCGCGTGCGGTCAGCCCCAGTTCCGATAAATGCTTTCCCACCATGCCCTGACCCCAAATCTATTGATTGACGGCAGTTAACCCATCAAGGGCTGGCGCTGCAATGGCCGGGCGAAGCCCCATCAAGGGTGCCGTGCGGCGTATGATTTCCGCCGCCACCGGTACAGCCGTCCAACCTGCAGTGCGGCGCACCTCGGGACCGGTGCGGTCAATCGGCTCGTCCAGCGTGACCAAAAGCACGTATTTCGGCGCCTCAGTCGGGAAGACCGAGGCGAAGGTGGTGATCACCTTATCCTCATAATACCCCCCGCCCCGCATCGGCTTGTCGGCGGTGCCGGTTTTGCCACCAATGGCATATTCATCCATCTTCGCCATCGAGGCCGTGCCGTTGGTCACAACCCGGCGCAACATGATGATCGACTCCAGCGCCGCACCTTCTGACAGCACGCGCGGGCCAGCCATCACCTCATTGCGCCGCAACAGCGTCGGCGTCACCTTGATGCCGCCATTGGCCAGCGTCGCATAGGCCGCCGCAAGGTTCAGCGGGCTCGATGACATCCCATGCCCAAAGCTTGCCGTCACCGTCACCAGATCGGTCCATTTCTTCGGCACCAAGGGCCGCGCCCCCGGCGCCTCAATCAGTTCCACCGGCGACGGGTCCAAAAGCCCCAGCGTCTTGTAAAACGCCTTCTGCCGCTCGGCACCAATCATCAAGGCGATATGTCCGGTGCCGATGTTCGACGACACCTCCATCACCTCGGACACGGTTTTGGTCGGGCCATACTTCTTGTTGTCAAACTCGGTAAACCGCTTGCGGCCCACGCTCAGGCTTTGGGTGTCCACCGCGGTCTCGGATGTGACCAGCCCCAGATCCATCGCTTGTGCCGCCGCAAATATCTTGAAGGTCGACCCAAGCTCATAAACCCCCTGAACCGCGCGGTTGAACAGAACACTATCGCCCGGCTCGGCCTTGGGATCGGCCAAAGGATTGGGCCGGTCATTGGGGTCAAACGACGGATATGAGGCCATGGCCGCAATCTCGCCGGTGCGCACATCCATCAAGATCACCGCGCCGCCCTTGGCCTCATACTGGCGCACGCCGGTTTCCAGAACCTCTTCCACAGTGGCCTGCACCGTCAAATCCAGCGACAATTCCAACGGCGTGCCCGCCTGTGCCGGATCACGCAGCCGCGCATCCAGCGCCTTCTCGATGCCCGCCGTGCCAATCACCTCGGCCCGGTCCACCCCCTCGGCCCCGAACGAAGCCCCGCCAAGGATATGGGCCGCCAGCTGCCCATTGGGATAAAGCCGCATCTCGCGCGGACCAAACAACAGGCCCGGATCGCCAATGTTATGCACCGCCTGCATCTGCTCAGGCGACATCACCCGGCGCACCCACAAGAAGCTGCGGCCATCGGTAAAGCGGCGCTCCAGCGTGGGGGCATCCAGTTCGGGGAAGATCACCGCCAATTCGCGCGCGACGCGGGCCGGATCGATCAGGTCTTTCCTTTGCACATACAGCGCATGGGTCAGCATATTGGTGGCCAACACCCGGCCATTGCGGTCAACGATATCGGCCCGGCCTGCAGTGATGCTGTTCGTCGCCCCTGCACTGCGCGGCTCCATCGGTTCTGACGCGGCCAGCATGCCCATCCGCGCGCCAACCACCGTGAAGGCCGAGAAAAAGCACATGCACAAGAACAACAGCCGCAACTGCGCCCGCCCACGTGCGCGCTCGCGCTGTGCTTCATTGCGCTCACGCAGATTGTCACGCTCGATCGCATCAGGACTGCCACCCGTGGCGCGGGCATGCAGGATGCGGGCAAGCGGGCGAAGGGGTGTGCGGGTCATGGGCTTTGCACCTCGGGGTCAGCATTCAGGGTGCCAGAGACATCGACGGGGGCCTCGATGGCCAGATCAGAAACGCTGTCGGCCAAGGCGGGCGGCGGCGGGTAGGCCACTTCGGTGCCACGGCCAAATTGGTGCGGCTCCATCGGCATCAACCCCAGCCGGTCAAAGTTCAACACCGCCAGATCGCGCAGCCGCTCGGGCCGGTTCAAATGCGCCCATTCAGCACGCTGAATCGCCAGAGATTCATGCAGCGTGGCAATGTCATCTTGCAGATCAGCCACCTCGCGCAGCGCAGACTGGGTGGTGTAATTCTCGCGGTAGGCCCAAAAGCCAAGGCCCAGCACGCCAAGAAACGACAGAACATAAAGAAGCGGGCGCATGTCAGCGGCGTCCTTTCTTCGGCAGGGTCAGTTGCGGCACGCCCAGATCGGCGGGGTTGACCGCCTCTGCCGGGGCCGTGGTGCGGCTGGCCACGCGCAGCTTGGCACTGCGCGAGCGCGGGTTTTGCGCCAGTTCCGCCTCATCCGGCCCCATGGCGCGGCGGGTGACAAGGGTAAAGCGCGCAGTGGTATCGGCGCGGGCGGGCGCATAGCGGTTGGTATTGGCCTCATGCCCCGAGGCCAGCTGCATAAACCGCTTCACGATCCGGTCCTCCAGACTGTGAAAGGTGACAACAGCCAGCTTGCCGCCGGGTTTCAGCGCGCGTTCCGCCGCCATAAGCCCCATCGCAAGTTCGGAAAACTCGGTGTTCACCGCGATGCGGATCGCCTGAAAGCTGCGCGTCGCGGGGTGGCTTTGCCCCGGCTTCGGGCGCGGCAGGCATTTCGACACGATCTCGGCCAATTGCAGCGTGGTGCTGATCGGCGCGACCGTCCGCGCCGCCACAATCGCCCGCGCGATGCGGCGTGAGGCGTGCTCCTCGCCATAGTGATAAAGGACATCCGCCAGCACCGCCTCATCGGCGGTGTTGACCAGATCCGCCGCCGAAGGGCCCTCTTGGCTCATCCGCATGTCCAAGGGGCCGTTCTTTTGGAACGAAAATCCGCGCTCGGCCAGATCAAGCTGCATCGACGACACGCCCAGATCCAGAACGATCCCATCCAGCGCCACATCCGAATAGCGATCAAGATCCGAGAAATTGCCCGCCACCAGCCGCAAGCGCTCGCCATACGCGCCCGCCCAGGCCTGCGCCATCTGCAAGGCCAAAGGGTCCCGGTCCACGCCAATCACACAAGACGCGCCAGCGGCCAACAGACCCTTGGCATAGCCACCCGCACCAAAAGTGCCGTCCAGCCAAACCCCTTCAACAGGGGCCACCGCCGCAAGAAGCGGGGTGAGAAGAACCGGAACATGCGGGGCGCGGTCGGGAAAAGCGCTGTCTGGCAGGGCTGCGCTGAGGGTCATACCTTACCCGCTCCGCGTCGCACGCCCCACCAGGGCCAAGGGATCAACGCCGTCATCGCCGTCATCATCGGCAAGCTCCGCTTCATAGACTTCGCGGCGATACAGCTTAAAGCGGTTGGTGAACCCGGCAAAAGCGGCCTCACCACCCCCGGCCAGATCTTCGCCCACAAAGCCCATTTTCTCACGTACCTTGACCGGCAGCACGATGCGGCCATCAGGCTCAACCTCGATCATCACCGACCGGCTGATCAGGTCGCGCTCAGCGCGGTCGCGCTCGGGCGAACCCAGCTCCATCGCTTCGATCTTGGCGGCCAGCGCATCTGCGCCTGCGCGCGAATAGCATTCCACGAACCGGCGGGCCTTGCCGCCGTAAACCATGTAAACGCGTGCGCGGGGATTGGTTTCACAGACGGGGTCTTCGGCTTCCAGAATGCGGCGAAAGGCCGCCGGGATCGACACCCGGGCCTTGGCATCTACCTTCTGGTAGAATTCGCCTCTGAACGCCTCGCTCGCCATTGGCCTTGCGGCTCCGTTGTTGGGGCGCGAACCCCGGAAATAGAAAAGGCGGACCGGGTTGCTGCCACTACCCGATCCGCCCACTGTCCCATCGCTGGGCGTCCTACGCGCTTGCCACCTGGGGGAGATGTCTGCTCGCTCGCGCGCTGGATCTCGTTGTCTCAATCGACGAAGGCGGTTGCCTGTATGAGCCTGTCTTTTTTTTCGCCTTGTTCGGGGTCTTGCGCCGCCCCTCGCGTTTTTTTTGACCGCTTCGTCTTTCGATGAGAAAGGGATGGCATGGGAATTCATGGGAAGCAATGGAAAACTTTAGATAGCGATAGGCATATCTTGTGCAGATAGGGGTCAGAAAACAGGATTTTGTGGTGTTTTGGCCGCAAGCCATGCAACAGGTTGACCCATGAGAAGGATGAACCGCTATATGTAGAGGTGACACACTGCAGAAAATTTGCCCACGAAATCCCATTTTTTTTCATTGCCAAAAGCAACGATACGGACATAACGGGAACATTACGCTGTCAGCAGGCGAATAAACCTCAGAAAGTCACCGTTTCCCTAAATTTTCCCGTGAAATCCCGTGAGGTGATTCGCGGCAAAACCAGTGCCGCAGTTGCAACCGCGTCTCGGACGATCCGAAAGACAGCCGCCCTCAGCCACTGCCAAACCGGGCGTTTATGGGCTCAGGCGACGCCTTGCGCGATCAGGACGCGCGCGATGCGGGCATAGGCCTCGGCGGCGGGGCCATCGTCGGCAGCCACCGGCCGCCCCGCATCGCCTGCCAAACGGACCGCCAGCTCCAGCGGCAACTCACCCAAAAGCGGCACACCCAGCCGCTTGGCCTCAGCCGCCACTCCGCCATGACCAAAAAGATGCTCTTCATGGCCGCAGTTCGGGCAGACATAGGTCGACATATTCTCGATCAACCCCAGGATCGGCGTCTTGAGCTTTTGGAACATGTCGATCGCCTTCTTGGCGTCCAGCATGGCCACATCCTGCGGGGTCGACACCACCACAGCGCCCGACAGCTTGGTGCGCTGGCCCAGCGTCAGTTGAATATCCCCCGTCCCCGGCGGCAGGTCGATGATCAGCACATCCAACTCGCCCCACAGCACCTGCCCCAACAGCTGCTGCAAGGCCCCCATGATCATCGGGCCGCGCCAGACCACAGCCTCACCCTCTTTCAACATCAGCCCCAAAGACATCATGGTGACGCCATGGGCATGAACCGGTTCAATCAGCTTGCCATCGGGTGACGCAGGGCGCTTCGACACGCCCATCATGCGCGGCTGGCTGGGGCCGTAGATATCGGCATCCAAAAGCCCCACCCGGCGACCTTGGCGCGCCAGCGCCACGGCAAGGTTCGAGGACACAGTGGATTTGCCCACCCCACCCTTGCCCGAGCCGACGACGATGATATTGGCAATCCCGGCAATCGGCTGCGGCCCGCCCTGATGCGCCGTCGGGTGCTGCCCGATCTTCAGGCTGGGTGGCTGCCCCTCGGGGCCAGTCGGTGCCGGCGCCTTGGGCGCAGGCCGCCCCGTCGGACCATGCGCCGTCATCACGATCTGCACCGAACTTGCCCCCGCCGCACGCAGCGCCGCCTCAGCGGCAGCTTGCGCCGGCGCAAGCGCGCGCGCCTCATCGGCCGAAGCCGCTTCCAGCACAAATCGCACCGTCTCGCCCTCAACGCTCAGTGCCCGAACAAGGTCCCGGCTCAGAAGATCGCCCCCGCCGGGGCAAGAGACCCCCGCCAGAACCCCGTTCACCGTCGCAAGATCAAGTGCCATCCCAGCCCCCGCATTTTTTCGTCCATCGCCCATTATTGCAGCACAGTTGTGTGCTTTCCGAAAAAGGGCAAGAGCGTGTTGACCAAATGCTCAAATTTTCATCGAAGATATTGTAAAGTTTATCATTTCCGTGACGTCAGTCATGCAATTGCTGCATGGCGGCATTGCGCAAGCCGGTCATTGTGCAACCGCAGCATTTGCCCCATGTTTGTACCATGATCAAAAGGGACGGCGCAGATGCAAAGTTGCAAATGTGATGAACCCGCCCCCAAGAATTAAGGAATTGAGGCCGTCATGGCATATGTGAATTCGTCAGTCCGTCCCGCTGGTTGGGCCCTTCGCGATCTGGTGCAGCACCAGATTCAAAAGTTCAAAAAGAACGCGCAGCGCCGCCGGATCTATGTTCAGACGGTGACCGAGTTGAACGCCCTGTCAGACCGCGATCTGGCAGATCTGGGTCTTCACCGCCTGATGATCTCCTCGGTGGCCAAAGAGGCCGCTTACGGCAAATAAGATTTGACGGGCCTCACCCTTGGACGGCCCCCCACAACAGACGCGGCGCCAAGACCTCTTTCGCTCCTGCCGCCCGTCTTGCAGCTTCGACCGGCCCTCTCCTCCTCCCTTGGGCCGATCGGATCAGCGGCACCCCCTTTCCTCCTCCCTCGGGGGTGCCGCACTCGAATTCCGCTTGGGCCGTTCCCTTCCCTCGGGGCCTGGCGGCAGGACGGTGGTTCAGCCTTCTTTGAACCCCGTCACCTCATCCGCT
>JBILYK010000115.1:0-9852 GCA_044377735.1 Paracoccaceae bacterium | reverse complement strand
AGCATACTGTTCATCATCGGTTGGACAAATACTGTGAAGGCAGCGAACGGGCGTTCGGTCCAGTTCGGAAGGTTTCGTCAATGAGCCGAGCCGTAGGTCAACGCTTCCGCTACCTGCTCCGACGCACGCGCGAGGCTGGACCTCGCGCGTTGGCAGCCAAGATAGGCCAGAGGATGCGACCACATATTTTTTACCCACACTATGCCCTGGGCAGGCTGCCCACCACTGGGGCCGAGGAGCGGCAGGCGCTGCGTGCTTTCGGCAAGCTGTGTGCACAAGCCTTCGTTACGGCGACAGCCTTTGATCCAGCTCGAACAGAGCGTATTGCGCAACGCAGGGCCGAGGCAGAGAGCGGCCAAATCTCGGTGCTTGGCTATGGTCGCTTGCCCCTGCCAACAGGTGACGGCTGGCACGCCGACCCAATACACGGCCATAGTTGGCCTCGCGTCTATTTTCCGGGCTGCGATTTCCTGTCTGCTGGCATCCGCGCCGACGTCAAAATCCCCTGGGAGATGAGCCGTCTGCAAGCGCTGGTCTGGTTCGCCGAGGCAGCTGTTGCCGCCGCGCCTGAGGACCGTGCAAGCCTACGCGACCAGGCGCTCGGGGTGATTTTCGACTGGACCTCGGCGAACCCACCGGGCTACGGCGTAAATTGGACCTGCGGCATGGAGGTAGCGATTCGCGGCGCCAACATGGCGGTCGTCGCGGGCGTGTTTGCCGACACGCTCGACGATGCCACCACCGACCGGCTGTGCGCGATCCTGCGCGCGCATCAACTATTCTTGGCGCGTTTCCCTGAGGTCAGTGACGTCCCCGGCAATCACTACCTGACCGACCTCATGGGAGAGGTGGTGCTGCATGCAGCTCTCGACGGGCTGCATGGCACCGCTACCGCAAGGGCGTTCGCCCACTTTGCTAAGGCCTGCGAGCCGCAGTTCGAACCCGACGGCTGCCATCTGGAGCGTGCCACCGTTTATCACCGGTTGACGCTAGACATCGTGGCACTGCCCTACACCTTGGCGTTGAGGGCGGGCGACGCGTCAGCGCGGATGCTGACAGCGGTGATGGAACGGGCCGCTGCCTTCATGGCTCAGATCACCAACGACGGTGGCATGCTACCGGTTTTCGGCGACCAGGACTCCGGATTTGTACTGTGGTTTGGCGAGACTGCGCAGCGGGCTGACGCTCGGCTATGTGCCGCGCCTATGGCGCCGCAGACCGATCTCTACAGTTTCCTTGCCGCGCTGTCAGGGGACGACGCGGCATTCTTCCCGGCCTTTGACCGGCAGGACGGCTCGAGAAGCGGCTTTGCCACGCTCTCGGGCGAGGGCTTTCGCGTGACGATGAAGACCGGCCCAATCGGCTTGAAGGGCCGCGCTGCACATGACCACGACGACGCACTAAGCGTCGCAGTCAGCCATGGCGCTGAGGTCGTGTTGGTCGATCCAGGTTGCCATTCCTACACGCTCGACCCGGCGATCCGGCAAGAGGCTCTGGTGTCATCGCGGCATAATGCCCCTGCGCCTGCCGAGCGTGAGCGCTATGCGACCACCATGGGCTCGATCAACGCCACAGTGCGCGGCGCGCCCACTGCCGTGCTGGTCGCTCAGGAGGCCAGCGCAATGACCGGACGACTGGAGAGTACGCGCGTGTCCCGCATGGCGCTGACGCGCAGCGTACGGCTGGAGGGCGGTGCGCTAGAAGTCGTGGACCACTGGCGTTTCGAGACTAGCGAGGGCGCGCGGCTCCTATGGCTGGTGAACCCGACCTGGCTGGTGGAAGGTCCCGAGGACAGCGCGATCCCGAGCGAGGGCCTGGTCCTGCGACTGCATTGCGGCGCAACCACCCTGACCGCCCGGCTTTTCGCCCCCGAAGGCGCATGGCTGACCCGCCATACCAGCCACTACAGCCCGGACTACGGCGCTTGGGAAGACTGCCCCGCGCTGATGATCGCCACGCCCTTGGCACAGGAAGGCCAGGCCCGACTGATCCTGTCGGCCTTGTTCGGTCCGGGCTGAACGACCCGCATCGCCGGCCGCGCCAGACAAGCCCGGACCGAACAAGACCAGAAAATCCCCGCGGCGCGGGGAGAACACATCGGAGAGACAAACAATGGCAACTGAAGCCTACCTGGAAAGATCGCTTGCCTTCAAACTGCGCAAGGTCACCCGCTACGTCGAGCTCTACGGGATCAGCCGTACGCTGGCAAAGGTGCGCGGCCAGTATCATATGGCCTCCAAGGAGGGCTTCGACGGCAACCGCTGGGACAACCCCGCCTGCCCCGACCCCGATGCGAAGGGGCGCTGCGTCGGCCTGTTGGGCTCCGGCGCCTTCGCCTTCTCGAACATCGCCTATTACCTCGACGAGATCGAGCGCGGATCGATCCGCGCGGCGATGGACATCGAACCAGCCCGCGCCCGCTCTCTGGTAACGCGCTACAAGGGGGCCTATGCCACCACCGACGCCAACGAGATCATCAACGATCCCCAAATCGACCTGGTTTTCATCGCCTCAAACCATTCCAGCCATGCGCCCTACGCGGTGGCGGCGCTGGACGCGGGCAAGGACGTGCACATCGAGAAGCCGCATGTCGTCACCCCCGAGCAGCTCGCAGCTCTCTCCGAGGCGATGAAGCGCAACCCTGAGCGCAAGGTCTTCATGGGCTTCAACCGCCCGCGTTCCGACCATTTCGAACGGCTGCGCCGGGAACTGGCCAAGGAAAGCGGACCCTGCATGGTCAACTGGTTCATCGCCGGGCATGCCATCGAAGACGGGCACTGGTACTTCGACGAAGTGGAGGGTGGCCGTATCCTCGGCAACCTGTGCCACTGGTCCGACCTGACGCTGGAGATCGTCGGCATGGAGAACGCATTCCCCTGTCGCATCGTGCCCTGCTCTCCGGCGGGGGCGAAATCGGATTTCGTCACCTCGATCGAGTTCGCCGACGGCTCGCTCGCCTCGCTGACCTTCTCGGCCAAGGGCCATACCTTCGAGGGCGTACGCGAGATCCTCAACCTGCACCGTGGTGACCTGCTGGCGGACATCAAGGATTTCAAGTCCGTCTCCATCGTGCGCGGGCCCTTCCGCCGCCGCTACCGCAGCTGGTTCCGCGATCACGGCCACAAAGCCAACATCCTCAACACCTGGAACGGCAGCCGCAAAGGCCAGCCGGGCCATGCCGCCGAGCTGGCCTATGTCGCTGCTACGGCGGAGCTGTTCCTGAAGATCCGCGAGGCGCATGACCAGCGCCGCGAGATCGTCGTCGAAGCCCCTTTCTGACCCGATCTGATCCCTTCCCTTCCAGACCCATTTTCCGGGTCCCGTGCCACGGGCCGGGAATCGCCGCAGAAAAGAGGTAGAGTTCCATGAAACAAGTTTTGCAATCGCTCAAGGACGGCGCCACCACGCTCGAGGAGGTCCCCGTGCCGCGCGCCGGCACCGGCAGCCTGTTGATCCGCACCGACATCTCCCTCGTTTCCGCCGGGACCGAGCGGATGCTGGTGAAATTCGGCAAGTCGAACCTGATCTCCAAGGCGCGCCAGCAGCCCGACAAGGTGAAAATGGTGCTCAACAAGGCCCGTACCGACGGCGTCGCCGCCGCCTATGACGCGGTGAAAAGCAAGCTCGACCAGCCGCTGGCGCTCGGCTACTGCAACGTCGGCCACGTGGTTGACACCGGCCGCGGCGTCGACGGGTTCAAGCCGGGCGACCGCGTGGTGTCGAACGGCAAGCACGCCGAATACGTCGCCGTGCCGAAGAACCTCTGCGCCCGCATCCCGGAAAACGTCTCCTTCGAGGAGGCGAGCTTCACAGTGCTGGGGGCCATCGGCCTGCAGGGCATCCGCCTCGCCAACCCGACGCTGGGCGAATGCGTGGTGGTCACCGGCCTCGGCCTGATCGGCCTGATGGCGGTGCAGATGCTGCGCGCCCAGGGCTGCCGCGTGCTGGGCATCGACTTCGACGACAACCGCCTGGCGCTGGCGCGGCAGTTCGGCGCCAAGACGGTGAACCCCGGCAAGGGCGAGGACTTGCTCGATGCCGCCGCCGCCTTCTCGCGCGGGCAGGGCGTCGACGCGGTGATCATCACAGCCGCCACCGACAGCAACGAGCCGGTACGCCAGGCGGCACACATGTGCCACAAGCGCGGCCGCATCGTGCTGGTGGGCGTGGTCGGGCTGAACCTATCGCGCGACGATTTCTACGAGAAGGAACTGACCTTTCAGGTCAGTTGCTCCTACGGTCCAGGCCGCTACGACTCCAACTACGAGGAAGGCGGGCAGGACTATCCCATCGGCTTCGTACGCTGGACCGAACAGCGCAACTTCGAGGCGGTACTCGACCTCATGGCAGACGGGATGCTGGACGTTAAACCGCTGATCACCCACCGCTTCGAGGTAGAGCAGGCCGCAGAGGCGATGAACCTGCTGACCTCCAGCGAGCCTTCCATGGGCATCCTCATCAACTATCCGCACGTGGCGGAGAACGCGGAGCCAGTCGTAGAACGTGTAGTCACCCTTGATGCCGCGCGACCGAAGGCGGGCAAAGGCAACGTTGCCTTTCTCGGAGCGGGCAACTACGCCAGCCGTGTTCTAATCCCCGCTTTCAAGGCTGCGGGTGCCGATCTGGCCACGGTAATCAGCTCTGGCGGCATCAGCGCGGTGCATTCGGGCAAGAAGTTTGGCTTCCGAGAAGCAGCGACCGATGCCACGGGCATGCTGGCAGATGCCTCCATCGACACGGTGGTCATCGCAACGCGCCATGACGCCCATGCAGCACAGGTACTGGAGGCGCTGCGCGCGGGCAAGCATGTCTTCTGCGAGAAGCCGCTTTGCCTGACGCTGGATGAGCTGGCGGAGATCGAAGCCGAGAAGGCCGCGCGCCCCGAGCAGCAACTGATGATCGGCTTCAATCGACGTTTTGCGCCGCACATCGTCCAAATGAAGGGCCTGCTGGACAAGATCGACCAGCCCAAGACCTTCATTATGACAATCAACGCGGGCGACATCCCGGCCGATCACTGGGCGCAAGATCCTGAGGTTGGTGGCGGGCGTATCGTCGGCGAGGGTTGCCACTTCATTGACCTACTGCGCCACCTCGTAGGAGCACCCATCGTGGCACATCATGCGGTGTCTCTTGGCGAGCATCCAGCTATTGCTATCCGCGAGGACAAGGCGGTCATTACCCTGCAATTCGCCGATGGCTCCGTTGGAGTAGTGAACTATCTAGCCAACGGCCATTCAAGCGTCGCCAAGGAACGGCTGGAGGTCTTTGCCGCAGGGCGTGTACTGCAACTGGACAACTTCCTTCGTCTAAAAGCGCATGGCTTTTCAAACGTGAAACCAGTTAGGCTGTGGAAACAGGACAAGGGCCAGGTAGCCTGCGCCACCGCCTTTATCGAGGCCGTGCGGGGCGCCAAGCCCGCGCCGGTGCCTGCGGAGGAGCTCTTCGAGGTAAGCCGCATCTCGATTGAAGTGGCCGAGACACTGCGCTGAGGAGAGCCTGACATGCCGTCTCTTCTGCGCTACTGGCACACGCTGCGCCATCTGCGCCCGGTGCAGATCTACGGACGCGCCTGGTTCAGTTTGGCCCGCCCTAAACCCGACTTAGCCCCGGCGCCCCCCAAGCGAGCCATACCAGGGCCTTGGGTGCAGCCCGCGGCGCGAACCGCCTCGGTTACCGAGCCGGGCAGTTTCATATTTCTAGGGGAGGCAGGCAGCCTCGGAGCAAATGGCTGGGACGATCCGGCCAAAGCCAAGCTTTGGCGCTACAACCAACATTATTTTGACGACCTCAACGCCGAAGGCGCCGAGACCCGCCGAGACTGGCACATCGGACTCATCGCACGCTGGATAGCAGAAAACCCACCAGGCGTCGGGACGGGATGGGAACCCTATCCGGTATCGCTGCGGATCGTGAACTGGGTGAAATACGCCCTGACCGGTGGCCCGCTTGATGGCGCGGCGCGCCATAGCCTCGCAGTGCAGGTGCGCTGGCTGACGAAGCGGCTGGAGTGGCACCTTCTGGGCAACCACCTCTTTGCCAATGCCAAGGCGCTGCTTTTTGCCGGTCTCTACTTCGACGGGCCGGAGGCCGCGGGCTGGAGAGCACAAGCGGTGTCGATACTGAGCAGCGAGATGTCGGAGCAGATCCTGCCCGACGGTGGCCATTTCGAACTGTCGCCGATGTATCACGCCCTCGCCGTGGAAGACGTAGCGGACATACTGAACCTGATGGCTGCCTTCGGCATGGCATTAGACCCGGCTGAAACCCGTCTGGCACGGACCTGTACTGACCGCCTGCCGGAGATGCTGTACTGGCTTGACGCTATGTCTCATCCCGACGGTAGGATTTCCTTCTTCAATGATGCGGCCTTTGGCGTCGCACCGGAAAACGACCGGCTGCACGATTACGCCGCGCGGCTTGGTTTCGATACGCAGACCTTGCCGGATACGGGTCTGTTGCATCTCTCTGATAGCGGTTTTGCACGCATGGCGCGCGGTGAGGCCGTCGTGCTATGCGACATTGGTCAGATCGGACCAGATTACCTGCCGGGCCACGCCCATGCCGATACGCTCTCCTTCGAGATGTCGCTGGGAGCCGAACGGGTTATCGTTAATTCTGGCACCTCGGAGTACGGGACTGCGGGCGAGCGCCTGCGCCAGCGCGGTACGGCCGCCCATTCCACTGTGGTGGTGGCAGATACGGATTCCTCCGAGGTCTGGAGCGGCTTTCGCGTTGCGCGGCGTGCCCGAGTTGACGCGATCGAGACGACTGAGACGCCTGAAGCTCTGATAGTAAGCGCTAGCCACGCCGGCTACACCCGTCTGCCCGACGGCCCACACCACAGCCGTCGCTGGACTTTGACCGAGACCGGCCTGCGCGTCCACGACCGGCTGGATCCGGCCACCCCCGGCGAGGCGCGCTTCCACCTGCCCCCCGGCGTCAGCGCCGAGATCAGCACGGCAGTCGTAGAACCCACTGGGTTGCTGCATCTGCCCTCCGGTCGACGCCTACGCTGGCGTGCACATGAGGCGACCGCCCGAATTGACGCCACCACATGGCATCCTCGCTTCGGGGAAAGCCAGCCCTGCACCTGCCTTGCGCTGACCTTCACCGGAGACATGACCTTCGACCTGGACTGGACCTAATGCACATTCTCTTCCTGACCGACAATTTCCCCCCGGAAACCAATGCCCCCGCCAGCCGCACTTTCGAGCATGCGCGCGAATGGGTGGCGGCGGGTCATAAGGTCACGGTCATCACGTGCGCACCAAATTTTCCGCACGGTAAGGTCTTTAACGGCTATCGAAACCGGCTCTGGCAGCAAGAGAACATGGTCGGCATTCGTGTCATCCGCGTCTGGAGCTACATGACCGGCAACGAAGGATTCGCGCTGCGCATTCTCGATTTCATGAGCTTCATGCTTTCGGGCTTTATTGCAGCGCTCATCGTGCGCAAACCGGACGTAATCGTCGGCACCTCGCCACAGTTTTTCACCGCCGTGGCGGCTTGGGCGGCGGGGGCCGTAAAGCGGAAGCCCTTCGTCTTCGAGCTTCGTGACATCTGGCCGGAATCGATCCGTGCGGTTGGCGCAATGGAACAAAGCCGTGCGCTCGACTTGCTCCAGCAGATGGAGCTATTCCTCTACCGTCGAGCGGCGGCGGTGGTCTCCGTCACCCACTCGTTTAAGCGAAACCTGGTCGCCCGCGGTATCGCCGGAGACAAAATTCATGTCGTCACCAATGGTGTCGATAACGGCCGCTTTCACCAGATGCCGAAGGACTCGGCGCTAGCTGCAGAACTGAACGTCGAAGGATGTTTCGTTGCGGGCTACATTGGCACGCACGGCATGGCCCATGCGCTTGACACGCTATTAGATGCAGCCGCCATCCTGCAGGATGACCCGCAGACGCAACATATCCGTATCCTGTTTCTAGGCCATGGCGCAGCACGCGACGAGCTGATGGTTCGCGCCGCGGATATGGGCCTTACCAACGTGATCTTCCGTGCCTCTGTGCCGCGGGATGCTGTGCCTGGCTACTGGTCGCTGCTCGATGTGGCTCTGATTCACCTTCGGCGCACTGAGCTTTTTACAACGGTAATCCCTTCCAAAATGTTCGAGTGCATGGGAATGGGTATCCCGATCATTTTAGGTGTTAAAGGCGAGGCTGCGGATATCATCGGTCAGTCGGGTGCCGGAACAATAATTGAACCAGAAAACTCGCTGCAGCTTGCAGAACAGCTAAAGTTTTTAAGCGGTGAGCCGCAATTGCTAAAGGAAATGTCTTCAGCTGGAGTGGTTGCGGCGAAAACATATGACCGGGCCGCGCTTGCTCAAT
This sequence comes from Paracoccaceae bacterium, assembly GCA_044377735.1. Lineage (GTDB taxonomy): Bacteria > Pseudomonadota > Alphaproteobacteria > Rhodobacterales > Rhodobacteraceae > Tabrizicola_A. Next base: position 1,513 of record JBILYK010000115.1, on the reverse strand, counting down.
CCATGTTGGCCATTCTTCAGAAAGTTGCAAATTAAGTTTTAAATTTAGCCGCTTAAGATCCTTAAGTAGCTTTGATTTTTCGCTACCTTGGCAAGGTGAATTACGTAAAGTCCTGCCTGGAGCGCCTTCCTGGGCAAATCTTGCGGGCCTTCCCATAGAGCTGGACCACCAGCTCTTTCCACCTCTCCGATCGATTTTGCCTCGCCCGTAGCCTCGAAACGATCAATCAGGAGGCGCTGTTTGCAATCGGGGTCTCGTCGATATCTTTTCCATTCCTCCAGCTGCCCGACGGCGGAATAGGTGAACCCGAGGAGCACAGTTTCTGGCTCGTCACCATCGACGTAGAAACGAGCTCGGCCTTTGGTCAAGCTTTCAAGGTCGACGCTATACCGCCGGGTGACTGCTCTTTCAATCTCAGCCGGGACCTGACCTGCAACATCGCGCAAGGCTTCAACGTTGCACATGGGTCAATTCTCAATGACAATTTTGGCTGTTGCCGGGGCAATTCTCAGTGGCAATCAACACTCCTGGCTCCTCGTCGCGGAACTTATCAGCCGGCACGATCCTCTTGCGGATCTTGTTGCGAACCGAAAAGCAGCTTTTCCCTCTTCGGGGGAGATTAACTTCACGCTCGAAGATCCCAAAACCGCCATTGCGAGGGTCCGAGCAGCATTTGAACCCGAAGCCATATCCATCGACGAAATGGATGGCTTGGGGCTCGACATGGGCGACTGGCGCTTCAACCTGCGCAGCTCAAACACCGAACCGGTTGTGCGGCTGAACGTCGAGGCACGGGGTGACACTGAACTCGTCGCGCAGGGAGTGGAGCGGGTGAAACGGGTTCTCAATCAAGCAAACGCAACTTGCTAGCAACTGTATCTGTCAGGGCCCCGAGGCGGTCCATTTTTGTCGGTTCTTGCATAGCGCGTTCGCGATAGTGACCAACTTTCTGGCGACTGCGGTGATGATGACCTTGTGCGGTTTTCCGGCCTTGCGGAGGCGATCTGCGAAGGATTTCAGGCTCGGGTTGTGATGAGCTGCGACCAAGGCTGCTTGGAACATCACGTGCCGCAGGGCGCGACGACCACCGGCAATCGCCCGTTTTCCGCGAAGGGTTCCGCTGTCATGCGCAACCGGGGCCAAGCCAGTGAGTGCGGCAGCCTCTTCGCCGGTGATCGTGCCGATCTCGGGCATTTCTGCGACCAGCATTGAACTCGCAACCGGGCCGATCCCCGGGATAGAGCGGAGAACACCAGCAGTCTCCGACAGGCGTTCATCGTTCGCGATGGCCAGGGTGATCCGGTCTTCAAGTTCCTTGATCAGGCTGTCGATCCGTTGTTTCAACTCGGTGTCGACGTCCTCAAACATCACGGCGGTGCCGAGCTTCGTAAGCGTTTCTTGGCCCCCACCTTCCCGATTTTCGCCTGACCTGCGATGCCACGCCTGATGGAGATTGGTTGGGAGTTTCGCGATGGCGACTACGGTGGAGTTTCTCAGGGACTACGGGGTGGAC
>JBILYK010000026.1:0-36840 GCA_044377735.1 Paracoccaceae bacterium | reverse complement strand
GCTGGCGCGGTCCTTCGGTTCTTCATCATCTTCAACTCCATTTGGGGTAAAGATGAGCCGCAAACCCTCCGCTATGCAATCACGCTAAACCGTTCCATGGGCGCTGACGTCAGACAGGTCAGGCCGATGGCACCCTGCTCCTGCGCGTACCGAAGCGTCAGCAGCCCAGCACGCAGCAGAGGTGACGCGGCCAGGTCAAGATGATCATCGGGAAGGGTGCGGAACTCGATCATGGCGCGATGCTGCCACAAGACCCTTGTTGGTGCCAAACGCAAAAAGTTCCCCGCTTTTCAGGGGGACTCGTCAAACGTTGAGGTGGCGTTGAGGTAAAACGCGAGTGTCTATACACGAGTGTTTTTATCGGATTCTAACCATTTGAAAAGGTTAAAAGATTTGGTTGCGGGGGCACGCAACCCCCGTAGCTTGCGGGGAAGATTGTCTGCTTAGCCTGCCCCCACCTTTGTGGAAACCTTTAGTGGATCACATATGATCTCTTGGGAACAAATCGGTCCAGGAGCGTGCAAAGACCCGTGTGTCACCCTCGAAGGCTTCGATCACCGAAGTCACGATGAAATGCGTGGCGTTCGATGTCATTGTAGCATCTGATCGCACCCGCGTCTTCCAATCCCCACGCTCCACCCGGCATTCGCGCCAGGTGGTGGCGGTCGCCGAGGTCGGATCGCCGTCAGTGATGGCGCAGGAGTCCTCGCCGTCTTCCAGATAGGTTAATCCGTTCTGGGCGGGTTCCCGGATGCCCGGGAAGAAGACCGAGTTGTCGCGGATCGTGTGGCGCAGGGTGCCAATGTCGAAATGATGCGTCCGCCCGCCGCTTGGCTTGGTCAGCCGCTCGGCCCCGTTTCCGGGACCAAGGAGCGGATCGTGGAAATGCGCGGGCACCTCCGGATCGGCAACCGAGCGGTCCCGCACCGGCAGGTGTAGCGCCGAGGGGGCGCCGGTTTCCACTCGCAGCGTCACCAGTTCGGGCGAGGGCCAGGACCAGGGCCAATAGCTGCTGGAGACAGCAACGCGCAGCCGGTGGCCGGCCGGCAGGGCGTAGCTGATGCATTTCAGCGTGACCTTCACATCATAGGCCTGGCCTGGGGTCAGCGCCTCGGGCGTCTCGCGGCTGGTGCGGTGGGTCAGGTTCAGCGCGCCCCGGGTGATCAGAGTTGAACGGCCATCTGGGGCAATGTCGCAAAGCCGGACGATAAGGTTGGCCTGGGGCCGGTCGGCGGCCACCCGCAACGAGAGGGACGGATAGCCAATAATGTCGATCGATTTGCCCAGCGGCGCAGAGTCAAAGCACAGCCATTGGCCGTCCTCGCTGCGCTGGTCGGTTGCACCATCGGTCAGGTGCCCCCAACCTGCCCAATTCCCGGCATCCGAGGCCGGAATCAGGTTGGCGAAATGGTTTAGCGAGACAGGCGAAGCAGCTTCCTCCCCAAGCGTGCCCGCACCCAAATGCATCACCTGCTCTGAGACAGTTGCGGCAGGCCAGCCCGCATCTGCCACCCAGCGCCCGGCCCGCGCGTCGCGGTAAGCCAGAGGCGGCTCAGCGTCCTGCATATAAGAGCGCAGCTTGGGCTCGGCCATGATGCCGTTGTCGATGCCCTTCAACCAGTAATCCCACCAACGGACACTTTCCTGCAGAAAGCCAATGGCCGGCGCCGGTGTGCCCCAATGCGGCATTTCATGGCCCCAGGGGCCGATTAGCCCTTTGCTGGGGCCGTTGTAACCCTCCAGCACGCGAAAGACTGAGTTGGTGTAGCCGTCACTCCATGCGCCCACCATATAGACCGCGCATTTCATCGCGTTATAGTTTTCGCGGACCGACCCGTGCTTCCAGTAAGCATCATAGCGTTGGTGGGTCATCCAGGGCTGGATGAAAGGGCGGATGTTTTCGAGCCTGTGCATCCACTGATCGCGCCAGCCTGGCCCCAACACCTCGGGGTCACCGGGGCGGGCGTTATAGGCCAGCATCGTCGTGGCCCAGAACAGCTGATACCGGGCAAAGAGCGTGCCGCCCCAGTAATGGATGTCATCGGCATAGCGGTCATCGGTCGAGCCGACGCTGATGATCGCCTTAAGCGGTTCCGGAGCAAGGGCTGCAATCTGCAGGCTGTTGAAGCCGCCCCAGCTGATCCCCACCATGCCGACCTTGCCAGTGCACCAGGGCTGCGCGGCGATCCAGTTGATCGCCTCGACCCCGTCCTGTAATTCCTGCGGCAGGTATTCGTCCAGCAACAACCCATCGGAATCCCCCGCCCCCCGCGTGTCAATGCGCAGGCAGGCATAGCCGTTCGAGGCCACCCAGCCATGGACCCGGTGATCCTCGTCCGCATAGGCGTCATCCTTGCGGTAGGGTATGTATTCGATGATCGCGGGCACCGGATTTGTGTCGGCATCTTCGGGCAGCCACAGCCGCGCCGCCAGCTTTGTGCCGTCTGACATCGGGATCCAGAGGTTGCGGATCAGCTTGATCGGGTTGATATGCGGGGCGGTTCTGGGCATGGGCGTCGTCTCCAGTGGCTTTGGGGAAACCGGGGGTTAAAGGTGGTCGCGGGCGAACCGGTCAGACCATGTTTGCGCAAAGATACGGGTGTCGCCTTCAAAGGCCTCGATCGTGCTGGTGACCAGAAACTCGGTGCGGGTCGAGGTCATCACGGCGCTGGATTCGACCCTTGTGCGCCAATCGCCGCGTTCGACCCGGCAGCTCCGGGCAGACCGCACAACGGCTGACAGCGGATCGCCTTCGGTGATCTCCAGCGCATCCTCGCCGTCCTCGCGGTATTCCAGCCCGTTCTCGGCAGGCAGACGGATGCCCGCAAAGAAGACCGAGTTGTCGCGGATGATGTGGCGGCCCGTCCCGGCATCCAGCAGGGCCGACCGGCCGCCATCAGGCGCCGTCAGATATTCGGCCCCGTCATTCTGCCACATCTCGGGCTCGGCAAAATGGGCGGGCACGGCGGGTTCGGCGGTGGGGGCGGTGCGGATGGGCAGAGACAGGGCGCTGTGCTCGCCCGTGTGCAAGCAAAGCGTGATCGGTTCGGGCGACGGCCAGGCCCAGGGCCAGTAGGAACTCGACAGCGCGATGCGCAGCCGGTGCCCCGGCGGGAGGCGATAGCCGATGGCCTTGAGCGTGACCTGAACGTCATAGGCTTGCCCGGGGGTCAGATCCTGCGGCGCCGCGCGGCTGTGGCGGTGGGTCAGGTTTAGCGCTCCGCGGGTGATCAGGGTGGACCGGCCATCCGGGGCCACGTCGCAAAGCCGCGCGATCACATTGGCCTGCGGGCGGTCCGCCGACAGCCGCAGCCGCAGGGCCGGATTGCCGAAGATGTCGATGGCCTCGGCCAAGGGGGCGGAGTCGAAACACAGCCAGCTCGCATCCTCGGGCCGCTGATCTGCGGCGCTGTCAACCGCATGGCCCCAACCCGCCCAGTTTCCGGCATCGGCCGCAGGAACAAGCGTTGCTGCATGGTCGCGCGTGCCGCTTGGTCCCGCCACGGCGGAAAGCCCGGCCTCGGCCAGAAAGAAGGTTGCGGGCGCGGCGCCTGCGTTCGGGTGCCCTTCATCCCCGACCCAGCGACCGGGCCAGACCGTCATGCGGCCCTTGGGCGGGGTCGCATCCTCGATATAGGCGCGCAGCTTCGGCTCGGTCATGATGCCGTTGTCGATGCCTTTCAGCCAATGGTCCCACCAACGGATGCTTTCCTGAAGAAAGCCGATGGCGGGCCCCGGCGCGCCGCGATGGGGGCGCTGGTGGCCCCAAGGCCCGATCAACCCCTTGCAGGGGCCGTTGTAACCCTCCAGCACGCGAAAGACCGAATTGGTGTAGCCGTCATTCCAGGCCCCCACCATGTAGACCGCGCATTTCATGGCGTTGTAGTCTTCGCAGACTGACCCGTGCTTCCAATAGGCATCATGGCGCTGATGGGTCATCCAGGGCTGGATGAAGGGGCGGATGTTTTCCAGCCTGTGCATCCACTGGTCGCGCCAGCCTTGCCCAACCACTTCGGGGTCACCCGGGCGGGCGTTATAGGCCAGCATCGTCGTTGCCCAGAACAGCTGATACCGGGCAAACAGCGTGCCGCCCCAGTAGTGGATGTCATCGGCATAGCGGTCATCGGTCGAGCCGACGCTGACAACGGCCTTCAGCGGCTCTGGCGCCAGCGCCGCGATCTGCAGCGCGTTGAAGCCGCCCCAGCTGAGCCCGATCATGCCCACCTTTCCGGTGCACCAGGGCTGGGACGCGATCCAGTGGATCACCTCAACCCCGTCCTGCAATTCCTGCGGCAGGTATTCGTCCAGCAACAACCCATCAGAATCCCCCGATCCGCGCAGATCGACCCGCACGCAGGCATAGCCATGCGCCGCGAAATACCCGTGCTTTTCGGAATCCTTGCGCGCGCAGACATCGGTCTTGCGATAGGGGATGTATTCCAGAATGGCCGGAACGGGCCGCGCCATCGCGTCCTTGGGCAACCAGATGCGGGCCGAGAGGCGGGTGCCGTCTGCCAGCGGGATCCAGACATGACGCCAGACCGTGATTTCGACGGGCAGGTTGGTTCTGACCTTGACCATGTTTCGTCCTTTCCTAATGTCCAGCCCGCAGCCGTGGCCACGCGCCAAGCAGCGCGCGCGCATAGTCCGACTGCGGGGTTTCCAGCACAGCCCGCGCGGCGCCCTGTTCGACGATCCGGCCCTTGTGCATCACGGCCACGTCGTTCGCGACCAGCCGCATGACGGCCAGATTGTGGCTTATCACCAGCAGGGTAATGTCCGATGCCGCCCGTATCTCTTGCAGAAGGTTCAGAAAATCTCCCTGAACCGAGACGTCGAGGCCTGCGGTCGGCTCATCGGCGGCAATGATCTTTGGATTGAACAGCAGGGCGCGGGCAATGGCTGCCCGCCGGGCCTGCCCGCCGCTCAGTTGATAGGGGTATTTCTCCATCGCCTCCTTGGGCAGGCCCAGTCGGTCAAGCATGGCAATCGCCCTCAGGCGGCAGGCCTCGGCGGGTTCGCGCAGAACCTCGCCCACCTCGGCCAGCAATTGACCAATCCGGCGGCGGGGTGAGAGTGAGGTGGCGGGGTCCTGAAAGATCGGCTGGATCAGCCTGGTCTGCGCCCGAAAATCGCGGCGGCCAGAGGGTTGGTCGGTGCCATTGAGGCTGATCCGGCCCGCATTGAAGGGCTGCAAGCCCAGGATCGCCCGCAGGATCGTGGTCTTGCCCGAACCGCTTTCGCCGACGATGCCGAAACACTGCCGCGGGGCCACGGTGAAGCTTGCACCTTCAACAGCGGTGACCTGCCCGAAACGGATGGTCAGATCCGAGACCTCGATGGCGGGCGGCGCGGTCATGGGGTCACCCAGCAGCGGGCAAGGTGATCGCCTGTCCCGTTCACGGGGCGCATCGCGGGGCGGGTGCGGCAACGGTCATCCGCAGCGCTGCAGCGCGGCTGAAAGATGCAGCCCGCAGGCAGGGCATGCAGGTCGGGCAGTTGCCCGGCGATGATGGCAAAACGCTCGGCCTCGGGCGTTGCGGCCAGCGGATGGTCAATCTCGACATCGCAGTCCAGCAGACGCCCGGTATAGGGATGCGCGGCCCGCGCCATCACAGCGGCAACCGGCCCCTCCTCGACCATTTCGCCCGCATACATGACGGTCACGCTGTCGCAATAGCGCCCGACCAGTCCCAGAGAATGGGTGATCAGCAGAACCGAACAGCCGATCTGGTTGCGCAGGGCGCTGATCTGATCCATCACCTGCGCCTCCACGCTGACATCCAGCGCGGTTGTCGGCTCATCCGCGATCAAGAGCTTCGGCCGCGCCAGAAGCGCCATCGCGATCACCACGCGCTGCCGCATGCCGCCGCTAAGTTCATGGGGCCACTGGTCCAGCCGCGTCTCGGGCCGGGTCATGCCCACGGTGGCCAGCGCCTCGACCGCCAGCCCGCGCCGGGCCGCGCGGCCAAGCCCCGGTTCCCGCAGGTGCACCACCTCGTCCAGATGGGCGCCGATGCGAAACACCGGGTTCAGCGAGGCGGCGGGATCTTGAAAGATCATCGCAATATCGCGGCCCCGCAGCGATGACACATCGCCCTTGCCCAGATCGTACCCCTGTCCGCCAAGGGTCAGCCGCCCGGCAGTCACCCGGGCGTTGGGGGCCAACAAACCCAGAAACGCCAGCGCCACTGTCGATTTGCCGCTGCCCGATTCCCCCACCAACCCGCGCATCTCACCCGGTGCCATCTGCAGCGAAACATCCCGCACCGCGGCGGCCCGTCCGGCAGGTGTCAGAAAGTCTATCGACAGCCCCTCAAGCTGAACCCCCGCCCCGCTCATGTCCGCCCCCGCAGCTTGGGGTCTATGGCGTCGCGGGCGGCCTCGGCCAGAAGCGTGCTGCCAAGTGTGATCAGCGTCAGGACAAGGGCCGCCGCGATGGTGGGCCACCAGGATTCGTCCAGATACACATAGCCATCCCGGATCAGCGTGCCGAGCGTCGCCGTCGGGGGTTGGACGCCAAGGCCCAGGAAAGAAATCGCCGCTTCGACCGTGATCGCGGCAGGCACTGACATGCCCGCTACCACCACCATTGGGCCAATGATGTTTGGGATGAAATGCCGCCACAAAAGGCGCGGTGTGCTGATGCCCAAAAGCCGCTCGGCCTCGATGAAGGACCGGCCCCGCAGAGACTGGGTCTGCGTCCTGGCCATGCGGCCGAACTGCGGGATGAAGATCAGCGCCATGACGAAGATCAGCTTGTCGATCCCCGTGCCATAAAGGGCCACGATGGCGAATATCACAATATAGATCGGGAATGCGCTGATGATGTCGAACAGGATCACCATAGCGCCATCCACCAGCCGGCCGAAATAGCCTGCGAAAACGCCAAGGATCAGGCCCGCGACCATTGCGATCAGCACCACCAGAAGTGCAGTAATCAACGCAGTCCGCAGGCCGATGCATATGCGGGCGAAAAGGTCACGTCCAAGGTTGTCTGTGCCCAGCCAATGCGCCGCACTGGGGCCCGCGAATTGGGCGGGAATGTCAATCTTGTTGGGATCCATAGCGATGACAGGCCCGAAGACGGCCATGACAACCACGAGAAGGACCATCACAAGGCCCACCTTGCCACCCTTTTCGCGCAGGATCTGGCTCATGGCGCTGCCGCCCGGTTGGCCTTGATGCGGGGATCGAGCACACTGGCAAGAAGATCGCTGGAGGTATTCGCCAGAATGTAGAACAGCACCACGACGACCGTTCCGGCCTGCACGATGGGGTAGTTCCGCACGCTGGCGGCCTTGTAAATCAGGTTGCCCAGACCCGGCCGCGAAAAGATGATCTCGGCAAAGATCGCCGCTGAAATCAGGTCACCCAGACCGATCCCTAGGATCGCCACCAGCGGGATCAGCGCCGGTCGCATTGCATAGCGCCAGATGATCCGCCGCTCGCTGACTCCATATGCGCGCATGGTGCGGATATGAGGCTCGCTCAGCACCTCGAGCAGCGAGGCGCGCATGATGCGGGCGACATAGCCGATCCACCCTAGAGCAAGGGCGGTGGTCGGCAGGATCAAGTGCAAAAGCTGGTCCGAGAGATCGCCCGGCTCGCCGACGCCCGAGACGGGCAGCCAGTTCAGTGACAGTGAGAAGACCAGTAGAAGGACAATCGAGATGACGAAACTGGGCAGTGTGACAAAGGCGATCGAGACGAAGCCCAGGCCGCGATCAACCAGCGATCCCGGTCGGCTGGCCGCCAGCACGCCCAGAGAGATCCCCACCACCAGCCCAAGGGCGAGAGATGAGAAGGCCAGCGCTAGGGTGAAGGGCAAAACCTCAAGGATTAAATCAAGGATCGGGCGGCCCGAGATCACATCGGTTCCGAAATCCCCTTGCAACATGCCGGTCAGAAACATCCAAAGCTGCATCCAGACCGGCTGATCCAGCCCCATCTGTTCGGCAAAGGCGGCCCGCAATTCAGGCGTGGCGCGCGTCCCCAGGACCACCGTGGCCAGATCGCCCGGCACGAATTGCAGCAAAAGAAACACCCCCGTCACGGCCCCCACAATCGTCAGGGCCGTGACAAGAAGCTTGGCCGCAACAAGGCGCAAGGTGCCGGGCAGTCGCAAGGCCTGCCTCAGCCCAGCGCAAAGCGGTGGAACTGCCAACCGGTGCCCGCGGGCATCACGGCGGGCGCGATGCCCGCGGCGGTGCCCATCACGAACTTGCCATGGGTGATCCAGACAAAGGCAGCGGACTCGTCCATCAACTGCTGCGCACGGACGTATTTCTCGGCCCGTAGGGCAGGGTCGATGGTCGCCGCGGCCTCGCTGTCCATCTGGTCAAACTCGGCATTGCTCCAACGTTGCCAGTTCCATTGCCCGATCTGCGGCGTGGTGAACCAGACGGTCTGGAAGGCCGGGTCGTTCTTGCCCAGATAGAAGTTCAGCGTCAGTTCAAGATCCTTTGACAGATCATCAGCCCCCATCGCGTAGAACGCCCCGGGGTCCATGGCGTTGATCGTGACGTTGATGCCGACCTCGGCCAGATTGGCCTGAACGATCTGCGCTGTCGCCTGATAGGTGGGGTCATTCAGGGTGGTAAAGGTCAGGCTCAGCCCGGTCTGCCCGGCTTCGGCCAAGAGGGCCTGCGCTGCGGCCACGTCACGCTTGTAGGCCGGGGCATCCGCCCAATAGCCCAGCAAGCTGGGCGCCAGGAGCGCGCGAGCCGGTTCAACCGTGCCCTGATAGGCACCGGCGATGATCATGTCCACGTCGATGGCCAGCCGGATCGCCTGCCGCACCCGGATATCGGCCAGCGCCCCTTTTTCAACGTTCATCCCGATCCAAGTATAGTCGATGCGCGGTGTCGCAAAGGGCACGATCCCATCGACCCCCTGGACCTGAGGCTCGTCGGTTGTCTCGACCTCTGACCAGGCGACCTCCTTGGCCAAGAGCGACAAGAGCGCCGCGCGCGGGTCGGTGATCGGCTTGATCGTGATCTGGTCAAAGACACCCGAATGGGGTCCGGCATAGCCGGGGTTGCTCGTCAGCACGATCTGCTGACCGGCCTGCCATTCGGCCATCAGATAAGGCCCGCTGCCGACAGCCTTGGTCTTGATCCCATCGCCCATGGCCTCGACGGCCTTGCGCGACAGGATCACGCCGCCCGCATCGCACAGCCCCAGCATCCAGAAGGCGGGGGCGGGGTTCTTCAGGAGGATGCGGCCGGTATACGTGCCCGTGACCTCGACCTTGTCCAGCGCCGAGAAATCGCCCGCGAAGGCGGGCAGGGCGCCGCTGGCATCGGGGGTGATGTAACGCTCATAGGTGAACTTGACGTCATCGGCCGTCATCTCGCCATGGCCGTCGCTGAACATCTGGCCGGGGTTCAGTTCAAACGTGATCTCGGTGTCCGACACCTCGGTGATCGACTTGGCGGCATCCAGCTCCCAATCCAGCGAGCTTGGCTTGAAGGTGACAAGCCCCTGCATGGTGGCCCGCAAGATCGCCTCGTCACAGCTGTTGCCACGATTGGCGGGATCGAGGTTGCCGATATCCAGATCGACGCGCACGACAAGGTTGGACGTATCTTGCGCAAGGGCAGGCAGTGCCCCACCCAGCAAGGGCAGCAGTGCCGCGGCCGCCGTGGAGTGCATGAACCGGCGCCGCGTGAGTCGTGATGTCATGGTCTTGGTCCTTTCCTGTCGGGTTGATTATGTTGATTGCTTCTTTCAAGATCAGGTCATTACGGACGCCCCGCCCTCACTCTTGCGCCTTGCAACGAAGGAGGCGATCCGGTCGGCTACGCCAAGCGTGGCCTCTGGCGGCTGAAAATCCGCCAGTATGGCTTGCCAAAGCGTGCGGGCGCGGTCGGTTGCACTGAACGATCCCGCCTCGGTCCAGGTGCCGAAATTCGAGGCATCGGTGACCAGAGGTTCATAAAAGGCGGTGCGATAGCGTGTCATGGTGTGGTCGGTGGCAAAGAAATGGCCGCCCGGCTGGACATCGGCAATGGCATCATAGGCGATGGAAGCCTCGTCGCCCGGGGTTGCAGTGCACATCTCGGCGATGGTTTGCAGCACGTCCGCGTCGGTGATCAGCTTTTCAAAGGACACGCTGAGGCCCCCTTCTAGCCAGCCAGCCGCATGGATCAGCACCGTCGCCCCAGCCAGAACCGACCCCCAGAGCGCGAGGCCATTCTCCTGCGCAGCCTGCACATCGGGCAGGTTCGAGGCCGATCCCCCGCCCGACCGCCAGGGCAGGCCGATCAGCCGCGCGAGTTGGCCCGTACCAAGGGTAGCCTTCATATGCTCGGGCGTGCCGAAGAGGGGCGCGCCAGACTTCATGTCAACGTTGGACGAGAAGCTGCCGTAAACCACCGGTGCGCCCGGGCGGGCCAGTTGCGCCAGCGTGATCCCGGCCAGCGCCTCGGCATGTTGCAGGGTCAGAGCGCCCGCGACGGTGATCGGCGCCATGGCACCGGCCAGGCAAAAGGGCGTGATGATGCTGATTTGGCCTGCGCGGGCAAAGTCGATGATACCCTGCGACATCGGCAGGTCCAGCTGCCGGGGCGAGTTGGTGTTGATGACGGTATAGCACCGCGGTGCGGCCCGGAAATCGTCCTCGCTCAGGCCGCGGGCAAGGCGGATCATCTCGAAGCCGTCCTCGGTCTGCGCAGTGCCCCGAGCGTAAAGGAAGGGAAGCTTGTCCGACAGCGTCAACTGCGCCCCAGTCATGGCATAGTGCCGCAGGGCAGGCGGGATATCCTGCGCCTCGACAAAGGGGCCGTTCATGTGCAGCACGTCGAAATGCTGGGTCAGGCGGACAAGATCGCTGAAATCGGCAAGGCTTCCCGGCCTGCGACCCCGCAGGGTATCGGTCACATTCGGCGCGCCGCAGCCTGCCACAAAGCTCAGCGCCCCTGCCGCAAAGGTCACGTCCCGCAAAGGGTCCCCGGCGCGGCCCTGAAAGGCCATGGGGCAGGTGGACAGCGCCTGTTCCACCATCTCGCGTCCGATGCGGACCATGAGGCTGTCATCATCAACCAGCGCACCGCCGGATTTCAGGATCGCCCTTGCCTCGGGCAGCAAAACCTTGATCCCCAGGTCCTGCAGCACCCGCAGGGCCGTGGCATGGATGCTGGCAATCTGATCCGCGCTGAACACGGTCTGGGGCTGGAACGGATTGCGCAACTGGCGATAGGCCAGCGACCGGGCCGGACCCGCCTCGGTATTGCCGGGCCCGCGGCGTCCCTTGCGACGGCCTTCGCGCGGGGGCTTAGGTTCCAGGTCAGCCACGCATCCTGCTCCCTTTGGGGTCGTGGGGCGAAGGTGGAATGACCACTGCGGGCCGACGCACGCCCGCCACATGGACCTCAACCTCCGTCCCCACAGCAGCATGGGCGCGGTCAACAAAGGCCAGCGCTAGGCTCATGCCCACTGAGTGCCCATAACCGCCGGACGAGACATGGCCCACCCGGCGATCCCCGATCCAGACCGGCTCGAACCCCGAGGCATCGGCATCGGTCGCCGCGACCTCCAGCGTGACCAGCACCTGCGCTGATGGCCCCGCCGCCCGGTCACGCAGGGCCTCAACGCGCCCGATGAAGCTGGCTTTGTCAAAGTCGATCCAGCGGTCCATGCCGGTCATCTGCGGCGAATGGCTTTGCCGGAACTCGGCCGACCAGATGCCGAAGCTTTTCTCCAGCCGCAGCGCGTTCAACGCGTGAAAGCCCACCTCACGCAGGCCATGGGCCTGACCCGCCGCAAGCAGCGCCTCGCGCAGGGTGACTTGTTCGGCGGCAGAGCAGTTCAGTTCGAACCCCAACTCGCCCGCCACAGACAGCCGCGCGGCCTGCGTGCGCACCATCCCCACATCCAGGGTCCGGCAGGTCATGAAGGGGAAGGCGGATTTCGAGATATCCTCATGCGTGACCGAGGCCAGAATGTCGCGGGCGCGCGGCCCGGTCAGCAGGAACCCGACCGTACCGTCAGAGATATCCTGCAGCGTCACCCCGGGCGCCATATGGCTGTCGAACCAGCGCATGTGCCACTGGCGCAGGTAGTAGGAGCCCATGATCCACCAGCGCCCGTCGCCCCAGCTGAAGACGGTCAGATCGCCCTTCATCAGCCCGTTCGGCCCCAGCATCGGCGCCAGCCGCACCTGCCCCGGACCAGGCAAGCGGCAGGCCAGAAGCCCATCAAGCCAGGCCTCGGCCCCCGGGCCAGTAACCTCGTAGCGGGCAAAGCCGGTGCTGTCGATCAGACCGGCGGCCTCGCGCACGGCGCGCACCTCGGTGCCCACGATGTCAAAGGCGTTCGAGCGACGCAGGGTCGGGTTCTCGGTGAACCCCTTGGGCGCGAAGTAGACCGGCACCTCCAGCCCCCAGCTTGCCGCCCATTGGCAGCCCGCTGCCGACATGGCGTCATGGGCCGGGGCTCGTTTCAAGGGCCGACCCGCAGGCAGGCGTTCGTTGGGATAGGTCATCACAAAGCGACGGGCATAAAACTGCGCCGTCGTCTGCCGCAGGTATTCCCGGTTTGCAGCAAAGCGGCCATAGCGGGCCACGTCCATCCCGAACACATCCGCCTGTGGCTCGCCCTGAACCATCCATTCGGCCAACGACTTGCCCACGCCGCCGCCCTGACTGAACCCCGCCATCACGCCGCAGGCCACCCAATAGCCCGGAACACCCGGAACGGGGCCGACCAGCGGATTGCCGTCTGGCGTAAAGGTAAAGGCACCATTCACCCAGCGCCTGATGCCCGCCCGTTCCAGCGCCGGGAACCGGGCCAGCGCCTTGGTAAGCTCTGGGCTGATCCGGTCGATCTCCTCGGGGATAAGGTCCATCCCGTAATCCCAAGGCGCGCCGTCCATGTGCCAATGGGCCGGGTTTCTTTCATAGACCCCCAGAAGCGCGCCTTTGCGTTCCTGTCGCAGGTAGGAGAACCCTTCCAAATCAACCGTCAGCGCCAGTTCCTGGTCCAGCGCCGCAATTTCCGGCACATCTTCGGTGACAAGATAATGATGCTGCATCGGGGTGACAGGAAGATCGACACCCGCCATAAGCCCGACCTGCTTGGCCCAAAGCCCCGCCGCATTCACGATGTGATCGGCGAAGATCGTCCCGTGTTCGGTGGTCAGCGCCCAGCCGCCTTCGGACCGGCGCGCGATGGAGATGACGCGGTTGCGCAGGATCACCTTTGCGCCGCGCTTCTGCGCCGCTGTGGCAAAGCCATGGGTCGCGGCATGGGGGTCCAGATGCCCTTCGTTCTGATCATGAAGCCCGCCCAAAAGGCCCGTGAGATCGGTGATTGGGCTAAGTTCCCCGATCTCTTCCGGCGTGACCAACCGGGCCGATTCTATACCGATCGACTGAAAGATCGCCCAGGCAGACTGGAGCCAATCCCAACGGTCCGGCGCGCTGGCGATGTTGACGCCACCGGTCATGTGCAGGCCCAGGTCCATGCCCGTCTCGGCCTCGATCTCGCGATAAAGCTTGATGGTATAGGCTTGCAGCGCCGCAATGCTGGGATCGGCGTTGAGGGCATGAAACCCCGCTGCTGCATGCCAAGTCGACCCCGCGGTCAATTCGGCGCGTTCGATCAGGGCGACATCCGTCCACCCGAGCTTGGCCAAGTGGTAAAGAACCGAGGTTCCAACAATCCCGCCTCCGATGACAACGGCCCTGTAATGCTGCATGCGACTCCCCCTTGTTCACAAGGCTAGCTCAACTATACGCGTGTGTCCACTCAAATGTTCATACATGTCCATTTGAACGCCACGCGCGCCTTGCTTTGGTTGGTAGGCCATGCCATCCATGCAGCCATGAACACCGAAACGCCCGAACTTCGCCGGATCGGCAACAACACCAAGGTCACCCGCGAGGACTGGATGCGGATTGCCCTTGCGACCCTCATGGCGCAGGGCGTGGACGCGGTGCGCGTCATGCCGCTGTCCGAGGCACTTGGCGTGTCACGGTCTAGTTTCTACTGGTACTTCAAGGATCGGGACGACCTGCTGGACCAATTGCTTGTCCATTGGCGCGACACCAATACCCGAGCCATCGTCGAGCGGGCCGCCCGCCAGGCGCCGACCATCATTCGCGCGGTCCTGAACGTGTTCGAGTGCTGGATTGACGAAGATACCTTTAATCCGCACCTCGATGCGGCCATCCGGTCTTGGTCAAGAAAGTCCGCGTCGGTTCGAACGGCTGTGGATCAAGCAGATGCCGACCGCGTCCTTGCCATCCGGGACATGTATCTGCGCCATGGGTACTCAGAAGAAGACGCCTTCATCCGCGCCCGCGTGCTCTATTACATGCAGATTGGCTACTATGCGATGGATCTGGGCGAAACACTTGATGAGCGCCTATCACATCTGTCCACATATCTGCGCAGCTTTACGGGGGTTGAACCGTCGGCAGAGGATTTGTGCGGTTTTGGACCAAGACGCATTACCGCATCGACTGGATCGTGGACTTCGCAGTCAGATCGGTGAATGTCGGCTTGGGTGCTGTCAGACAAACGCGAACCAGGCTCAGTTTGCCCAACCCAACTCGGGTATCAGGCCGCAAGCAGGGCGCACCACTCGGCGAGAGTGGCGGCACGGGATTGCTTGAAGTGCTCGCGGTTTAGAAGGTGGTGCTCCGTAAGAAAGTGGTTGTGTATTGACGCATGAACTGACGCGAACTTCTGTAGTGTTCGGATGCGCCGAAACTGCAACATGGCACGCTCCCGTCCGTCGGAGTTTCGTAGCAAACATCGGACCAAATCGGTTCCAACAGTAGCGAACCGTTTCGTGGCTAATTTCGAGCCCGCGCTTATGCAGCTGGTCAGGAACGCTGTGCAGCGATAGCGGGAAGCAAATGTAGCGAATCACCGCAAGCCGGATGATCTCAGGGCTGGTCTTGAAGTAGCGGAATGGGGAGCGCTGGGTCGTGCGGTCAGGCTAGTGGCCCACGCTGCCCCGCGGCAACTCAAGTTCCTCTGACAACAACCTCTTGCCGCATCAGGCTGCGACAGGGCCAGAGTTCTGCACAATCCCAGGCTTCTAAGTGACAACAACTCGTCCTACATCGCCGGGGATCTAGCGGAATATCTTGAAGAAAAAGACATGAAGTGCGTCCGCGGCGCGCCGATACATCCGAAGACCCAGGGCAAGATCGAGAGATGGCATCAGACCCTGAAGAACCGCATCCTGCTCGAAAACTACTTCTTCGAAGGGGAACTTGAAGCCACCATCGCCGCCGTCATCAAACACTACAACAACCACCCCTACCACGAGAGCATCGGCAACCTCACACCAGCTGATGTCTACTTCGGGTGCCGCGAAACCATCCTGGCTGAAACGAGACGCATCAAACAAAAAACTATCCAAAACAGCAGCTTGAACCGTCACCGTCAAGCAGCATAACCCGAACCTGACGAGCCAATGACCTAGGCTCCAAAATCACCGCGGCTGTTCCAGACCATTCGACGACGGACAGGATCACGAGGTCGAGCTTGGTCAGGCCCTCTGCGATCTGCCCGGCCTTGCCCTTGGCCTTTTCCTGCTCGAGGGCGTTGACCAGTTCGATGGTCGAGAAGAAGCGGGCCTTTCGGCGGTGATGTTCGATGGCTTGGATGCCGAGCGCGGTGGCGACATGGGTCTTGCCGGTTCCAGGCCCACCGATCAGCACGACGTTCTGGGCCTCATCCATGAACTCGCAGCGGTGCAGGGTCCGGACAGTGGCCTCGTTGATCTCGCTGGCGGCGAAGTCGAAGCCGGAGAGATCCTTGCCCGCCGCCGCAGCCCGGCCGCCCCAATGAGCGTCCGCCGCTCTACAGTCGAACACCCGTTTGGTACGATTAAGTCCTGGACGGGACCCTGCCATTTCCTGACCCAACGGCTTCTTGGGGTCCGCACGGAAATGTCGCTGAATGTGCTGGCCTACAACATCAAGCGAATGATCGCACTGGTCGGCATCAGGAGGTTGATTGCGACAATCCCGGGGTGATCCGGGACAAAACTGCCAGCAATCGACAGTTCGGCGTGAGCCGAGGCTTTTCGCCGGCCCCCGGAGGCGCCCAAAACGAAACACGTGACCAATCTGAGCCAAAATCTACAAACTGGCTGAACTTGCGGCCCAGACGGTTGGGGCCGCCGAGTTTCCACACGGCCTCGGCGGAAAGCTGTCGTTCGCTGCATGCCGCGTCGAAGTCCGCTTCGAACGAGCAAGGCCACGTCGTGCCTCTGGTTTCAAGTCGACTGGATAAACAGAACTGCCAAACCAACGTCAGGCAGTTGTTCAATGTTGGAAGGAATGGCGGGATTGCAGCGACCGCTAACCTGCGAGCGAGTCTCGACGGTCCGGCAGGGGGCCGGCGGGCCCAGGCTGGAGGGACAACGCAAAGTGATCGAGAACTTCGGCGCCTCTTTGGGCTCGGAGGCCCCGGCGCGGTTCACAGAGGTCGAGAACGGGTGCAAGGCATACCGGATAAAACTCCGCAGCGCGCTGCATCAGGCGGAGGTCACAGGTAAGAAGTTGATGATCGCCAAGTTGGACCGGCTTAGCCGAAACGCGGCGCTCCAGTTGGCGCTCAAGGAAAACGAGGTGAGGTTCGGGGCGATGGGCATGCCAGAGTCGAAAAACCTAACCGTCGGGATCAGCGCGCTGGTGGCACAGACCGAGTGGGATGCTATCGCCCGCCGTTCGAAATGGCCCCTGTGGAGGCAAAAGTGCGTGGGGTGAAGCAGGGGGCCAAAGGGGGCAGAGTGTCTTAGGAGGGCGGAGAAAGACGGTGCTGCACTTAGAGCGGCCGTTTCGGCGAATGCGGCTTTCTCGCCGCCTGACTGAATAGCATTGCTTGAAGACCGTGGCTGGTTTGCCTCTGTCTGTCATCACTCTACTTGCCGGTAATCCATTTACCCAGTCTTGCGAACCGGGAAGGGGGGATTCCAAGCCGGGTCTCCCTGTTGTCGGCAATGCGCAGCAAACTGTACATGGTATGGACGCCCAACCAGCGCAGGGGTTCGGATTCCCAGTTGCGGGGGCGCCGATTGACCCATGAAAGACCCGTCAGGTCGCTGTCACGACCAAGTGCAAGGTCGGTCAAAGTCCGGCCTGCCAGATTGGCGGTCGAAACGCCGACCCCGACATAGCCGCCCGCCCAGCCAAGTCCGGTCTTGCGGTCCAGACCGACGGTGGCGCACCAGTCACGCGGAACCGCGATGATGCCGCACCAGGCATGGTCGACACCCTGCGCCGCAGCGGCAGGGAAATGGCGCTGCAAAAGGGCGGTCAGTCGGTCGATCGTTTCGGGGGTGGGGGTGCCGTTGTGATCCTCGAACACCGAGCCATAGCGATACGGAATACCGCGCCCGCCAAGTGCAATGCGCCCATCGCGGGTGCGCTGGCAATAGACATAGGAATTCGCACAGTCCGCGAACAGTTCGTGCCCGGCCCAGCCAATCTGGTCCCAGACCGATTGCGGCAAGGGTTTCGTCACGATCTGAGCCGTGTTCAGCGGCAACCATTCCCGCTTGTGGCCGGGAAGGCCGGCGGTAAAGCCCTCGGTCGCGCGCAGGATGATGGGCGCGCGCACGACACCGTGTTGCGTGACCACCCGCCCGCTTTCATAGCTCAGGACCGCCGTTCCCTCGTGGATCACCGCCCCGGCACGCTCGGCGGCATCGGCCAGACCGCGCACCAGTTTGGCGGGCTGCACCCGGGCTACGCCTTTGACGACCATGCCGCCCCGAATTCCGGGGATGTTGACCCGGGCGCGGGCTTCATCGGCCGAAACTTCAAAGACCCGGTCCTCTTCGCCCCAGGCCCGCCGATGGGCAATTTCGCCCCTTAGCCGGTCAAGCTGAGCGCGGGTGGTGGCGACGACCAGTTCGTCATTCGGCAGGATGTCGGCGTCGATCCCTTCGTCTCGGCAAACGCGGATCACCTCTTCAACGGTGCCGTTCAGCGCCCGGACCATGCCCATTACTGCGTCGCGCCCCCGATCCTGAGCATAGCGGTCATGGTGCCAGGCAAAGCCGCCCGTTAGCCAGCCGCCATTGCGACCCGACGCGCCGAAACCGGCGAATTCCTTTTCCAGCACCACAACCCGCAGCGAAGGATCGGCCTTGCGCAGGTAGTAGGCGGTCCAAAGGCCCGTGTATCCGGCACCGATGATGGCCACATCGGCCGTCGTGTCGCCGGTCAGGGCCGGACGGCGCGAATGTGGCAGGCCGACATCGGCAAACCAGTAGCTAACATCCCCGATTTTCATGATCCCTCACAGGCTGCGGCTTTGATGGAACAATCGTCCGGCGCGCGACCGCATCCTCGGTCGCGGAGCTGGTTGGCAATGGCCAGATTGCGGGCACGTCCCTTTGTTGTTCGGCTGCTTTTGCCTGTCAAGTTTTGCTCGCGACAGGCCGGCCGAGGCCATTGTGGCGTTTGCGGCCTGTTGCGCCAGTTTCCCCCTGAAACACCCCGAAATTTCGCATATCGGGGTAAGTTGTTCTGATTTAGGCAACGTAATGTGATGAAAATAGCGATGTCGGCAACGGATGGGCAAACCTATGTTGGCTGAAAGCAAGACGGCCCGCCGTTTGGCGAGCGGAGGGAACATGCAAAAGGTGGTGGTCATCGGGGCGGGCCTTGCGGGGGCAGCGGCGGCGCTGCGCTTGGCGGATGCCGGGCAAAGCGTTACCTTGGTCGAGGCACGTGGCCGCCTGGGCGGGCGCACCTATTCGCGGGCCTTCGGCGATCTGCCTGATCTTTGGGAATTCGGCGGCGGCTGGATTTGCGAATGGCACCTTCGGATGAAGGCCCTGACCAACCGTTTCGGCATGGGCCTGCGGCCAAGGCTGTCTGTGACCGAACGGCGCTGGCATGACGGCGCGGTCCTGCGAACCGATGCGCCTGTCGCGGCAGACAGGCTTGAGGTCCATCTGCAAGGACTTGCCGTTGTGCAAGCGGATTCCATGGCCATGCAGGGCGGGGCCGGACGCTGGGAAGGGGGTAACCCCTGGGCAGGAATGTCCTTTGCCGATTACATGCAGGCGCGAGGCCTGCCTGAAACGGTCCGTCGCGAATTCATCGCCTGGTGGACGCTGAGCGGATCTGCCGACATCACCAAGGTCAATGTTCTGGATGCGCTGCAATGCGCGTCCTATTGCGGCGGCACGATGGAGGCCACGCTGGAAGAACTGACCCACACGATCGAGGGCGGCGTCGGCACGCTGACCGCCCGCATGATTGCTGCCAGTGGGGCAAAGGTGATCTTGGGCGATGCGGTGGTGGCGGTGGCGGATCGCGGCGACCATGCCGCCTTGCGTTTGTCCAGCGGTCAGGAATTGCGCGCCGGGCAATTGGTTGTCGCAGTGCCGGTTAACGCATTGGACACGATCCGCTTTGATCCGCCCCTGCGTCCTAGCCAGACGCAATTGGCCAAGGAAGGGCATCAGGGCCGCGCGGTAAAGGTGTTGATGCGGGTCCGGGGGGTGCAGCCGGGCGTATTGGTTACCGGCGAGGCTGGGGGTTTGCGGTTGATGTTGTCTGAACGCGCTCTATCGGACGGCACGACGGCAGTTATCGGATTTGGTTTGGCGGATGAGGTCGCGGATACATCGGGTGCGGCGATCGACCGGGCGTTGCGGCAGTTCTTCCCCGAAGCCACGCTTTTGGACCATGACTGGCACGACTGGGTCCGCGACCCCTGGTCGGCGGGCACCTGGGTGTCGCATGGACTGGGCCAAAGCGCGCTCTTTGCCGCCCCCGAATGGGCGCAACATGGGCACCTGCATTTCGCCGGCAGCGATATTGCCGCCACGGGTTCCGGCTGGTTCGAGGGGGCCGTCGCCTCGGGCGAGGTGGCCGCGGATGCCATTCTGGCCCTTGCCGAAAGCTGACCCTTTCGTTGCCGCTGCGGCAACGAGATGTCCCATTATCAGCGCTTTCGGCAACGCCCGTGCGGGGCTAGGGTGCAGGGACAAGGATCAGGAGAGCCGGAATGGACGCCATCATCGGGGGAACCCATATCACCAGCCTGCCGGGCCTGACCGGGCTGCGCAGCGTGACTATGGAAACGCCCTATGGCCCGCCCTCAGGCCCGGTCACCATCGGTGAACTTGCGGGACGCGAGGTCGCCTTTTTGCCCCGCCATGGCGCTCCACACGCGTTGGCGCCTCACAAGATCAACTACCGCGCCAATCTGTGGGCATTGCGGGAACTGGGCGTCAGTCAGGTGATCTCGATTGCGACCTGTGGCGGGCTCAGGGCCGATTTCGGGCCGGGCGTGCTGGTCGTGCCGGATCAGATCATCGACTATACCCATGGGCGCGCCGATACCTATCACGATGGCAGCGATGGCCAGCCCGTCCGCCATGCCGATTTCACCCAGCCCTTTACCGAGACCCTGCGACAGCGGCTTCTGGCGGCCGCAAAGTCAGCGGGGCAAAGTGTTGCGGATGACGGCTGCTATGGCTGCTGCAACGGCCCCAGGCTGGAAACTGCAGCCGAAGTGCGGCGGCTCGCGCGGGACGGCTGCGATCTGGTGGGACAGACCGGTATGCCCGAGGCAGCGCTGGCGCGCGAACTGGCGCTTGGCTACGCCGCGATCTGCCCGATCGTGAACCATGCGGCGGGTCTGGGTGACAGCAAGCTGGAAATCGCCCGGGCCGAACTGGCCGCCACGCGGGAGGAAGCCCTTGGCCGCATCCTGAAGATACTGGCGGTCTTTGTTGCGGCGCGCGACTGATCTGGTGCGGACTGGCGGAGGAAACATGACCGACAAGGAAGCAAACCTGCGGCGCGATCTGGTGCAGACCTGCCGCGAAATGCAGGCCAAGGGATTGTCCAAGGGCACCTCGGGCAATGTCAGTGTAAGATCTGGCGATGGGTTCCTGATCTCTCCTACCGGGATACCTTATGAGGATCTTCACCCCGATCAGGTTGTCAGGATGCGCTGGGACGGCAGTTTCGATGAGCCGATCCTGCCGTCCAGCGAATGGCGGTTCCACGCCGATATCCTGCGAACGCGAAGCGATTTGAACGCAGTGGTCCATACCCATTCCCTGAACGCCACAGCGGTCGCCATTCTGGGCCGTGACATTCCCCCGATCCACTATCTTATCGCTGCCGCCGGGGGCGAAAACATTCGCTGCGCGCCCTATGCGACTTTTGGCACCCAGGCGCTGGCAGATCTGGCGGTTGCGGCGCTGGTGGGGCGGAAGGCCTGCCTTCTGGCACATCACGGGGCAATTGCTGCCAATACTAGCCTTGCGGGTGCCCTTAAACTGGCCGAGACGGTCGAGGAACTGGCCGAGCTTTACCTGAAATGCCTGGCCGCTGGCGAACCTCCGGTGCTGCGAGAGGATCAGATTGCCGAGGTTCTGGTCCGGTTCCGCACCTATGGCCAGCAACGGGCTGCGCCGGAACGGGCCTGACGCGGCCGGTCAGTCGGCGACCTCGGGCAGTTCAGCCAGGAAGCGGGCGGCAAAGCGGGCGAATTCGGCCGGTGCGGGCTGCAAGTTCAGTCGGCGGTCAACGACCATGACAAACGTATCACTGTCGCGCGGAGCATCCACAATGGGGCGGAAAACAAGCTGTCCGCTGTGGCGGCTTGGCATGAACGGATAGCGCGGCTGGAAGGTGACGATCCGCCCCAGACGGGCCAGATCCTCCAGAAACCGCATCGACGTCGCCTCGACATACTTTGGCCAGGGCAACCCGGCACGCAGGGCTGCCTGTTCCAGCGCCGCGCGGATCGGCGTGCCGGGCCGCAAAAGGCCGATAGGAAAAGTGATGCAGTCTTCGTAGGTCACCACCGATTTTGCAGCCAGCGGATGGCTTTCGGCAATGACGACCCCGGTTGGGCAATCGGCCTGGAACAGGACGCCAAAGGCGTCGCGGGGCTGCAAGTTGAAGGTGAATCCGATGTCGGCGGACCCGTCCAGAACCTGCTCGGCCAGATCGGACATGGACAGTATCGAAATGGCGAAATGGACGGAAGGGTAAAGCGCAGAATATTCGCTGATCAGCCGGGCCAGAAGGCCGGTGGCAAAGCTGTCGACGGTAGCAATGCGGACCGTGCCAGTGCGATGCCCGTGCAGGGCGCTGATCTGATCCACCGTTGTGCCAAGCTCGCCCACGATCGACCGATAATATTGCAGCAACTCCTCGCCCGCCGGGGCCAGTCGCAACGAATGACCCAGATTGTCGAACAGTTTTACGCCAAGCCGATCCTGCAGTTGGGCGATCTGCCGGCTGACGGCCGAGGCGGCAACATTAAGGTGCCGCGAGGCTTCCCGGATCGATCCGGTTTCCGCGACGGCGGCGAAATAGATCAGTGAGCGTGAATAAATCGCTTGGGCAACGCGCGTGGGCGACAGTTCGACCTTCATGCGGTCCAAGCGGGGCCTCCTATCCGATGCCAAAATGGCAACGACATGTCATTTATTAAGCAGTATCAGCAACGCTTCGCTCATGCAACACTTGCGGCAGATGCGATCCGAAAGGGCAGCGATTACGTGGTCAATGTCACCCTCTGCGCTGAAGTCAGTGGCCCGGGTGCTCTTGAGGAGACACAAAGTGAACGGCACGCCGTTTGAAATGCCGACCCTCTTGCGCCAAAGTGTCCTCTTGGAGTCCGATCGCGTGCGGATCCTTGATCGCCGCATTTTTCCTTTCGAAATGCGCTTTGTCGATTGCCGGACCGTCGAGGATGTAGCTTGCGCAATCGAGGCGATGGTCACCCAAAGCGGCGGCCCCTTCTATGCCGCCAGCGCAGGCATGGTTCTGGCCGCGCGCATGGCGCAAGGGCTGGTCCAAGTGGCGCGGCGCGAGATGATGCAGGCCTCGGCCAAGCGGCTGATTGCCACCCGCCACACCAACAACCTTATCGCAAATGCTGTCGGCGCCATGTTGGCAGAAGCCGAGGCGCGGATTGCCGAAGATGCCTTTGCTGCCGGCATGGAAACGGCCATGCATCGTCTTTGGGAAAGCAGCCGCGCCCAGTCGCGGCAGGTGGGAGAATACGCGGCCACGCAGATCCACGACGGCGACACGGTGCTGACCCATTGCTGGGGCGAATCCGCGATCATCGAACCTCTGGCGGCGGCCCTGCGCGCGGGCAAGCGGATCAAGGTGATCTGCACCGAAACCCGGCCTTATCTGCAAGGCAGTCGCCTGACCGCGCACAGCATCGCCGAAATGGGGATCGACGTCACCGTCATCACCGACAACATGGGCGCCTGGGCAATGGACCGGGGCCGTGTGTCGCGCCTGATCACCGCGGCCGACCGGGTGACCATGTCGGGCCATGTCGTCAACAAGGTGGGCACCTTGCAGCTGGCGCTGGCCGCCAATGCCTATGGCCTTCCCTATATCGCCACGGTGCAGGACCCGGACCGCAAGGCACCCGGACCGCAAGACGTGCCGATGGAGGACCGCGACCCGAACGAAACCCTGCACTGTCTGGGCCGGCGCACCGCCAGCCCCCTGGCACATGGCTGGTATCCTGCCTTTGATATCACGCCGCCGCATCTGGTGACGGCCATTGCCACAACGCGGGGCATCTTTCCGGCCGACCAGATGGAGCAGCACTATGCTGTATGACCGCCCCGTCCTGACCCATTCCCCGGAGGTGCCGCGATGACGCTCTTGTCGAACATGGCCATGCGCGACGTCGAGACTGTCCTGCATCCCTATACCAACCTGGTCAAACACCGCGAAACCGGCCCGCAGATATTTACCGACGCGCGGGGCATCCATGTATATGACGACCGGGGCAAACCCTATATCGAGGGGGTCGCGGGGCTTTGGTGTGCGTCGCTTGGCTATGGCAACGAGGAACTGGCCGAGGCGGGCGCCGCAGCGTTGCGCAAGTTGTCCTTTGCACATCTGTTTTCCGGCAAGTCCCATGACGGGGCGATCGAGCTGTCCGAGAAGCTGAAGGCGATCTCGCCGGTTCCTACCTCCAAGATCCTTTACGCCTGTTCGGGGTCCGAGGCGAATGACATGCAGATCAAGCTGACCTGGTACATGAACAACGCGCTGGGCCGGCCGCAGAAGAAAAAGATCATCTCGCGCAAGAAGGGCTATCACGGTGTCACCATCGCTTCGGGTTCGCTGACGGGCCTGTCCGGGATCCAGACCGATTTCGACCTGCCCATCGCAGGCATCCTGCACACTTCTTGCCCGCATCACTATGCCTATGCCGAGGTTGGCGAGAGCGAGGCGGATTTCGCCACCCGCATGGCCGATGATCTGGAGGCAATGATCCTGCGCGAAGGCCCCGACACGGTGGCAGGGTTCATCGCCGAGCCGATCATGGGCGCAGGCGGGGTGATCATGCCGCCCGAGACCTATTTCGCCAAAGTGGCCGAAGTGCTGAAGCGCTACGACATCCGGTTCATCGTCGATGAGGTGATCTGCGGTTTCGGGCGGACCGGCAAGATGTTCGGCTGCGAAACCTTTGGCATTCAGGCGCAAAGCGTGTCGATGGCCAAGGCCATCACCTCGGGTGTCTTTCCGTTGAGCGCGGTCAGCATCGAAGAGGAGCTTTATCAGGCCATGCTGGAGGAAAGCCGCAAGCTTGGTTCCTTCGGTCATGGCTTTACCCATACCGCTCATCCCGTCGGCTGCGCGCTTGCGTTGAAGACCATCGAGATCTACGAAAGAGACGGCATCGTCGCCCACGCCGCCCGCGTAGGCGAGGTGTTTCAGGCGCATCAGAAGGTTTTGGCGGATCACCCGCTGGTGGGTGAGGCAAGGGGCATTGGCCTGATAGGGGCGCTGGAACTGGTGGCGGACAAGGCGACGCGGCGGCCGTTCAACCCCAAGCACGGCATCGGCAAGCGGGTGGCCGCCATCTGTCAGGACATGGGCCTGATCGGGCGCGCCGTGGGCGATGCGCTGGTGCTGAGCCCGCCGTTGATTATCACCGCTGACCAGACCGACGAGATGTTCGCGATTGTCACCCGGGCCTTTGACCAGCTTGAAGACATCGTTCGACAGGAGGGCCTGCGCGATGTCTGATGCCATTTCCGCCGCCCCGCAAGCAAGAGTTGTGACCATGGAACCAGCCGTTCAGATCACCGACCTGACTTACCGCTATCGCGGAGAAAAGACCGAGGCGCTGAAAAGCATTTCCCTGTCGCTGGACCGTGGCGAGTTTCTGGTGGTCATGGGGCCAAGCGGTGCCGGAAAAAGCACACTGGCCGCCGCAATGAACGGGCTGATCCCCAATTTTTTCAAGGGCAAGATCACGGGCGAGGTGCGAATCTTCGGCCAGAAGACCACTGAAACCACGGTGGCGCGCAATTCCGAGACGGTCGGCATCGTGTTTCAGGATTTCGAAGCGCAGCTGTTCTCGACCAACCTCGAGCTGGAGGTGACCTTCGGCATGGAAAACTTCGGCGTGGATCGCGACGAAATGCATGCCCGGATGGAAGAGGTGATCAACTATGTCGGCATCGCTCATCTGAAGGGGCGCGCGCCATCAACCCTGTCGGGGGGGCAAAAGCAGAAGCTGGCCATCGCTTCGGTCCTGGCGATGAAACCGCGCGTCGTGGTGATGGACGAACCCACCACCGACCTTGATCCGATCAGCAAGATGGGCGTTTTCGAGATCACCCGGCGGCTGTGCGAACATCACGACACGACCCTGATGATGATCGAACACGAAACGGAAGAGGCGCTGTACGCCGACAAGATCGCCCTGATGCAGGACGGTCGGCTGATCCGGCTTGGCCCAACGCGCGAGGTTTTGCGCGACGTCGATCTGATGCGCAGCGTCGGCGTGGCACCGCTCGGCATCCCGTCTTTCTTCAAACGGATGGGTGAAACCGATCTGCCGATCACGGTTGACGAAGGGGTGGCCCGGTTCAACGAACTGGGCTGGAAAGTCTCGGCACCGGCCTACCAGAAGCTGGCGGAAAACGAAGCCGCCGCCCGCGCCGGCCTGGGCGAGGTGCTGATCCGCTGTGACGGCCTTGACCACACCTACGACACCGGTCTGAAGGCGCTGGACAATGTCACTTGCGAGGTGCGGCGCGGCGACGTTCTGGCCATTCTGGGCCAGAACGGCAGCGGCAAGACCACGCTGGCCAAGCATTTCAACGGGTTGCTGATGCCGACCGGCGGCGAAGTGCTGGTCGATGGCAAGCCCACACGCGATCAGGGCATCTTCAAGATCGGCCAGAAGATCGGCTATGTCTTTCAGAACCCCGACCATCAGATCTTTTCCGAAACGGTTTTTGACGAGGTCGCCTTTTCCTCGCGCCTGCGCAAGCTGCCCGAGGACGAGATCAAGGCCCGGGTCGCCGAGGCACTGGCCTCGGTCGGGCTGACGGGCATGGAAAAGGAAGACCCGTTCTCGCTGACCAAAAGCGGGCGGCAGCGGGTGGCGGTGGCCTCGGTTCTGGCGTCAAAGCCGGATGTGCTGATCCTGGACGAGCCGACCACGGGGCTGGATTACAGCGAACAGCGCGGGATGATGGACCTTGTGCAGCGGCTGAACAATGCAGGCAGCACGATCATCTTTGTCACCCATCATATGTGGGTTGTGGCCGAATATGCCCGCAGCGTCATCGTGATGAAAGAGGGCAGGGTGATCCTGCAAGGCACCCCGCGCGAGGTGTTCTCGCATGGCGACCGGCTGCATGACGCCTTTCTGCGCCCACCGCATTTCGTCGATTTCTCGAACCGGCTGGGCCACACCTTCCTGACCCCCGAAGAAATGGCAGGCTGCATCGTCAGGGGGATGGAGGCATGAGCGGCGACTTCTATATCGACAACAATTCCTTCATGCACCGGCTGGATGCCCGCACCAAGATGGCGCTGGCCTTTCTGACCGTCGTGGCCATCCTGATGTTTGAACATCCGGTGTGGCTGATCCCGATCACCTGCCTGTCGCTATTGCAACTTTACATCGCAGGCGCGTTTCGCAACCTGCGCCGCATTCGTTTCATCCTGATCATGATGTCGCTGTCCAGCATGATCCTGTGGAATTTCTTTTCCAGCGGCGTGACGCCCCTTTGGTGGAAATTCGAGGTGGAATCCTTTCTGTTCGCCGTCAACCGCACCTTGCTGATCGTGCTGGTGATCAGCAGCGGCATGGTCCTGATCAGCACCACCCGCAACGAAGAACTGGTGCTGGGTCTGATCAAGATCGGCCTGCCCTACCGGGTGGGATTTGCGCTGTCGACGGCGTTGCGGCTGTTGCCGACCATCGGGTCCAGTATCATCACCATCAGTCAGGCGCAGCGCAGCCGGGGCTTGGATCTGCACGTGAAGAACCCGCTGGAGCGGTTGCGCCGGTTCCTGCCGCTTCTGGTGCCGGTCTTCATCTCGACCATCCGCAATACCAACACTTTTGCCATGGCGCTGGAATCCAAGGGTTTCGGCGCGCGGGACAAGCGCAGCTACTACCTGCAGATGCAGTTCAAACGGGCCGATTATCTGGTTCTGGGCTTTGCCCTTGTGTTCGTCGCGGGGTCGATCGTGCTGCGCCTTCAGGGCATTGGCCAGATACCCGGACTGACACGGTTCTGAAAATCCGGAAGGGGAAAACATGCATAGCGCCATCATCGCCGGAACCGGGATCTACGACATTCCCGGCATGAGTTTTCAGGAACGGATCATCGACACGCCCTATGGTCAAGCCAAGGTCAACATCGGCACAGTGGACGGGTTTGAACTGGTCTTTCTGGCCCGCCACGGGCTGGACCACAGCACCCCGCCGCACAACATCAACTACCGCGCCAATATCAAGGCGCTTCAGATGCTGGGCGTGAAACGTGTGGCCGCAACCTATGCCGTTGGCTCGGCCAACCGTCGGGTGCGGCCGACCGAAATGGCGCTTCTGACCGATTTCATGAACTTCACCTCGGGCCGGCCGCTGACCTTCTTTGAGGGCGGTGACAGCGGTCTGGCCCATACTGCGATGGACGCGCCCTATTGCCCGGCCATGGGGCGCAAGATCCTGGAACTGGCCCATGCCCGCGGTCTGGCGATCAAGCCGGACGCCGTTTATGTGGCCACCAACGGCCCACGGTTCGAGACCCCGGCCGAGATCCGCATGTACGACCGTTTGGGCGGTGATGTCGTCGGCATGACGGGCGTTCCGGAAATTGTTCTGGCGCGCGAACTAGGCATGCATTTCGCCGCCGTCGCCTATTCGGTCAACTGGTGTTCAGGCATCATGGACGTGCTGGAACTGCACGAGGACGACATGATCGAGACGCGGCAGAACCTCGCCCGGCTAATGGTCGATGTGCTGCGCGAGATGCCGGAACCTGACTGTCGCTGCGCGGACGCGGTGATGGTCATGCACCCCGCAAAGGCCTGAGGCGGGCGGGAAACGATACTCGGGCACAAAAACAACCAAGGGAGAGGGAAATGAGAGAGATATTCACCATGTGGAAGGACACCCGGATGATCATCCTGGTGGCATTGACAGCGGCGATCTACGGCGCGTTCCTAATCGTGTTCAAGGGCGGCATTCCGATCGTACCGGGGGTCACCGAGGTGCGCCCCGCGAACGTCTTCCCGCCGGTCTTTGGCCTCTTGTTCGGCCCCGCCGGGGCCTGGGGCGCTGCCATCGGCAACACGGTCGGTGACATCTTCGGCGGCACGCTGGACCAGGGGTCGATCCTGGGCGCGATCGGCAACTTCTTCTTGGCCTTTGTGCCCTACAAAATGTGGGGGGCCACCTTCGGACTGGTGCCGAAGGGGGACATGTCGCAGCGGACCAATACGCTGAGCAAGCTGATCGCCTTTGAAATCGTCGCTCTGACCGGGTCGGCGGCCTGCGCGATCATCATCGCCTGGTATGCCGATTCGATCGGAATGGTGCCCTTTGCCTTCCTGTCGATCACCATCACCATCAACAACTTCGCCGCGGCCTGTGTTGTCGGTCCGATCCTGCTTTCGCTGCTCTATCCGCGTGTCAAGCGCTGGGGCCTTCTATGGACCGATGTGATGAACGTGGAAGATGTCGCCCCGGGCTTTGCAAAGTCCATGGGGTCGCTTCTGATGATCGTGGGCGCGATTGGCGGGCTAATCGTGGGCCTGATGATCGCACTGGGCGTTGCCGATCAGGCGATCTATGGGTTCGATGGCGTGCAGGGCAACTGGACGCTGTTCATTGCCATGATCCCCTTCCTCGCGATGCTGGTTATTGCGGGCATCATGCTCTCGGGCCGCGAGCAGTTCGTGGAAGACTCAGAATAACCCAGACGCTACAAGACTGGGTTCGGCACCCCGACGATTGGTGCCGAACCCCATTTTCCCACAACATTGAAAGCCTTTCACATGACGCCTGTCGACGTGGACTTCCTGCTGGTCGGTGCAACCATCGTTACGATGGATGCCGACCGTCGCATCATCGAGAGCGGCGCATTGGCAGTCAGGGGCGAGAATATTCACTGGCTTGGACCTGCGGCCGAGATGCCGGCCTTTGCGGCAAAAAAGACCATGAACCTTGCTGGCATGGTGATCACCCCGGGGCTGGTGAACACCCATGGTCATTGGGCAATGACCCTTTTCCGGGGATTTGCCGATGACGACAATCTGGAAGGCTGGCTTGAAAAGATCTGGAAAGTCGAAGCCGAGATCGTGGCCCCTGACACGGTGATTGCCGGGGCCGATCTGGCGATGATCGAGATGATCCGCTCGGGCACAACTTGCGCCACCGATATGTACTGGCAGTTCGAAGGCTCGGTCGAGGCCGTAGTTCAGGCCGGGTTCCGCACCGTCAACGGCCCGGTCTTTGCCGCGATCCCCGGTTTCGAGGATCGCCGCCAGTTCGACCTGCAAGAGGCGCAAGACTACCTGCGACGCCATGCCAACCAGCCGCTGGTTCATCTGTGCGTCCAGGCCCATTCGGTCTACATCAGTGACAGGGCAATGCTGGAAGACGTACTTCGAATTTCCCAGGATTACGGCATCGGCTTCATCACCCATGCGGCTGAATCCAGGGGCGAGATGGAGCAAGTCCGCAAGCTGTACGGCAAGACCCCGGTGGAGGTTCTGGACGATTTCGGCCTTTTGGGCCCCAAGACCCTGCTGGCGCATTGCGTCCATCTGAACGACGCCGAAATCGCCCGGCTGGCCGAAACCGGCACCTCGGTGTCGCATTGTCCGACATCGAACCTCAAACTGTCATCGGGCATCAGCCGTCTGGTCGAGATGATCCGCGCCGGGGTCAACGTAGCCATCGGCACCGATGGTCCGGCCAGCAACAACGACCTGAACTTCTTCCACGAGGCCCAGATTGCGGCGCTCGTGCAAAAGGGAGTTACAGGTGACCCATTTGTGCTGCCTGCACACGAGGTCTTTGCCATGATGACAGTGAACGGCGCCCGCGCTTTCGGCCTGTCCGACAGGATCGGATCGCTAGAGGTGGGCAAGCTTGCCGACCTTGCCGTGATCGACTTCACCTCGGCCAGCATGACGCCCTGCTATGACATCTATTCGCATCTGGTCTATGCCGCATCGCCTGCCGATGTACGCCACACGATGATCCACGGTCAGTTGGTGATGGAGGACCGCGAGGTGCGGACCATTGACGAGGAACGGGTGAAACACGACGTCCGCAAGATCGCCGACAGGGCGCGGCCGCTGTTCACCTGCCGCCACGCCCATTGATCCGGCCGGAAAGGAATTGATGTGCCCGCCACAAGCGACATCCAAAGCCTGGCGAAGCTGATCGCACCGGGTGCGCTGATCGCCCTGCCGGTCGATTACGCTGGCGTGTCCATGGCCATGACACGGGCGCTGATTGCGCAGGACACGGGCAATCTGGATCTTGTTTGCGTGCCCACCGGCGGTCTTCAGCCCGATATGCTGATCGGCGCGGGGCTGGTGCGGTCCATTGAAACCAGCGCCATGACCCTTGGCGAGGCCGGAGGCGCGCCCTGTTTCAACCGTGCGGTGCGTGAGGGGACCATCATAATCAAGGACGCGACCTGCCCCGCCATCCACGCAGGCCTTCTGGCCGCTCAGAAAGGCTCTCCTTTCACCCCCTTGCGCGGGTTGGTCGGCACTGATGTGCTGCGCCACCGGCCCGACTGGCGGGTGATCGACAATCCTTTCGCCAGTGGGGGCGACCCGGTGGTGCTGATCCCGGCGATCCAACCCGACTGGGCAATCTTCCACGCCGCCATGGCCGATGCCGAGGGCAATGTCTGGATCGGGCGGCGGCGCGAGCTGGCGACGATGGCCTATGCCGCCCGCCGCACCATCGTCACGGTGGAACGGGTGATCGAGGGCAACCTGTTCGAGACCGAGACACTCGCCGCCGGAACCCTGCCCGCGCTTTATGTTGATGCCGTGAGCATCGCCCCCAAGGGGGCCTGGCCCTATGGCCTCTGGGGCGAATATGCCGCCGACACGACCGAACTGCAGCGTTATGCGGCGGCGGCGCGCACCGCCGATGGTTTTGCCGCCTACCTTGCAGAAGGGGCCGCGCCATGACGCTTGCCACCCCACGCGAAACCCTGATCTTCACCATTGCCCAGCTACTGCAGGGGGTGCGCCATGTCGCGGTCGGGGCCTCGTCGCCCATTCCGGCGGCGGGCGCGATGCTGCGCCGCGCCATGAACCAGGCCGCCGATTCCGCGCCCGTCCGCATCTCGATCCTGGGGTCGGTGCGGCACAATTTCTTCACCAACGGTTCGGTCGAACTTTTCGACTGTGCCGGACAGGGGCGCATTGATGCTTTCTTTCTCAGCGGCGGGCAAATTGATGGGGAGGGCAATGTGAACCTTGTGGGGGTGGGGGACTATCCCTGCACAGCCGTGCGCTGGCCGGGCAGCTTCGGTGCGGCCTATCTTTATTTCACCGTGCCCCGAGCCATCCTGTTCCGCGAGGATCACACTCCGCGCATCTTCGTGGACAAGGTGGATTTCATCTCCGCCCCCGGCACCAGCCCGGAAGGCGTCCATCGCACGGGCGGCCCCTATGCCCTGCTGACGGGCCTTGGTCTTTTTGATTTCGACGCCAGCCGTCCGGGGTTCCGCCTGCGCAGCCTCCATCCCGGCCATGACCTGACCGAGATTGTTCAGGCGACGGGTTTCACCTTTGCCCATGATCTGGCCCCGCCTGCCACCCCCGGCCCGGATGCGGCGACCCTGGCCTTGCTGCGTGGCCGGGTTCTGGACGAGTTGGCGGAAACCTATCCCGATTTCGCCGCACAATTGCAACGCGACACAAGCGAGGACGCATGACCCACACCCTTTCTCCCGGTGCCCTGTCAACGCTGAAGGTCATCGACGCCAGCCGCGTTCTGGGCGGCCCCTATGCCGGGCAGATCCTGGCCGACCATGGTGCCGATGTGATCAAGGTCGAGCCGCCGCAAGGCGATGAAACCCGCGGTTGGGGTCCGCCTTTTCTGGACGGGACGGCCAGCTATTTCCTGGGCCTGAACCGCAACAAACGCGGCATTGCGCTGGACATGTCGCAGCCTGCCGGGCTGGACCTTTTGCTGCGCCTTCTGGAAAACGCGGATGTCTTTATCGAGAATTTCAAGTCCGGCACGCTGGAACGCTGGGGCCTGTCCAGTGAGGCACTGCTGGACCGCTTTCCCCGGCTGATCCATGCCCGCGTCTCGGGCTTTGGCAGCACCGGGCCGTATGGCGGCCTGCCGGGTTATGATGCCGCCATTCAGGCGGTCAGCGGCATCATGAGCGTCAACGGCGAATCCGGGGGCGAGCCCTTGCGCGTGGGCCTGCCGGTCGTCGATATGGTGACCGGGCTGAACGCGGTCATCGGCATCCTGATGGCGCTGAACGAGCGCACCCGCAGCGGCAAGGGCCAGTTTGTCGAGGCCGCGCTTTATGATGTGGGCTTTTCGCTCTTGCACCCGCATCTGCCGAATTACTACCTGTCGGGCAAGGTGCCCGGCCCCTCGGGCAATGCCCATCCCAACATCTGCCCCTATGACACCTTTGCAACGGCAACCGACCCGATCTTTCTTGCCGTCGGCAACAACCGTCAGTTTGAAACGCTCTGCCGCCTGATCGGGCGCGAAGACCTGCCCCAGGACCCGCGCTTTGCCACCAACGGAACCCGCAATCAAAACCGCGATGCGCTGAAGGTGGAACTGGAAGCCGCCCTTGCCGTCCTTGCCTGCGCCACCCTCGCCAAGGAACTGATCGAGGCCGGCGTGCCCTGTGGCGAGGTGCGCAACATTCATCAGGCCGCCACCGACCCCCATACCCTGCACCGCGAGATGGTCGTCGATATCGGCGATTTTCGCAGCACCGGTAGCCCGATCAAACTGTCGCGCACCCCTGCCACCTACCGCCGCAAACCGCCCGCCTTTTCCCAAGACACCGCCGAGATCCTGCACGAACGCGGCATCGACCCCACCGATTATGCCGCCGTCCTGCCCGGCAAATGACCCACCAGGAGATTCAAATGACCGCACCCGCCATCAGCCGCTTTCCCGTCCCCGAGATCAAGGACATGCCCTCCGACATCGCGGAACGCATCCTTGCCGTGCAGGAAAAATCAGGCTTCGTGCCCAACGTCTTCCTCGTTCTGGCCCACCGTCCCGAGGAATTCCGCGCCTTCTTTGCCTATCACGACGCGCTGATGGACAAGCCCGGCCCGATCACCAAGGCCGAGCGCGAGATGATCGTCGTGGCCACCTCGAACGCCAACCAGTGCCAGTATTGCGTCGTGGCGCACGGTGCCATCCTGCGCATTCGCGCCAAGAACCCGCTGATCGCCGATCAGGTCGCCATCAACTACCGCAAGGCCGACCTCACGCCGCGCCAGATGGCAATGCTGGATTATGCCATGAAGGTTTCAGCCCGCGCCCAAGAGGTCGGCGACGCCGATTTCGCAGTGCTGAAAACCCATGGCTTCTCGGACGAAGACATCTGGGACATCTCGGCCATCGCAGCCTTCTTTGGCATGTCCAACCGCCTGGCCAATGTCACCAGCATGCGGCCGAACGACGAATTCTATACCTTGGGCCGCTGAGGCAGGCTTGGCTCCACCGCTGTTTTACCACGGCCGGGCCGTGAAAGAGGATGCAAGACATGCCGCGCGACCCGCGTTTTGATGTGCTGTTCCAGCCGATCCGGATCGGCCCCGTCACCGCGCCGAACCGGTTCTGGCAGGTGCCGCACTGTACCGGCATGGGCTTTGCCCTTCCTGCCACGCTTGCGGCGATGCGGGGGGTGAAGGCCGAAGGCGGTTGGGGGGTGGTCAATACCGAATACTGCTCGATTCACCCATCGTCGGACGACACGCCCGCGCCCTATGCCAGCCTTTGGGACAAGGACGACATCGCCAACATGGCGGCGATGACCCAAGCGGTGCACCGACACGGCGCGCTTGCAGGGGTGGAATTGTGGCATGGCGGCTGGCGCTCGGGCAACGTCTTCAGCCGTGAGGCACCCCTTGGCCCTGAAAGCATGCTGGCCGGGGGCGTGCCCTGGCAGAGCCAGCGCATGGATCGGCAGGATATCGACAATCTGCGCCGCTGGCACCGGGCGGCGGCGCTGCGGGCCAAGGCCGCAGACTTCGACGTGGTCTATGTCTATGCCGCCCATACCTACTTGTTGACCCAGTTCCTCGACCCTTCGACCAACATGCGAGGCGATGACTATGGCGGAGAGTTCGCCGCCCGTTCGCGTCTTGTGCGCGAACTGGTCGAGGACACACGCGAGGCGATCGGGGATCGCTGCGCTCTGGCAATCCGGATCGAAGTGACGGACGAGGACGGAGGCGGGCAGGACGAACGGGCAGGGCTTCTTGCGGATCTGGCGCCCTTTGTCGATGTCTTCGACGTGACGATCCCGGATTACGGGGTCGAAATGGGCCCTTCGCGCTTTGTGAAGGAAGCGGCGCTTGAAGAACACATCGCGCATGTGAGGGCCGCGACCGGCAAGCCCGTGGTGGCGGTCGGCCGATTTACCAGCCCCGAGACGATGCTCTCGCAGATACGGCGGGGGGTTCTTGACTTCATCGGCGCGGCACGCCCCTCGATCGCCGACCCCTTCCTTCCCGTGAAGATCCGCGAAGGCCGCTTTGAAGACATCCGCGAATGCATCGGCTGCAACATCTGCTTTGCCCACAACAGGCTAAACGCGCCGATCCGCTGCACCCAGAACCCGGCGATGGGCGAGGAATGGCGCCGCGGCTGGCACCCCGAACGGGTGCCGGCGATCATCGGCAACTCTGAACCAGTGCTGGTCGTGGGCGCGGGCCCGGCGGGGCTGGAGGCGGCGCTGACCCTTGGCAGGCGTGGCGCGCAGGTCTTGCTTGCCGAAGCAGGCGACAGCGTCGGCGGACGGGTCACGCTGGAATCGCGCCTGCCGGGCCTTTCCGAATGGGCGCGGGTGCGCGACTGGCGGGTGCATCAGATCAGCCAGATGCCAAATGTTGCGCTTTACCTTGCCTCGCGGATGGATCGCGAAACGGTGCTGGAAACCGGGGCGCGCCACGTCTTGGTGGCGACCGGCAGTCTGTGGC
Organism: Paracoccaceae bacterium; assembly: GCA_044377735.1. Lineage (GTDB taxonomy): Bacteria > Pseudomonadota > Alphaproteobacteria > Rhodobacterales > Rhodobacteraceae > Tabrizicola_A. The sequence continues at coordinate 1,369 of JBILYK010000026.1, read as the reverse complement.
GCAGCGACGGGCGCGGGCGCAACCATCCGCGCGGGGTCGCCAGCTTCTATGACCCGCGCACGATGACGCCAGAGGCCATCCTTAACGGTAAGCGGCCAAAGGGCCCGGTCGTGATCTTTGACGACGAGGGTTATCACATCGCCGCCGGGCTTGCGGACCTCTTGGCCAGCGAAGGGGCCGAGGTCACCTATGTTACCCCGACGGGCCGGGTCTCGGACTGGTCCAATTACACGGTCGAACAGTCCCGCCTTCAGGCCCGCCTGATCGAACGCGGCGTGACCATCCTTACCGGCACGATCGTCACCGGCCTTGCCCCCGGTTCCGCCGAACTTGCCTGCGTCTATACGGGTCGTGCGCGGCGCATCGCTTGCGAAGGGTTCGTTCCGGTCACCTCGCGCGAACCGCAGGACAGTTTGTGGACGGATCTCAAGGGGGCGGGCCTCAGCTCGCTGCACCGTATCGGCGATGCCCGCGCGCCCGGCCTGATCGCCCACGCGGTCCACGACGGGCACAGAATCGCGCGTGAGCATTTGACGCAGCCTGACGAGGTGCGCCGGGAAAGAACCATGGTGCAACATGGCGGCTTGCCACCGGAACTACAGGACTAAGCGGCGCCCGCTCATCTGGCCAGTCGGCGTCAGTTTTCGCCGCCGACAAGGCGCGCTGACAAGACGGCAGCGACTTGACCAACGCCCACCAGTCGCCCCTTGTTCATGACAAGAGGCCTTGGGCTTGTGATCCGCTCCTTGACTTCGTCGGCGGCCCGCGCCTGTGAGGTGGGGGACGCCAACATCGCGACGCTGAATGAACCTGGTTTCAGCGAAGAAGACGCTTTGGACATCTCGGCCATCGCGGCCTTCTTTGGCATGTCCAACCGCCTGGCCAATGTCACCAGCATGCGGCCCAACGACGAATTCTACAATCTCGGTCGGTGAGCGGGCACTAGGGCGCAGCCTTGGCAGTCTGCAATCGGATTTGGATTCACAGGCGTCGCAACAAGTGGCTTTCGCTGTTTGGAATTCTCGCCATTCTGCTAGGTGTGTTGTGGTTGCTGCAGGGGCTGGGACTGGTGGAGGCGCGACCGATCCCGTGCTTTGCAGATTGCGCGCCCGTTCAGGGGTCTTCGCTGGCCGCTGCCAGCGCGGTGCTGTTCGAACTGCAGCTGATTCACAGATCCACAAGGGCTTGGCTGGCTTTGTTCGCGTTCTCACTCGGCGCTACCAGCGGCCACATGTCTTTAGTGAGAGAGAGTTGGGTGCATGAGCCGTTCCCTCCGCCATTTACTGTTTCAAACGACGGTAAAAATCAGAGTATCCCGTTGATAAACCTAGATAATTCCTGCCCTGACCGGGTATGGGTAGCTTGGGGT
>JBILYK010000155.1:0-9931 GCA_044377735.1 Paracoccaceae bacterium | reverse complement strand
CGAATATGTGGTCTATTATCGGGTATCGACCGAGCGTCAGGGTCGATCAGGATTAGGGTTGGATGCCCAGCGGTCGATGGTGAACCGTTTCATCCAACCAACCGACACGATCATCGCTGAGTTCACGGAGATCGAGTCTGGCAAGAATGACAAACGCCTAGAGCTGTGGAAGGCAATCAGCCTCGTCAAGAAGACCAAGGCAAAGTTGTTGATCCCAAAGCTGGACCGCTTCTCCCGCAAGGTGTCGTTCATATCGGGGATCATCGACCAAGGGATCGAACTGGTTGTTTGTGAATATCCCAATGTCAACACGTTCTTCCTGCACCTTCTGGCTTGTTTTGCCGAGGAAGAACGTCGTCAGATATCTGAACGGACCCGAGCAGCCCTTGCAGAGGCAAAGAAGCGTGGACGGAAGCTAGGTGTGAATGGCAAACGACTTGCCGAGGCTCGAAAGCAGCAAAAGCGTCAGTTTGTTGAAGCGAACCTGTCAGCGTTTAGGGCGATCTGGGATCAAGCCCCGTCAGCATCCGAGGCGGCACGTCGATTGAACGCCGCCAAGCTTGAAACCCCAAAGGGAGCAAAGTGGTACCCTGCCACGGTGCTGAGTTTTGCAGCAGTGGCAGGGTTGATCTGATTACTTCGACTTCTTGAACCGACCACGGATCGCATCTGAGGCGGTTTCAATTTGTTGGTCAAGCTCCCCTGCCCTCACCATAGCCTTCAACTGATCGATCTTGGTAGCCACGTCTTCCAAAGATTGGCATAGGATTGCTGACTTGCCGCCGCTGATTGGCAGGGGCTTCTTGGCGTAGCGAACCTCAAGATAGAACTTGCCGCTCTCATCCGCCCAGAACCACATTCTCGGCGACCAGTGATCAGCCGCAAATCGTGCGACCTCAGCTGCCTGTTTTGTTAGCCCTTCAATCAATCGCTGACGTTTCACTGCCATGGAATTCTGTTTGGGACGTTCTGTGACGTCAACGAATACGAAATTTGGTTTGGTAGCCATGGAACTCTCCCATCGTTATGACGGGTCCGCTGTCCGATGGTCCGCCCAACCAGACAACGGGTTTGGTCACTCCCCAAAGCTCTGCAGGTTCTTTGCCATTTCCTTCGACAAAGGCAGGAACCGTGCGTAGAACCGTTCGATCTGGTCTACCGACGTCCCAGCGTTTTTGGCAAGGTTGAAGATGTTCACCTTTCCCTCGCTGTTGATGATCCGCATACAGATCGCAGTATGGCGCAATGAATAAAGCGTGTGCGCCTTGCCCGTCGCTTCGTCGATCTGAATTCTTCCATCCTTTAGCACTTGCCGAAACTGACGCTGCACGATGTTCGAGACGGTGATCCTGTTCTTGTAATCAGGGAAGAACAAATAATCGTCAGGCTTGGAAGCTTGGTAGCGGTTCTTGATCCTCTGATAAACTGACACCGCCGCTTCCATCGTGTTAGCCGACCGATAGCCCGTCTTTCCGTCTCGGACGGTAACGATCAAGCGTCGAGGGTCGTTGGCAATTGTGATGTCACTGTGCCTGATCGCATAAAGCTCCGACGAGATAGGTCTGACGAAAGAATGGGTGAGGAACAAGACAAGGTCGTACAGCTCGTCTGTGATCTCAACGCCCCTGACCGCAATGCGTTGGTCCGCCATCTGCTTCACCTGCCGAAGCAGCTTCTGATAGTTGTCATCATCCTTTGCCACGAGAGGATGAAACCTGAAGAACGGTCTTGGATTGTCCTTCACCCTAGAACGTGGTGTTTCGGGAACAGCGTCAATCACGCCTTCGTCCCTAGCAATCTTGAGGACGTTTCGCAGCGTCGCCATCAGGGTGTTTCGGGTTGATGCCGTCATGTCAGGACGACGCTTTGCAAGGTCAGCCATGTACTCCTGATACGTTTGCGTCCGTATCTGCCGAACATCCTTCTCGCCGAAGAATCTCAACAACCCCCAGTCCTCGTTCTGGATAGCCCAGTGAAGTGCCTTGACGTAACCCTTGCTGCGATCACCAGATGTTTGCTGAAGACGGGACCGATGGAGAAGTTTCAGGGCAAAGTTGAAAAAGGTGAACTCCCTTTCAACGGGCTTTTCTGCCTTCAGAAGCGATAGAGCCAGTTCCTGAGCCAGTACTTTTGCCTTGACAGCGCTATCCTCGCCTGTCGATTTTACGATGTATTTCTTACGCTTACGATCCCAAACTCTGACGTACCACTTGGTCGAGTTCTCAACACGGTAGATCGAGAGCCCTTGGTAGAGACGGATGGCGGATGGAGCTTTTGACATGGCGGCTCAAACAGAAAGTTATAAACCCATGTTATAAACTATGCTTTAACATATTGAAACATATAAGTACGTAGACTAATGGCATTCAAGAGGTCGGGAGTTCGATCCTCCCTGGCTCCACCAACTAACTCAACGAATTCAATAAGTTAAGCGCCTCAGGGCGCTTTTTCTTTGTCGAACGAAAAGTTATAAACAGTTATAAACTGATTTAGTTCGTTAGGGGTTCTTGGACTGCTTCGAAAACTTCGTTTTCTTCTGTTTCCAGTCGCTACGGCTTAAATTTGGCGAACACCTGTCGTTAAGCCCTTTATGAGCGATCAGGCCATCATCAATACCATGTGTGTAACTCGTCTACTGAGATTGATTGGCAAGACTCCGGCGGTCTTCTGCGCTATTCTAGTTGGCCTAATCCAGAATAAGAGAGGTGGCTAAGCCATGGCGACACTGATCTCGGGCCTTGGCGGCACGGCGGGTTATGGCGAGAACACCTTTTCCACGGCCGTCGACCGTACCGGCGGCCTTGACGACGGATCGATCAAGGTCAGTTTAAGCTCCGTCTTTGGTGCATCAGGCATTAACTTTTTCGGTACCGCCTATTCCTCGATCTTTATCAACACCAATGGGCTTTTGACCTTTGAAACAGCGAATAGGACCTACGCCTCTGTGGCACTGACCACGCTGGGCCAGCCTTCAATTGCGCCGTTCTGGACGGACATTGATATCAACAAGAGTGGCGAAATCTACTGGGATCTTGACGCCACAAGCGGCCGGCTAATCGTAACCTGGCTGAACGTGGGGCCCTTCAGCGGGACGGGCACCAACAGCTTTCAGGTTGTGCTCACCAATCTGGGCGACGGAGAAGTCGATATCGATTTCATATATGGCGCCATCGGCTTTGTGAACGGGGGAGACGGCAATAACGCCACTGTGGGCATCTCGAACGGCACCAGCATCCAGGAACTTGTGGAAGGGTCGGGCGATGCGGAATTTCTAGCGACGTATGCTGACAATGACTTTGATACTCAAGGTCCAGTTGGCATCTGGTCTATATCCCTTTCTGACCCGAACTCTGAAGATGGTGGCGGCGACGCTATCTATGGCAGTCCCGGCGACGACACTCTCTATGGTGGCTCGGGCGACAATACGATCGTCGGTGGTTCTGGCAACGACACCTACATCATTGATGATGACGTCACGATTATCGAGGCGGCGAATGAGGGCACAGATACCGTCCAGTCCTCGGTGAACTATACGCTGGGTGCAAACGTGGAGCACCTAACGCTAACCGGGTCTGCTGCAATTGATGGAACCGGAAACAGCCTTAACAACACTATCACCGGCAACAGCTCAGCAAATACACTCAACGGTGGCACTGGCACAGACACTCTAAATGGCGGTCTCGGTGATGACACTTACATCACGGATGGTGGGGACACGATTATCGAAGGCTGGAACGCAGGAATAGATACTGTTCAGTCATCAGTCACTTACATCCTCAGTTCCAACTTTGAAAATCTTACCCTGACGGGATCTGTTGCAATTAACGGCACCGGCAATAGTTTGAACAATATCATCCTAGGAAACAGTTCTAGAAACATCCTTAACGGTGTCACTGGAAACGATACCCTCGTCGGCGGGTCTGGCGACGATACTTATGTAACAGATGGGGGTGATACGATCACCGAAGACTGGGACGCTGGAATTGATACTGTCCTGTCATCAGTTACCCATAAACTAGATGTAAATGTCGAAAGACTGACGCTAACGGGCTCCACTGCGATCGACGGTACAGGAAATGATCTCAATAATGTTCTGACTGGCAACAGCAATAACAACATGCTCGATGGCGCTACGGGCGCAGACACACTGATTGGTGGTTTGGGCAATGACATCTACATCACAGATGGTGATGACACGATCATCGAGGTTTGGAATGCGGGAACGGATACTGTTCGTTCGTATGTGAACTACACGCTGGGTGCAAACCTTGAGAACCTCACTCTTATCGGATCTAGTGCGATCAACGGCACTGGAAACACGCTGAACAACGTTATCATTGGTAACAGCGCTGCAAACACCCTCAGCGGCGGCACAGGCAGAGACACACTCACAGGCGGCGCTGGCGATGACACATACGTTACCGATGGTGGTGACACGATCACTGAGGCTGTCGACGCAGGTACTGATACCGTTCAATCGTCAGTTACCTACACGCTTGGTGCGAACCTTGAAAACCTGACGCTGACTGGGTCGACTTCAATCAATGGCATAGGAAACGATCTAAACAACGTTCTGACTGGAAATAGAAGCAACAATACTCTCAATGGCGGTTCTGGAAATGATAGTCTTAACGGCGGTGCCGGCATAGATACGCTAATTGGGGGCGTTGGCGATAATATCTACTTTACAGATGGTGGTGACCGAATAATTGAAGGTCTGAACGAAGGAACGGACACAGTTTATTCTTCAGTAAGCCTAATGCTGAGGGAAAACATCGAAAACTTGATTTTGACGGGCTCTGCTGCAATTCATAGCGCCGGGAATGCGCTCGACAACGTCATCACGGGCAATAATGCTGCAAATACTTTGAACGGAGGGGCCGGCATAGATACCCTGATTGGGGGTGCAGGTAAGGATACATTTGTTTTTAGCAGTATAACAGATTCTGACACAAAGGAAGCTTTATCGGATGTGATTACTGACTTCGTTAGGGGGCATGACAAGATCAACCTAAGTGCCATCGATGCGTTTTCCTCATCTGGATTCAATGACACGTTCATCTGGAAGGGCATTACTGGTTTCAACAGTAAGACTAAAGGTGAAGTTCGCTATGAGAAGTTCGACAACGCTGGCACAACCAATGATTACACGATGGTCTGGATCGACAATGATGCTGACACTGACGTCGAAATGGCAATCCGTTTGACTGGGCTTTACGATCTTGCAGCGTCTGACTTCATCTTGTAATCAAAGCAGGTACATGAGCCGATACCATGCCTCGGTATAGGCATCTATGTATCGCTGGGTAACCGTCAAAGAGGAATGACCCACCATCATCTGCACGTTTTGTAGAGAACCACCTACCGTTCTGATTTTCGTGGCAGCGTTGGTGATGAAGGTTTGAGCGCCTCACTCACATCAGCACTGTATTCAAAATAGTAAAAGTTTGGTATGGGTAATGAGAGAAAACTTTTACGATCAACTATGTCCCCAACCCATGCAAAGTTTGATCCCATCCATACAGGACGTGCTGATCCCAGCCGCTACCTGATAATCGGCTTTGACACTGAGTATCAGCGATATGCCGATGAGGACACCCGCACCCTAAACAATGAGGTGCTCAGCTATCAATACTGCTGCACCGTGATCGAACGTGACGGCGATGACGTTTCTGCGCCCGTCTGGTCAGGACTGTTGAAGCCAAAGGGTTCCAATGTCGAGGACCGCCTGTCACTGGAAGAGTTTCTGGTCGCCGCATTGACGGATGGTTGCCGCCAATTCCCTGACCTGCAATTGCCGAGCACAATCTACCTCGTTGCCCACTTCACAAGGGCAGATGTGCCGGGCTTTGCCGACTTCAAAGACGAAAAAAAACGATCAGCACTGAAACTCGACAATATCCGCAACCTGTTCATGAACGTTGCAAACGATATCCGGCTGGATCTTGGTGATCCAGCTTCTGGCACCAGCGTCCCAATCAGTGTGAAAATCCGAGACACGATGACCCTCGCCCCAGCTGGCGCAAAGAGCTTGGCGGCAATTGGTGATATCCTTGGCTTCGAGAAGATCGAGCTTGGCGAAACGCCACAAGAAGAGTTGTCAATCAAGCAGAACATGAAGTCGTTCATGGAGAGGGATTGGGACGCATTTTGTAAATATGCCATCCGAGATGCCGAGATTTGCACCCAATACACCCATAAAATGATCCGGCTCTATCAGGAGCGCACGGGCAAGTTCAGGATGCCTGTGACCCTAACCTCAATTGGTGTCGACCTGATCCGCCAGTTCTGGACAAACCAAGGCGTTAATCCGCTTGAGATCGTCGGCAAGGAGGAGATCAAAGAGAAGTACTGGAGTAGTAAGTTCGGGCGGTATCAGACCAAGAAGAAAGTTGTTTACCTCAAGAAAATCCATTGGTCGCTCGACTTCTTCACCGAGTGCTACCACGGCGGACGCAACGAACAGTTTTGGTTCGGACCGGCGGATGATGGTGTTTGGCATGACTATGACCTTTCCAGCGCCTACCCATCAGCAATGGCGCTCATTGGACGTCCAGATTGGGAAAAGTGTCGTCACATTCGTGACACTGACGAATTGCTGAGCTTCCGATCAGCCGAACTGGCGTTTGCCAACGTCGACTTTGAGTTTCCTGAGAGCGTTGCTTACCCGGTTTTGCCGGTCAGAACGGAAAATGGTCTGATCTTTCCTCGCAAGGGCAACAGCACGACCCACATCAGCGAAATCCTGTTGGCACACCGCCTTGGGGCAAAAATCACCTTGATTGAAGGGCGTTTCATCCCGTCCGGTCGCCATGGCAACTTTAAAGAAGGCATCAAGCGCCCGGTGCGCCCGTTTGACGGTTTCACCCGTTTCTGTATCGAGCAGCGCAAGCAATTCCCCAAAAAGACGTTGAACAACCTGTTTTGGAAAGAACTGGTCAACTCGACCTATGGCAAGACAGCTCAGGGTCTTCGTGTCCGCCGCATCTACGATCTTCGAGACCAAGACACGAAGCCGCTTGAAGAAAGCCCAATCACCAATCCTGTCTACGCCGCCTTCATCACAGCATTTTGCCGGGGCGTACTGGGCGAAATCATGAACGCCTTGCCCAAGGATGTTGCCATCTTCAGCGTGACCACTGATGGCTTCTTGACCACTGCCAATGCCGAGCAAATGGCACGGGCGTCCAAGGGCACGCTTTGCAAGTTTTACCGATCCTCTAGGCGTCTTCTGACTGGCGTTCCTTCTGGCAAGGAGGACGTCTACGAGATCAAGCACATCATTCGAAAGCCTCTGGGCTGGCGCACACGGGCACAGGCGACCCTGACTCCAAGTGAGTTTTCAGACTGGCAGTACACGGGGATGACCCCAAAGGAAGATGAACGATACGTGCTTGCCAAGGGCGGTATCAAACTGCCTGATCCAGCGTCAAAGCCAGCCGAAAACAGCCAGATCGTTGCCCTATTCTTCAACCGTCAGCCAACAGACACGATGGTGATGACCTTGGGTCTTGGGATCCGGGACATGTATGAGCTGGGTGCCGATTTCGTCGACCGTGAAATGGAAAAAATCCTGTCCATGGAGTTTGACTGGAAGAGACGCCCGACCAATCCCATCATGGCTGCAGGACAATCATACCGACATCTGCAATTTCAGACTGAACCTTGGGAGACCATTGAGCAGTTCCAGAAGACCCGGCAGCTTTGGGAGCAATACAACCTGTCTGAACGGCACTGCCTAAAAATCGTTGACGACCTCGACGCCTTTGCCAGTTTTCACGAAAGCAGCCTGAGCACCGAAGGCGATGCCTCAAAATACCTGCGCAAGGATCAGGGTGACCTCAAACGGCTGCGTCAGGAGCTTCTTATCGCATGGAAACTGCGTAAGGCAGGCACCCACGATATGAAGCCGCATGCCTTTGGCAGGAAGAACATCTTCCCGACCTACAGGCTTAAGGCAAAAGAGCTGGCGGAAATTCTTAACGACGAGGCAGGCATCCCCTGCACCAAGACCGATGTCGACAACGCCGCCAAGAAGACGGTCTTTACGCCGCATCGTGTGCCAAACACTCAGGAAGTGCGGATCAAACTGGGGCTGCTGAAGCGCAACCTATTCCCCAAACTCGAGATCACCGAGTTCATCGCAGGCGGTGCTGAGTTCCTGCTGATTAAAGACCAGTAAGTGATTGGTCGACTAGCAGCCTAGATCAGGTCGACGATCTTCTTTCTCGCCTCGCTATCGCCGTCGATATAACGCTGGGTGACAGCTAAGGAAGAATGACCCGCCAGCATCTGAACATCACGCAACGAGCCACCCACGGTGCTGATCTTCTTGGCGGCGTTGGTTATGAACGTTCGCCGACCGCTATGTGATGAGCAGCCCAGCAGCCCAAGGTCATTATACCAGCGCTTGAACATGTTCACGATTGCTTGGGCGGAGGTTCGACTCGATCGCTCAGTCGTGATCACATATGCCGTCTCGGGTTCGAAATGGCTCTGCCGTCTTGCCACTTCCAGCAACTTGAACAGGTTCCCCTTCAGCTGCTTGTTCATAGGAACGATCCGACCTGACTTTCCCTTCGAGGCGTCGTCTGTGAGGTGTATAGCGTCACTCACGTTTCCATCTGCTTCGGTAACCATCGACCAGCGAAGGTTTGCGATTTCCTTTGCCCGAAGACCCGCACGAATCGACAGCAAAAACACCGTCTGATCTCGAAGCCCGTGGCGTCTTGTGAGAAGAAACGCAGTCGCAGCTTCGACCTGTGTCTTCGATAGCGTCTTTGCTTGTTTGCCTAAAGCCATGCCGCACCTGTTATCTAAATTACTGATTCCAATAATAAAATAACCAGATTAACATGTAACTGGCGAAATGCATCGCTGAAACTGAACCAGATCAACTACTTGTCGGAACTGATTACGGAATGGATATTGTGTTATCAGTGCGTGCAGAAAAAACTGTGACGAAAAAGATTTGTGCACTAGCATTGTCAATCATGGGAGTACTTACGCCCACGAGAGCAGTGGGTTAGCTTACGGAAGCAGGTCTGAAGTGCGAAACCTAACATTCAAGACAATTCATTTTATATGCCGCAAAAAACCCTTTCATCGAGGTTACATCGGCGTTGAGCGTGCCGACCATCCAATGGGTGACGCTTTCAGTTCAGGGAAATGGGATCTTAAACCGGAAGGAGCGCAGTCGTTGCTTGGTGGTCTCGTATTCCTGCACTTAACCAAGGCTTCCCCGGCACATACGGCGGGTCTCATTTTTGACTGGACTCAGGTTGAATCGTTAGAAGCCGTCAGGACGCAAAGAGTTGAACTCTTCTTTCTAGCCTTGATTGATGCGAAGTATGCAAGATGGCGAGGGAGCGATCATTCTATGGCATATACAAGCGGCTTCCATCAAAAGGGCGAAATTTGGGATCGAGACGTGCCCATAAATGAGCGACATCTTGGAGCAAAATGTCGAAAACTTGCCGATATACCAACAGAATTCATTGCAAACTTGCAGGCTAAAGCATTGCTAAAGCCGTAATTTGAGCTGAAACAGATCCTATCTGCTGCCTCTGCAAAACCAAACCATCCAGTAGATCAATAAACGCACGAGCAAGAGCATCGCCCTTAGTGTCGGTGCTTTGTGTTTTGCTGACTGCTTGTAAAGTTAGCTTAGCTTGGTTGTAGCTGCGAACAGCATTGTCACCATGCTTCTTTCCTTGAGCAGCGTATGAAGCCACCGCACCTTTACGAACGATTGCTTCGTTCAACCTCCTTTCAGCAACATGCTGCCGAAATGTCTTCATCTTGATCTTAGCACGATAACGGTCACGTCACCCGTACCTCTTCCAAGATCCCGTAGCGCAATATCGAGATCCTGTCTGCGATCCTCACCATATGGCTCGATAACTGCGATCCTATCGACCTGCATCCGCTG
>JBILYK010000002.1:0-120459 GCA_044377735.1 Paracoccaceae bacterium | reverse complement strand
TCTCGGCCAGTTTCTCTTTGTCTTTGCCCAGTTTGGGCATGTAATCGACCTCGACTCCACGGTCGCGGAAGATTTGAACGGCGGTTTCGGAGAGTTCGTCAGAGACGAGAACGCGGGGTGCCATGGCGGAATTTCCTGTCTGGTTTGCGTATGGCCTGGGTCGGGTATCCGTATGGCATCTGTCCCGACAGATGCCCAACGCGGGCACGATGATAAGGGAAGGTCAGGCGGCTTGCGTTTGCGCCGCGAGTTCGGCCTCAAACGCGTGGGCGATCCACGGCATCAGGGCGGCGACATCGGCGGTTTCCACCGTCGAGCCGCACCAGATGCGGAGCCCTGCGGGCGCGTCGCGGTAGGCACCGATGTCATAGGCAACCCCGGCCTTTTCCAACCGCTTGGCGACCGCTTTGGCGAAGGCTTCACCGTCCTTGATGCGCGCATCAACGAATTTGAGGCAGACGCTGGTGGTCGAGGCAATCTCGGGCGTCTCGGCCAGATTTTGAAGCCAGGGGTTTTGGGCGCAGAAATCCCAGACGACTTGGGCGTTCGCGCGGGCGCGGTTGACAAGGCCCGCAAGGCCGCCAACCGATTTGGCCCATTTCAGCGACACGAGGTAATCTTCGACCGCCAGCATCGAGGGCGTGTTGATGGTTTCACCGACAAAGATGCCTTCCGAAACCTTCCCCTTAGAGGTGAGGCGGAAGATTTTCGGCAGGGGCCAAGCGGGGGTGTAGGTTTCCAGCCGTTCGACCGCGCGGGGGGACAGGATCAGCATGCCATGCGCGCCCTCACCGCCCAGCACCTTTTGCCATGAGAAGGTGGTGACATCGAGTTTCGCCCAGTCCATCTCCATCGCGAAGGCTGAGGAGGTGGCGTCGCAGATGGTCAGGCCTTTGCGATTGGCCGGGATGGCGTTGGCGTTGGGGATGCGGCATCCGCTGGTGGTGCCGTTCCATGTGAACACAACGTCGCGGTCGAAATCGACGGTGGCGAGGTCAACGATCTGGCCGTAGGGGGCCGTTTTGACGATGGCATCCAGCTTGAGCTGTTTGACCACATCGGTGACCCAGCCTTCGCCGAAGGATTCCCAGGCCAGCATTTCAACAGGCCGGGCGCCCAGAAGCGACCACATGGCCATTTCGACAGCACCCGTGTCAGAGCCGGGGACAATGCCGATGCGGTAATCGGCGGGGACGCCGAGGATGTCACGGGTGAGGTCGATCGCCTCGCGCAGCTTGGCCTTGCCGACAGCGGCACGGTGCGAGCGGCCAAGGGGCGCATCGCCAAGCAGATCAAGGGTGTAACCGGGGATTTTGGCACAAGGGCCAGAGGAAAAACGCGGATTCGCCGGGCGCAATGCCGGTGCGGTCAGATCAGTCATGGTAGCCTCTCAGCTAAAAGCCCTTCGTTGGGGAAGGGTGTCCCACCGATGGGGGTATCGGGGCTTTCGGGGTGGCACAAGCGGAAAAATCGCGCTAAAGCGCCGCATCATCCCCGAAAAACGACGCAAATCTCCACTATCGGAAACCTTTGATGTTCATTGCGACCCTGCTGACCAACCCGGAAACCCCCAAGCTTGACCGCGTGGCGGTTGAGTCTTTGCGCAATGCCTGGGGGGGTGGGGATGCGGTTTGGCTGGATCCGGGGGTGGCGGCGGAGTTTGCGCTGGAGGCGGTGCCGGAGAACCTTTGGGATGTGTGGGACGGGTTGCAGGCGATGGGGGTCGACCTTGCCGTGCAGCCCGCCGTGGGGCGGAAAAAGCGGATGCTGATTGCCGATATGGACAGCACGATGATCCAGCAGGAATGCATTGACGAATTGGCCGATGAGGCGGGGGTGGGGGCCTATGTCGCCGGGATCACCGCGCGGGCGATGAATGGCGAGTTGGATTTCGAAGCCGCATTGCGCGAGCGGGTGGGGCTGTTGAGGGGGCTGGAGGAGGCGGTGATTGACCGGGTGATCCGCGACCGGATTACGCTGATGCCGGGGGGGCGGGCGCTGGTGGCCACCAAGCGCGGCAACGGGGGCTATGCGGCGCTGGTGTCGGGTGGGTTTACCGCCTTTACCGCGGCGATTGGTGCGGTTTTGGGGTTTGATGAGAACCGGGCCAATACGCTGTTGGTGGAGGGTGGGCGTTTGACAGGGGCGGTGGCAGAGCCGATTTTGGGCCGCGCGGCGAAGGTGCAGGCGCTGGAGGAGATTGCGGTGCGGTTGGGGATCACGCCTGCGCAGGCGGTGGCGGTGGGCGATGGGGCGAATGATCTGGGGATGTTGGGGATCGCCGGGATGGGCGTGGCGCTGCATGCCAAGCCGTCGGTGCAGGCGGAGTGTGCGGTGCGGGTGAACCACGGTGATCTGACGGCGCTGTTGTATCTGCAGGGCTATCGGCGGGACGAGTTTCTGGGCTAACGCGCCAGTTCCCGCAGGGCGATTTCGGTGCGGCGTTGGAGGTCTGGCACAGTGCGGGGATGGGCAAGCCATTCTGCCACGGGCATCATGCGCCAGGATTGGCCTTCAGTCCCAAGGCGGATGGCGGAGACGTCGGACTGGGTCAGCCGGCCTGCAAAGAAGATGGCCTGCCGACCGGGGCTGTGGAGTGCGGGAAAGCTTGCGCGCCATGTCAGATGGGCAGGGGTGAGGGATAGCGCGAATTCTTCGCGCAGTTCACGCAACAGGCACTGTTCGGCGGATTCCTGACCTTCGCGGCCCCCGCCGGGCAGGTCCCAATGGGCGGGCCAGGGCAGGCCTTGGTGGTCATCGCGCAGATAGGTCAAGACCGCGCCATCGCAGACAAGCGCAGCCTTGGCACCGACAAAGTCAGTCATTGATATCCTTGTGCCAGATCTTTTTCTGCCCCGGCGCTACGCCGACAGCCCGGCGCAGGACGAACCAGCTTGCCAGCGACAAGAGGGCAAAGACCACCAACAAGAGCGGCAAAGACCCACCCAGCACGCCAAGACCCAAAAGCCCCCCGGTCATCAGCGCGCCGATGGCGAAGCCAAGGAAGATGTAGCCGGGGGCCAGAATCTCTAGCACCCCCAATGAGAATCCGGCCACGATCCAGACCCACCAGACATTCCACATCATGCGCGCCCTTTCAGCATTTTGAAGGCGTCGCCAAAGGCTTCAAGCGCGTTGGCGGGGACAAGGATGGTTTGCTTGCCCGCGCCTGCAGCGATGGCTTGCAATGCCTCGACCTGTTTCAGCGCGACCTGAAACTGCGCGGCTTCCAGACCGTTTTCCTTGATCGCGCCTGCGATGACGCCCGTGGCATAAGCCTCGGCGTCGGCGGTGAGGCGGCGGGCTTTGGCAGCCTGATCTGCGGCGTAAAGATCGGCGTCGGCGCCCAGTTCCACCGCGCGCTTCTTGCCCTCGGCCTCCATCACCTGTGCGCGGCGGGCGCGTTCCGCGTTCAGCTGTTGCAGCATGGCATTGCGGGTTTGTTCATCCAGTGCCACGTCCAGAATCTCGGCCCGCGTCACCTCGACGCCCCATTCATCAACCATGGCCGCAACCTGTTCGCGCACGCGCTCGATCAACTGCGCGCGGTTGGATTGCACCTGATCCAGTTCCAGCTTGCCGATTTCAGACCGCACGATGCCGGTCACCGTGGTGGCGATTGCGGCGTCAATATCGCGGATGCGGTAGACGGTCTTTTCAGGTTCCGTCACGCGGTAGAAAACGCTGGTTTCCACCTGCAACAGCACGTTGTCGGCGCTGATGGCGTCTTGGCGGGCGTTGGGAAGCTGGCGCTCCAGGACCGAGACCTTGTGCGCGACGCGGTCGAGATAGGGCACGAGGAAGTTGATCCCCGGCCCCAGAACCGACCGCAAGCGGCCAAAGCGTTCGACAACGTATTTTTCCGACTGCGGCACGATGCGCACCGCCTTGAAGATCGTGACGATCAGGAAGATTGCCAAGGCGAGGTAAACTGCGCCTGTGCCAATGAACTGCTCAATATCCATGGTTACCATTCCCTTTTGAGTTGGGCTTAAGATGGGTATGAAATGGACCGGGCGCAAGGGAAAGCCGCATGAACACCCATCGCAAGCCCGATGGACAGCCGCGCCCAAGTTGCAGATACTTGGCCCCATGCCTGCCTTTTGCCGCGATTGTCTGACCGCTTTTGAAGAGGCCGCGCGCTGCCCCGCCTGCCGCAGCCCGCGCGTGATTGGACATGCGGAACTTTTCAGCCTGTCGATCGCCCATATGGACTGTGACGCCTTTTATGCCAGCGTGGAAAAGCGGGACAATCCGGCGCTGAGAGACGTTGCGTTGATTGTGGGCGGGGGGCAGCGGGGGGTGGTGTCGACCTGCTGTTATCTGGCGCGCATTCATGGGGTGCGGTCGGCCATGCCGATGTTTCAGGCGATGAAACTGTGCCCCGATGCCGTGGTGGTGAAGCCCCGGATGGCGGTTTACGCCGAGGTCAGCCGGGCCATTCGTGCGATGATGGAGGAGATGACCCCATCGATTGAGCCCTTGTCCTTGGATGAGGCGTTTTTGGACCTGAGCGGGACGGCGCGGCTGCATGGCGCGCCGCCTGCGGTGATGTTGGCGCGTCTGGTGCAGCGGATGGAGGTGGAATTGGGTGTGACAGGGTCTGTCGGGCTATCACACAACAAGTTTCTGGCGAAAATCGCGTCTGACCTCGACAAGCCGCGAGGGTTTTCGGTGATTGGCCGGGCGGAGACCGCCGAATTCCTGCGGCCAAAGCCGGTGCGGATCATCTGGGGCGTGGGCACAGCGGCGCAAGGCGCACTGGAAAAGGCGGGGATTCGCACGATTGCCGATTTGTTGCGCTGGGACCGGGCCGATCTGGTGGCGCGGTTTGGGTCGATGGGAGAGCGGCTGTACCATCTGGCGCGGGGCGAGGATCGGCGGCGCGTCAGCCGTGATGAGAAGGTGAAGTCGATTTCCAAGGAGACAACGTTTTTTGAGGACACCGCCGACCCCGATATTCTGGATGGCCATTTGTGGCGGCTGGCCGAGCAAGTGGCAGACCGGGCCAAGGCAAAGGCCATGAGTGGCCGAACAGTGACGCTAAAGCTGAAGAAGGGGGATTTTCAGCTGATCTCGCGCCGTCATGGGTTAAGTGATCCGACGCAACTGACCGACCGGATTTACCGCGCGGCGCGCGACATGTTTCAGGTGGAAATGGCGAAGGGGCCGTTCCGGCTGATTGGGGTGGGGATTGCCGATTTGGCATCCGAAGCGGAGGCGGATTTGCTGGGGGATTTGTTGGACCCCGACGCCCAGCGCCGCGCCAAGGCCGAGCGTGCCACGGATGCGATTCGCGCCAAGTTCGGGCCGGATGCGATTGTGAAGGGGCGCAGTCTGCGCTGACTATTCGGCGGCGAGCCGGATGCTTTGCCGCGCAATGCCGGCAATCTGCTGCACCACGCGTTCGATACGTTCGGCAAAGCTGCCAAAGCTGGGCAAGGGTTCGATTGCGGCCTCATCCATATAAAGCGACCGGTCGATTTCAATCTGCACGACATGGCGGCCCGCAGAGGGGCGGCCATAGCTTTGGGCGATGAAGGCCCCGGCGAAGGGCGTGTTGCGGACGACGCGAAAGCCCTCGGCCTGAAAGATCGCCTGAACCGCGTCGATCACCCAAGGGGCGGCAGAAGCACCGAAACGGTCCCCCAAAACCACCTGAGGCGCGGGGCGGCCGGGGCGGGTGTGATGCTCGATCGCCTCATGCGGCATCGAATGGCAGTCGATCAGGACGGCCTGACCGAATTGGGCATGGGTGCTTTCAACCAGATCGCGCAGGGCGCGGTGATAGGGGTGCCAACAGCGGGCAATCCGCGCCTCGGCCTCGGCCAAAGGAAGTTTGCCGCGATAGATGGCGCGGCCCCCGGCCACGACGCGGGGAATCACGCCCAGACCCGAGGAAACGCGCGGATTGTGCGGCGCGCGCGCGATGCCGTCGATCACGGCGGGATCAAGTTCATCGGGCGCGCGGTTGAGGTCAAGATAGGCGCGCGGCACATGGGCGGCCAACAGGGGCGCGCCGTTCTGGGGGGCTGCGGAAAAGAGCTGATCCACAAAGGCATCTTCGGACGACCGGATCTGCGCCTGTGACAGAACGGTGCGCGCCAGAAACTCGGCATCATAGACCGCCCCGCTGTGCGGCGAGGCGAAGATCACAGCAGTTGTCTGCCGCGCAGGTTGGTCAAGGCGAAATACGTCGGCCGTCATGGGAAACACATACACTCCTGTCGCTTGATTCGATATAAGGCCAAAAGCGGGAACGTCGAAACCCCTTGAACGTGTCTGCGACTCTGTTTATAGCCCCCCCCATCCGACGCGGTTCCGCCCGCGTCCTTTTCTTTGGGCACAGGTGGAATCAGGTTGGAACGTGGGCGGTTAGCTCAGCGGTAGAGCACTACGTTGACATCGTAGTGGCCACTGGTTCGATCCCAGTACCGCCCACCATTCACCGCCCCTGCAAGGGGGCACGTTGTTTTCAATCGGCGCAGACGCGCCGCGAACAGGAGAAAGCCGATGAAAGTTGCGAACTCGCTCCGCTCGCTGAAGACGCGTCACCGCGATTGCCAGGTCGTGCGCCGTAAAGGCCGCGTCTATGTGATCAACAAGACGCAAAAGCGCTACAAGGCCCGTCAGGGCTGAGTGTTGCGCCAGCAAGCATGACAGGGCCGCCGGGGGAAACCCATGGCGGCTTTTTCATTTCAAGAGGTTTCCCATGCACCCCAATCCCGCCTTCCGTCAGGTTCCCGCCGATGAAAGTCTGGCCTTTGCCCGTCATCGTGGCTTTGGCACCTTGTCGATCAATGGCGAGGCGGGGCCGCTGATGGCCCATGTGCCGTTTTTGATCTCGCAGACCGAGGGGCTTTGCGCGCTGATTCACCTTGCGCGGTCCAACGCGATTGCGCGCAGTGCCTTGCCCGCACCGGCGGTTTTGGCGGTGATGGGGCCGGAGAGCTATATCTCGCCCGACTGGTATGGCGCGGTGGATCAGGTTCCGACGTGGAACTATGTCGCCGTGCATCTGCGCGGGCGGCTGGAGCCGCTGCCGGATGAGGCGCTGCGCCCGATGGCGGACGAGTTGTCGGCGATGTTCGAAGCGCGGCTTTTGCCGAAAAAGCCGTGGACCAGTGCGAAGATGTCAGACGAAGCGATGGTCCGGATGATGCGGATGATCCTGCCGTTCCGGTTGGTGATCGAGGGCGTCGAGGGCACGTGGAAGCTGGGGCAGAACAAGACGCCCGAGCAAAGGGCGGGTGCCGTGGCGGGGCTGGAGGCTTGGGTCGAGCTATCGCCCCGGGCGGCGCTGGCGCGGTTGATGCGGCAGGTGGGTGTTTAGGGGTAATGATCTGATGATCGGTTTTGAACGGAAGGTTTGCCGCGCATAGGGCGCTATCGCTGACAATGGTCAGCTATGCGGACGAAGTGGACGTCAGTCCGCGTGCTGCACTCTAGCCCGGAATCAAGGGCGAAGCCCGCCGGGCAGCGCCCGACCGCCCCCTCGGGCGGGCGCTTTTGCGTCGGCACCAGCAGAACTTCTGGGGAAGAACTTGAGCCATAAAGCGCCTAGAACCTGCGTTGCGGCGCCCACCCGGCGGTCAGACGCTGCCCTTTGTGTTCGAGAAAGCCTTACACGCGGTGATACGGCCCACCGGACAGGATATTCGCCGCGCGATAGAGTTGTTCGGCCAGCATGACGCGCACCAGCATGTGGGGCCAGACCATCTGACCGAAGGAGATCGAGAAATCGGCGCGGGCGCGAAGGCTGGGGTCGATCCCGTCGGCCCCGCCGATGACGAAGGCCACATCCTGCCGCCCGCCATCGCGCCAGCGGGCGAGTTGAGCGGCGAATTCGGGGCTGGTCAGCAGTTTGCCCCGTTCGTCCAGTGTGACGAGAACCGCGCCCGCAGGCACGGCGCGGGCCAAAAGCTCGGCCTCGGCGGCCATGCCGGCGTTCTTCTTGTCTTCCACCTCATGTTCGGTCAGCGGGCCAAGCGACAAGGCCCGGCCCGTGCGATCAAAGCGCTGGGTGTAATCGGCGATCAGGTCACGCTCGGGGCCGCTTCGCAGCCGACCCACGGCGCACAGATGCACCCGCAAGGCTTAGGCCCCGCGATGGGTGCTTCCCGGCATCCACATCTTTTCAAGCTGATAGAAGTCACGGACTTCGGGGCGGAACACGTGCACGATGACATCGCCCGTATCAATCAGCACCCAATCGCCGGTTTCCTTGCCTTCCATCTTGGACAGGATTCGGAACTGTTCTTTGATCCGATCCGCCAGCTTTTCGGAAATTGCCGCCACCTGACGCGAGGAACGGCCCGAGCAGATGACCATGTAATCGGCCACATCCGACCGACCGCGCAGGTCGATCTGCACGACATCCTCGGCCTTGTCGTCCTCAACCGAGGCGATGACGGCGGCGAGCAATTCTTCGGACGTATAGTCGCCAGCGGGCCGGGCGTCGCGCGGGCCAACCGGAAGCCCGGTCGCGGGATCAGAATGAGACAGGACCAGGTCCTCCATTGGGCGTGCCTGTCGGTCCCCGGCACCGGGCATGGTGCCAGAGTAACACCGGGGTGCGGGTTTCTCAACGGCAGCGAAGGCGCGCGGATACCGCGAAGCGGCCAAAGATGCAAGCCATGCTGGGGCTGCATGACGCCTTTGCGGAGGGCGGCCTGACGGGAATCGCTGCGATGCAGCATATTGATAGGGGGAGGCTGAATGGAGAGTGACATGCGGTTTATCCTCGACTTCCTGCGCCAACGCCCCTGCCGCCGCGAGGCCGAGCTGGCCTATCTGAACGACGCGGTCAGCCGCTATGACCTTGAGCGGCGTGAGCGTGAGATTGCGGGCGGGAAATTCGCCGCCCTCTAAGGCCAACGCATTGCGATTGATCGGCCGGGGATTCGCGCGTATATCGCGAGGATGACCCGTTTTTTCGACATTGCCGATCATGACCGCCTGCCTTGGCGGTTTACCGCCTTGAATCGGTCTGTCCTTGCGCGACTTTGATGTGTGGTGCGCATAAAGCGCACCCTACGGTCGTGTTATTAAAACACAGCCAACTCTAAAAGGGATGAGCCATGGCTCCGCGCACAATTTACGACAAGATCTGGGACGATCACGTTGTCCATCAGGCCGAGGACGGCACCTGTCTGCTGTATATCGACCGCCACCTCGTGCATGAGGTGACCAGCCCACAAGCCTTTGAAGGGCTGCGGATGACGGGCCGCAAGGTGCGCGCGCCCGAAAAGACCATCGCAGTGCCGGATCACAACGTGCCCACCACGCTGGACCGCGCCAATGCCGCGACGATGACCGAGGACAGCCGCGTGCAGGTGGCCGCACTGGACACCAATGCCAAGGAATTTGGCATCAACTATTACCCGGTGTCGGACGTGCGTCAGGGCATCGTGCATATCGTTGGCCCGGAACAGGGTTGGACGCTGCCCGGCATGACCGTGGTCTGTGGCGACAGCCACACTGCGACGCATGGCGCCTTTGGCGCTTTGGCGCATGGCATCGGCACGTCAGAGGTGGAACATGTGCTGGCCACCCAGACGCTGATTCAGCGTAAAGCCAAGAATATGAAGGTCGAGATCACCGGGTCTTTGCGCCCCGGCGTCACCGCCAAGGACATCACGCTTTCGGTGATTGGCCACACCGGGACCGCAGGCGGCACCGGCTATGTCATCGAATATTGCGGTCAGGCGATTCGCGAATTGTCGATGGAAGGCCGGATGACCGTTTGCAACATGGCGATCGAGGGTGGCGCGCGTGCCGGTCTGATTGCGCCGGATGAAAAGACCTTTGCCTATTGCATGGGCCGCCCGCACGCGCCGAAAGGTGCCAAGTGGGAGGCGGCGCTGGCCTATTGGCAGACGCTGTTCACCGATGAAGGCGCGCATTTCGACAAGGTGGTAACGATCAAGGGTGAGGATATTGCCCCCGTCGTGACCTGGGGCACCAGCCCGGAAGACGTGCTGCCGATCACCGGCATTGTGCCTGCGCCCGCCGATTTCACCGGCGGCAAGGTTGAGGCTGCGGCGCGGTCGATCGACTATATGGGGCTGACGCCGGGCCAGAAGCTGACCGATATCAAGATTGATACCGTGTTCATCGGGTCTTGCACCAATGGCCGGATCGAAGACCTGCGGGCGGCTGCGGCGGTTCTGAAGGGCAAGAAGATTGCGGTCAAGCGGGCGATGGTTGTGCCCGGCTCGGGTCTTGTGCGCGCACAGGCCGAGGAAGAGGGTCTGGCGCAGATTTTTATCGATGCGGGCTTTGAATGGCGTTTGGCGGGCTGCTCGATGTGCCTTGCCATGAACCCCGACCAGTTGGCACCGGGTGAGCGGTGCGCCTCCACCTCGAACCGCAATTTCGAGGGGCGGCAAGGCTATAAGGGCCGCACCCATCTGATGAGCCCAGCCATGGCCGCCGCCGCCGCGATCACCGGTCATCTGACCGATGTGCGCGAGATGATGGGCGAAAAGGTGTAAGGGCAAAGGCGTGGCCGCTTTCAGCAAGTATATCATCTATGCGGATGAAAGCGGCTCGCCACACCTTGAGGCGGACAGAAACGAGTTTCCAATCTTCGTGTTGAATTTTCTGGTTGTGGAAAAGCGAGTCTATTCCCACCAGATCGAACCCGACGTGCAAGCCTTCAAGTTTGCTTGGTTTGGGCATGATCAGATCATTTTCCATGAAAAAGACATTGTGAAACAACGTGGTGCATTTTCTTTCCTACGCAAGAACCCGACCTTGCGCCAAAGGTTCCTTGAAGGATTGACCCCTCTGGTTGCACGTTGCGATCAGGCGTTTGATTATGCCATAATCGACAAAGCAAGAATGCAGCAGGGTTCGACGGACCCGTGGAGCCCCTATGACATCGCCTTGGGAATTTGCATGGAGCGGGCCGCAGAACGGCTTTTGAGCCTTGGAGAGTCAGGCACGCAGGTTCACGTGGTGTTCGAGGCCAGAGGTTCAAAAGAGGACCAACTGCTTGAACTGGACTTTGGCAGAATTGCGCGGGGCCACCCCAGAGTTTCATTTGGAACAAGCGCCGTTCAGGCCTTCGATTGGGTGCCGATATTTGCTGACAAGCGCAGCAATTCAACCGGCCTGCAGTTGTCAGACCTTGCCGCGCGGCCACTTGGCTTAAGTTACCTGCGTCCAAATCAACTGAACAAGGCCTTTTCCGCGATGCGCACCACGTCCGCAACACAAGTTGCAAAGGTCTACCCATGAGAAAGCAGAAGGGCCCCCGAGAAAGCCCAGGAGCCCTACGCCGACCGAGAAAAGCCCAGCCCATTTGTGCGCAATATGCGGACGAGGGTCCCAAAAGTCAACCTAACGAGGCCAGAATGCAAAAATTCACTACCCTGACCGGCATCGCGGCGCCTATGCCGTTGGTCAATATCGACACCGACATGATCATTCCCAAGCAGTTCCTGAAAACCATTCAGCGGTCTGGTCTGGGCAAGAACCTGTTTGACGAAATGCGCTTTGACCGCGAAGGCAATGAGATTGCCGATTTCGTGCTGAATCAGCCCGCCTATCGCAGCGCCGAGATTCTGGTTGCGGGCGACAATTTCGGCTGCGGATCATCGCGTGAACACGCGCCTTGGGCGCTTTTGGACTTTGGCGTCCGCTGTGTGATCTCCACCTCGTTTGCCGACATCTTCTTTAACAACTGCTTCAAGAACGGCATCCTGCCGATTGTGCTGCCGCAAGAGCAGGTGGATGTGCTGATGGCCGATGCGCGCAAAGGGGCGAATGCCCGCGTGACGGTGGATCTTGAGGCGCAGACGGTGACCACCTCGGATGGCCAGTCGTTTGGCTTTGCTGTGGACCCCCATCGCAAGCATTGCCTGATGCACGGGTTGGACGATATCGGCCTGACGCTGGAAAAGGCCGCCGCAATTGACAGCTTTGAGGCAAAGGTTGCAACGCTGCGCCCCTGGGCGTGATTGACCAATAAAGCGTATTGCCTTTGATCGGGTTCAACCGATCAAAGGCGATACGCCACATTCCCAACGGCTTGCCTGTCTTGGATTGCATTCAATCTGAATCAGTTTGAATGCGATCTGCTCTAGCCACAATATCTTGGGCCGCCCGGTTGGAAGCAATCAGGGCGGCCTTCTTTTGACCTCAGGTTTGATGCAATCCGGTGACACCCCTTCCCCGAAATCGCCCAACTGCGCCCTCATGATAAAACAACCGATTGCGGGATTCGTCGAAAGAAGGCACAAATTGGGCAAGATTGAGGCAATCCGCCATAAAGCGCGGGACAACATCGGAACAAGAGGTTGGCAAAGCACCAGCTTCGACCGGTCTGAGGATGAGAAGGCAGTGGTTTCACAGTTGACAGGTGCGCTGTTGCGCGCGGTCCTGATCATGGTTTTGGTGGCAACGCCTTCCATGATTTTGATGGACGTGACGACCGACACCAAGCAGATGGTGGCGCTTGTGGCGCTGTTTCTGGGACTTTTGACCTTTGTCGAATACACGTCAACCTATCCCAGCCTGGTTGAATTCCGCGATGCCCCGCCCTTCAACCGCATCCGCTTTGTGATGCTGTTTGCGACGGTGTTCTTTCTGTCGACCATCGAACGCGGCAAGGTGATGCCCTCGACCCTGACCGAGTTCACCGATGCGGTGGGCGCGCTGATTGGGGTGTCAATGGATTTCCCCTACAGCCCGGTGCGGCTGGCCACGCTGATGATGGCGCAGGATGCCTCGGCCGAGCAGGTGGCCGCGGTGCGGACGGCGGCGGGGATGGCCTATTTGATCTCGCTGGTGTCACTGGCGGTGTTCCTGACTGTGCTGAAGTCGGGCAACTGGCCGGCACGCGGGCGGGCGTTCAATGTCTGGACGAACCTGCCGACCTTTGACCCAACCACCGGCGGCGATGTGGTGATGCGGCTGCAGCGGGATGCGCGCGTTAACATTGCGTTAGGCTTTCTCTTGCCATTCTTGACCCCGGCAGTGGTGATGATCTCGTCCAGCGGGTTTGAGCCTTTGTCGATGACCTCGTCACAAACCCTGATCTGGACGATAACGGCATGGGCCTTTCTTCCTGCAAGCCTGTTCATGCGCGGCATTGCGATGTGGCGGGTGGCCGACATGATTGTCGAACGGCGCAAGGCCAACCGCGCGCAGATCGCGCGCGAGGGGTTGGCCCCGGCCTAAGCACGGCGCTGGCGGTCTGGCTTTGGGCTGTCGCCGCACAGGCGGATGCGCTGCGAATTGCCACCTATAATGCCGATCTGTCTGCCCCCGGTCCGGGGCTTTTGCTGCATGATCTGCTGAAAGAGGGTCTGGCGCCGCAACGCGCCGCCGTAGTGGCGGTGATTGCGGCCCTGGATGCCGATGTGCTGGTTCTGACCGGGGTGGATTATGACCTGCGGGGCGAAGTGCTGGCCGCGTTGGAGAGGCGCTTGGCGGCGGCGGGCCGTCCCTATCCCTATCGTCTGGCGTTAAGGCCGAACACTGGGGTTCCGACGGGGCGCGATCTGGACCGCAACGGCCGGTTGGGCGAGGCGCGCGATGCCCAAGGCTGGGGCCGCTTTGCGGGCGAAGGGGGGATCGCGGTGCTGTCACGGCTGCCGATTGGGCCGGATGTCCGCGATTTCAGCGGGTTTCTTTGGGCCGATCTGCCAGGCAATCTGATGCCCGCAGATGACCCGGCCCGCGACATGCAGCGGCTGCATACCACCGGGGCCTATGAAGTGCCGATTGACCTGCCGGGCGGCAAAAGCCTGCGGCTTTTGGTGTTCTACGCCAGCCCCCCGGTGTTTGACGGCCCCGAGGACCGCAACGGTCGGCGCAACCATGATGAGGCGGCGTTCTGGCTGCGACTGCTGGAGGGCGGGCTTTCAATGCCGCCGCCTGACGGGTCTTTCGTGCTGTTGGGCCAGACCAGTCTTGACCCGATGGATGGCGAGGGGCGGGCGCAGGCGCTGCGCGGGCTGCTGGACCATCCAGCCCTGCAAGACCCTCGTCCGCGCGGCGACCATGGCCGGGTGGAGCTGGGGCAGATCGGTGATCCGGCGCTGGATACCGCGCTTTATGACGGGTTGGGCGGGTTGCGGGTTGAGGTGATCTTGCCTTCGGCCGATCTGAAGGTCAGCGCGGCCGGGGTGATGTGGCCCGCCGGTTCAGACCCGATGGCGGCACCCTTGGCAGAAGCCTCGCGCCATTTCCCGATTTGGGTCGATCTGGCGCTGCCCTGACGCTTGACCCTGCGCGCCCCTTTGGCTAGGCCAACCGCAACCAATCTTGCAGGAGCGCCCGATGGCCAACCCTTCCCTTCTTATCCTCGCCGGTGACGGCATCGGCCCCGAAGTGATGGCCGAAGTGAAAAAGATCATCGGCTGGATGGGGGCCAAGCGCGGCGTTCATTTTGACGTCAGCGAAGACCTTGTCGGCGGCTGCGCCTATGACAAGCACGGCACGCCGCTGCATGACGACACGATGGCCAAGGCCCAAGCGGTGGATGCGGTGCTTTTGGGCGCCGTGGGCGGGCCGAAATACGACGTCTTGGATTTCAGCGTGAAGCCCGAGCGTGGGCTGTTGCGCCTGCGCAAAGAGATGGACCTGTTCTCCAACCTGCGCCCGGCCCAGTGCTTTGACGCGTTGGCCGATTTCTCAAGCCTGAAGAAAGAGGTTGTCGCGGGGCTGGACATTGTGATCGTCCGCGAATTGACCAGCGGCGTCTATTTTGGCGAGCCGCGCGGCATCTTCAAGGAAGGCAATGAACGCGTGGGCATCAACACCCAGCGCTATACCGAATCTGAGATTGCCCGCGTCGCGCGGTCGGCGTTCGAGTTGGCGCGCAAGCGCAACAACAAGGTCTGCTCGATGGAGAAGGCCAATGTCATGGAATCGGGGATTCTGTGGCGCGAAGTGGTGCAAGAGGTGCATGACCGGGAGTATCCCGATGTGCAGTTGACCCATATGTATGCCGACAACGGCGCGATGCAGTTGTGCCGCTGGCCCAAGCAGTTTGACGTGATCGTCACCGACAACCTCTTTGGCGATGTGCTGTCGGATATGGCGGCGATGCTGACCGGGTCTTTGGGGATGCTGCCCTCGGCCAGCCTTGGTCTGCCGATGGCCAATGGCCGCCCGAAGGCGCTGTATGAGCCGGTGCATGGTTCGGCCCCGGATATTGCGGGTCAGGGTAAGGCGAACCCGATTGCCTGTATCCTGTCATTTGCCATGGCGCTGCGCTATTCGTTCGGCATGGGCGAGGATGCGACGCGGGTTGAAAAGGCTGTGGAAAAGGTGCTGGCCGATGGCGTGCGCACCGCAGATCTGATGGGGCCTGAGGGTGGCAGCCCGGTGTCGACCACCCAGATGGGCGATGCGATCATCGCCGCGCTGGACGCCAGCCTTTAACTGCTTCGGCCCCCCCACGCGGGGGCCGCTTTCTTTTTGAGGCCAAGGCATGACCCACACCCACCTGCGCGGCGCATTTTTTGGCTTGGCGGCGATGGGTCTGTATTGCCTGTATGACGTCACAATCAAGTTTTTTGGCCCCGACTACAGCCCGTTGCAGGTGTTGTTCTGCGCCGGGCTGGTCTTCGTACCGCTGATCTTGCTGCAGTTGTGGCTGTCGGGCCAAGGTGGGCTGCGCCCGGTTTACCCCGGTTTAACGGCGGTTCGCGTGGTCGCGGGCCTGCTGAACGGCACGATCGGGGCCTATGCCTTTTCGGTGCTGCCCTTGGCTGAAAGCTATGCCGTGTTCTTCCTGATGCCCCTGATGATCGCCGGTCTTGCCGTGCCGGTCTTGGGCGAGCCTATGGGCCTTGGACGCGGTCTGGCCATTGTGGCAGGGTTTGCGGGCGTGCTGATCGCCCTGCAGCCGGGGGGTGAAACGCAGTTTGGCCTTGGGCATCTGGCCGCCTTTGTCGCGGCCGCATTGGGTGCTGTGAACTATGTCATTCTGCGCAAGGTTGGTGGCGTCGAATCGCCCGGGGTTTTGATGCTTTATCCCGCGGTCGCACAGCTTTTGGCGGTGGGCGTGGTGATGCCCAGCGTTTGGGTGGCGATGCCCATGGAACATTGGGCGCTGACCAGCCTGATGGGGTTGGAGCTGTTTGTCGGCGGGCTGTTGATCATAGCGGCCTATCGCAACGCCCCCGCGATCATTGTGGCGCCGATGCAGTATTCGCAGATCATCTGGGCCGCCCTTCTGGGCTGGCTGGTGTTCGACGAGACGATGACCCCCATGATGATTGTTGGCATCGCAGTTATCATCGCGGCGGGCTTGTTCATTCTGGGCCGCAGCAACGCCGCCGCCGCGCCGAATTGATGCGCCGCGCCCTCTTGCAAAGTGCAGCGCGACAGAGTAATTCCGCCGCATGGTCGGAGCGTAGCGCAGTCTGGTAGCGCACCTGCTTCGGGAGCAGGGGGTCGGAGGTTCGAATCCTCTCGCTCCGACCAAATTTCCCGCATCGTTGCAAGATCTTAGCGTCGCATCACCCTGCGCATTCAAGATGCCGGTGATCTGGACTTCCATGAAGCTGCGGCGCGTCTTCTCTGGTCTTTTCGGATGGGCCAGAGACTCCTCAAAACCCGACTGGTTGGGGGGGCCATGACAGATGGATCGGGGCTGTAGGCTGCGAACCTGGCCTTGGCCCCATGGAAAAAGGGGCAGCCCGAAGGCCGCCCCCTGCTGGTTATGCCGAAAGATCAGAAGCGGTGTTCCAGGTTCAGTTGCAGCGAGGATTTTGTGCTGCCGCCAATCCTGTCCGCCATGAGCCTTGCCTTAACACTGCTCATGCCATCAGCCGATCTTCCCGAGAAGCCAACCTCGGCCCCACCGCCACAGTTCTGTTCTGTCGATGTGGTTTTGATCTGCTCACAGAGCAGTCTGGGCGCAAAGGTCACCACTTGAAGACTGTTCGCCCCGGACAGGCCATCCAAAGGTACACGGACCTCGGGGCGCAGCAGGATGTTGGCCAGGGTTACTTGCCCTGCATCAAGGCTTAATGTGTCGTCCACAAGGCTATAGGCGCTGCCGGTGAAGTCCACATTGCCGATCCAGGTCCGACCATAGCTGAACGAAAGTTCTGGCCAGATCTCAAAACCGTCCTGTTGGATCATGCCGGTCAAGGCCGCACCGACAATCGCGGTGCGGGTGGAGTAATCACTTTCCAACGCCAGCACGGTGTCTGCCATCTCCAGATTGTTCCGACCAGCGCCGAGGCTGAAGAAACCATCCAGCAAGATTTGATCGGCAAGCGCATGCACCCCGTAGCCACCGACAGTGACGCCGACGCGGTTCTGCGTGCCATCGAAATCACCCGCGATGTTGGACCGCGCCAATTCACCCCCGATGAAATAGCCCAGCATGGTCTTGTCGGACACCATGCGCTCCCAAGCGACACGGCCGTTCAATGTTGCGGACGAGGTGCCAGTGTCACCGTCGTGCTGGATGTCAAAGTCACCGAACACAAGCCGACGGACACCATCGCCGATGCACGTATTGCCGTAGAACGTTCCTTTGCTGCTGGCCGTCACGCCATTCACCTCAAGACCGCCATCAACGTCGACGGGCACACAGGTATCCCCAGCTGCTTCGGGGTCTTGCGACTCCAAGAAACGAAGACGTGCGTCTGACGTCATGCGCTTTTGGAAAGCGAGGCCGTTTCGAAGACTGCGGATTGCATCCCCGGTCAGCGCCTTGTGGATCGTCTCCTGTGCCGCCTCAAACTCCGCTGCCGGGGTTTGCGGATCTGCGGTCACGGTGACTGTGACGGTATCTGCCGTCGATGCGAGACCGAGGCTGTCGGTCACGATCAGCGAGAAGGTCAGCGTCCGGTTCGCGGCACCTGCGGCGAGTGTCGGCGCGGTGTAGGTCGGGCTGGCTGCGGTGGCGTCCGACAGGGTGACGCCAGCGGGCGCGGTCCAGGCGTAGGTCAGGGTCTGGCCTGCGTCTGGGTCGGACGAGCCCGTGCCATCCAGCGCGGCCGAAGCTGTGGCCGAGGCGACGGTCTGGTCCGGGCCTGCATTGGCGGTGGGGGCGGTATTGGCAGGCGCGGTCACGGTGACTGTGACGGTATCTGCCGTCGATGCGAGACCGAGGCTGTCGGTCACGATGAGCGAGAAGGTCAGCGTCCGGCTCGCAGCACCCGCGGCGAGCGTCGGCGCGGTAAAGGTCGGGCTGGCTGCTGCCGTATCCGAGAGTGTGACGCCTGCGGGCGCGGTCCAGGCGTAGGTCAGGGCCTGGCCCTCAGGGTCGGATGAGCCCGTGCCGTCCAGCGTGACAGCTGCGGCCGAGGCGACGGTCTGGTCCGGGCCTGCATTGGCGGTGGGGGCTGTGTTGGCAGGGGCTTCCTCGACTGCAAATTCATATGTTCCGGCGGGGTATGCTGGATACGTGCTGTCGACACTGGTTGTGAATGTGAAGCCAACGTATGTGTCCGTTGCAAACGTGCCGTCTGCCCCGTCTTCGTCGGTGATTTCAACATCCCCCTCGGCCAGGCCGAGGCAAGATGCGACCTTTGCTCTGGTGACGGGGCCCTGAAAGCGCGTATCAATAGCTGCATCCACCCATTGGTTGCCACCAGCAAACGCGACTGGGTCAGGGTCTGAAGCAGAAGCATAAAAGAAAACACCAATTCTGTCGGTATCACGAACTTCCCACACATTGCAAATACCCAACGGGGTTGTGTTGGTGAAAGGGGCAATGTCATTAGTGAACGCATGCGCCTGCCCGGCGCACGCACCCGCAATCAAGAGTGCTTGAGCCCAAAGCTTGATTTTCGTGATCACTACTTTTTTCATTTTTTGAGTGCCGCACGCAAGCAACGATGGGCCGCGTCCGGGTGAAATTGCTGCCGCAGCTGTCGCCGCAAAACTTGTTATCTTGAAATCGCTAAGCATCAGATACGGTCCCATGTCTAAGGTGGTTGGCTGCTTCAGGTGGTGGCTGCGCTGGTCTCTTTTGCATATCTTTTGCCAGAAGAGAATGTTCTTATGACTATTTATGATAAAAAGTCTAATTTACGGCAGATTTTCCTAAGCTGGTAGAAATGTCGTGTAATCGCCCAAAAACAGCGCTTAACGTGTTTTGGGTCACACGCGTTTGGGACTTTCTGACAAACGGCGTTGGCTGCGTGGGCCGCTGATGATTTGATCACCCCGCGACGGCATCGGCGTGCCAAGATGGCTGTGCGACAATCCAGAATGGAAGAGGGTTATGTCAGAGGTTGCCATAGATGCGCGCGCGGTGTTTGGGTGGGGCAGTGGAGTGCCTTGCATCCCGCATCTGCAACCGGCGGGGAAAGCCGAATGACCGTTGTCGAGACGAGCATCGCCGATTTGCGCGCAGCTTTGGAGACGGGGCGCGACACCAGCCTTGGGTTGGTGCGGGCCTGTCTGGACCGGATCGCGCGCTATGACAGTTCCGGGCCCTGCCTGAATGCGGTGCCGGTGCTGAACCCCGATGCCGAGGCGGACGCCCGCGCGTCGGACGTGCGCCGTAAGGCCGGGGCGGTGTTGGGGCCGCTGGACGGCATCCCCTATACCGCCAAGGCCAGCTACAAGGTGCGCGGACTTCCGGCCACTGCGGGATCGCCCGCCTTTGCCGATCTGGTGGCCACGGATGATGCCTTTGCGATTGCGCGGCTGCGCGCGGCGGGGGCGGTGCTGATCGGGCTGACCAATATGCCGCCGATGGCCAATGGCGGCATGCAGCGCGGGCTTTATGGGCGGGCAGAAAGCCCCTATTCGGCCGATTGGCTGACTGCCGCCTTTGCCTCGGGGTCGTCCAACGGATCGGGCAGTGCCACGGCGGCCAGCTTTGCCGCCTTTGGTCTGGCCGAGGAGACGTGGTCTTCGGGCCGCGCACCTGCGGCGAACAACGGGCTGTGCGCCTATACGCCGTCGCGGGGGGTGATCTCGGTGCGCGGCAACTGGCCTTTGGTGCCGACGATGGATGTGGTGGTGCCGCATACGCGGTCGATGGCGGATCTGCTGGAGGTGTTGGACGTCATCGTGGCCGATGACCCGAACCCGCGCGGTGATCTGTGGCGGATGCAGGATTGGGTGGCCATTCCGGCAGCATCGGCGCATCGGCCGACGTCTTATCCCGCCCTTGCGACAGGGGCCTCGCTGCGCGGCAAGCGCATTGGGATTCCGGCGATGTATCTGAACGCCGACCCGCTGGCTGGCACCGGCGATGCGCCCGGAATTGGCGGGCCGACAGGGCAAAAGATTGACACCCGCGCCTCGGTTCTGGCGCTGGTGGCACAGGCGCGGGCGGCGATGGAGGCTGCAGGGGCCGAGGTGATTGTGACGGAGTTTCCCGTTATCACGAATTATGAGGGCGACCGCCCCGGCGCGCCGAAGATCCACAGGCGGGGATTGGTAAGTGCGGACTATCTCAAGCGCGAGATTGTCGATCTGTCGGTCTGGGCGTGGAATGATTTTCTAGCGGCCAATGGCCAGCCGGGGCTGGACCGTCTGGCGCTGATTGATGGTGCTTGCATCTTTCCGCAGCCGCCCGGCGCGCTGCTGGATCGGTATAGCGGTTTTGACGGCGACATCGCCCGTTACCCGGACCATGCCCGCGCCAACCCGCCCGGTGATTTCCGCGACATCCCACATTTGGCCGAGGGGTTTGCCGGGCTGGAGGCCACGCGCAAGGCCGATCTTGAGGATTGGATGGATAGCCTTGGTTTGGATGCCGTGGCCTTCCCCGCGGCGGCGGATGTTGGCCCGGCGGATGCTGACACCAACCCCGCCTCGGCCGATCTGGCGTGGCGCAATGGGGTTTGGGTGGCAAACGGCAATCTGGCGATCCGGCATTTGGGCATTCCCACGATCACAGTGCCGATGGGGATGATGGCCGATATCGGAATGCCTGCCGGGCTGACCTTTGCCGGGCGCGGCTGGGATGATCTGGCGCTGTTGCAACTGGCCTGCGCGTTTGAGGCGACCGGGCCTTATCGCAAGCCCGCCCCGCGCTGCCCGTAAGGCGGGCTATTCGTCGCCCGGAACGCCGTAAGACGGGGCCGCCCGAGGATCAAGCGCGCGCTGCACATAGGCGGCAAGCTGGGGTTTGTAGATGTGCCAAAGGCTGGCGAGCGCCTCGATCGGGCAATCATCGGTCCAGTCGCAGCGCAGATCGGCGACGGGCCAGCTGACCTTGTCCACCAGACGCAGCCCTGCGGAGTGGACCGGCCCGGCCTCGCCCCCCGCCGCCACACCGGCGCGCAGGGCGGCGATCAGGCGGTCGCCAAGATGGCCGGATGAGGATTCAAACCCTGCGACGATGGCCTGCGGCACGCCGGAATTGGCCAGGAGATTGCCGCCCGAGGCGACATCGCGGCCCTGCGCCTCGGCCCAGATGCCCAGCGCGTTGGGGCCCGAATGAATGGCGGTGCCGCCTGCCGCGTCGATCACCAGAACCTGCCGATAGTCGATGAAGGCACTTTCTGCCTTGATGCGGGCAATCGCCTGCGCGGCCGTGGCACCGGCTTGCATCAGGTCCAGCGCAAGAGGGCCAAGGGTGGGGTCGGTGATGTTCTGGCTGGCGACCGCGCCTGTGCCCGCGCGGGCATAGGCGCAGCGCGCGGCGACGGCGGGGGAGGAGGAGGAAATCGCCACCCCGAACATGCCGGTTTCTGCGCAGCGCGCGACAAGCGAAAAGGTCATCGGATCAATCCGGGATCACGGCAGTGCCGTCGATTTCCACCAGCCAATTGGGCCGCGCCAGGGCGCTGACGACAAGCCCGGTCGACACCGGATGCACGCCTTTGATGTATTCGCCCATGGTCCGGTAGACCGCCTCGCGGTGGCGCACGTCGGTGATGTAGACGACGACCTTGACCAGATGCTCCATCTTGCCGCCGCATTCTTCGATCAATTGCTGGATGTTCTGCATGACCTTGTGGGTCTGCTCCACCGGGTCATGGCTGCCGATGTCCTTGGCGTCATCCAGATTTTGCGGGCACTGGCCGCGCAGGTAAATCGTGCGCCCGCCGGTGGTGACAACGGCCTGACACAGGTCATTGTCCAGCTTTTGTTCAGGATAGGTGTCTTTGGTGTTGAACTTGCGGTGGCGGTAATGGGCCATGACGGGTCCTGCTGTAAAGGTTGGGGAGGTTAGGCCGAGGGGCGGCCCGCCTGTGCATCGTGATACTGCAGATAGCTGCGCTGGGTGGCAATATGGCCTGCGATGTGTTTGGCATCTTGCCAAGCGCCCCAGATAAAGGCGGAGCCCCGGCGCGACAGCCAGGGCAGCCCGACGAAGTAAACGCCAGGTTCAGATGACACCCCGCGCTGATGGCGGGGTTTGCCGTTCTCATGAAAGGCATCAACCTTGAGCCAGCTGAAATCTTGGGTAAATCCGGTGGCCCAGATGATTGAGGTTACGCCAGCGGCGGCAAGGTCCAACTCGCGCAGCGGATGGGTCAGGCAATCGGGGTCGGCAGGGATGCGGCGCGCCTGAGGCTCGGGCGGCAGGTCAACGCCGTTGCGCGTGGCCCAAGCATCGGCGGCGTCGAGAAGGCCCATCAGGTTTTCATCGCCGCGCTGAATGTTTTCGGCCAGATCTGCCTGAAAGGTCACCTTGCCGCCGTCAAACCCTTGGGTCATGCCGACAAGGGTGATCCCGGCATGGGCCAGTGCGCGAAAGTCGATGTTACGACCCCCATAGGCGCCGCTGACAGCGATGGTGATATGCTCTTGTCCCGGCGCCATGGTTTCCAGATCCCACAGGCCCAAGACCCCCAGCCACCAAGTGAAATCACGCCCGCGATAGGCACGGGGGGGCCGACCATGCGGGCAGACCGAGAGATAGACCTTGCGGCCCGCGCGGTTCAACTCATCGGCAATCTGCGTGCCCGATGAGCCAGAGCCGACCACCATCACCGCACCGTCGGGCAATTGGCCGGGATTGCGATAGCGCGCGGAGTGGATTTGAAAGAGGCTGTCATCCTTCGGTGCGATGGCCGGGATCTGGGGGTTCTGGAAGGGGCCCGTGGCGACAACAACGCGCATCGCCCGAATCTGGCCAGCCGAGGTTTCCACCAGAAAGCCCGGCTTTCCGGTCTGACGGGTGACCGATGTCACATTGACCCCGCAGCGGATGGGGGCGTTGATTTTGCGGGCATAGGCCTCGAAGTAGTCAGCCAGTTTTTCTTTGGGCACAAATTCATCTGGGCCAAAGTCTTCGAATTCCATCCCCGGAAAGCGGTCGTGCCAAGCCGGGCCATTGGCCACCAGCGAATCCCAACGCTCAGACCGCCAACGTTCGGCGATGCGGCTGCGTTCCAGCACCAGATGCGGGATGCCCTGTGCGCCAAGATGCTCGCTCATCGCGACACCGGCTTGGCCGGCGCCGACGACCAGCGTATCTGTCTGTTCCGTTACCATATCTGCAATCCTCCTGCGCGGGGCGGCACGCTGTGCCCCAGAGTTTGCGCCACAGTCCAACACTCTTGACCAAAGGGAAAGTCATAGATTTGGATGATTGGATCAGGAAAATCCAAAGCAAGGTACGCGTGAACGGCAGGGTCTGACGCTGTGGGCTTGCCCTTGATCGCGCCGCATGACACCAAAGACCCATGCTGGCGATCTTTCTGAAAACCCTGCCGTTCTTTGCGATTATCGCCCTTGGCTATGCTGCGGGGCGGATGCGGTTTTTC
The DNA here is from genome assembly GCA_044377735.1 of Paracoccaceae bacterium. Taxonomy (GTDB): domain Bacteria; phylum Pseudomonadota; class Alphaproteobacteria; order Rhodobacterales; family Rhodobacteraceae; genus Tabrizicola_A. The sequence continues at coordinate 96,799 of JBILYK010000002.1, read as the reverse complement.
AGTGCCGAGGCGACGGGCTATCTGACCAAGTTTGTCTTTTACTTTGCGCTGTCGGCGATGCTGTTCGGCTTTGCCGCCAATCTGGACCTTACAGAAGTGTTCTCGTGGGGGTTTATCTGGGCCTATTTCTTGGCCTCGGCCCTGATCTGGGCGCTGGTGGGCGCGGCGGCCTTGTTGCGCGGAGCGGGCCGCGAAGAGGCGGTGTTTGAGGCCCATACCGGGGTCATTGGCAATGTGGGGTTCTTGGGAATTCCGATGCTGGCGCTGTTGCTGGGGCCGCAGGCGGTGGGGCCGGTCTTGATGGTTCTGGCGGTGGATCTGGTGGTGTTTTCCACGGTTCTGACGCTGGTGATCACGGGGCTGCGCGGTGGCACAGTAGGACTGGCGATGCTGGGCGGGCTGGCGATGGGGCTCTTGCGCAACCCGATGATCGTGTCGGTGGTTCTGGGTCTGGCCTGGGGCGCAACGGGCTGGGCCTTGCCGGTGCCGGTGAACGAATTCATGACAACGCTGGGGGCGGCTGCGACGCCCTGCGCGCTGTTTGCGATTGGGGCGTCTTTGGCGGGGCGCAATCCTGAGCGCTTGGGGGTAGCTGTCTCGCTGTCTTTTGCCAAGCTGGTGCTGCATCCGGCTGCGGTGGCCGTGGCGGCGCTGTGGCTGTTTGACGTCGAGCCCTATGCGGCGGGCGTCATGATTGCGGCGGCTGCCTTGCCGGTGGCGGGGAATGTGTTCATTCTGGCCCAGCATTACGGGGTGGCGCCGCAGCGCGTATCCACCTCGATTCTGATTTCAACGGCAGTGTCGGTGCTGACAGTCACGGCAGTTATTGCCCTGGTGGGGCCATTGGTGGGGAAGCTATGAAAACCGTTTCGGAAAACCGCTGTTTTGGGGGCGTACAGGGGGTTTACTCTCATGCCTCGCAGGTGACGGGCTGTGACATGACCTTTGGGTTGTTCCTGCCTGAAGAGGCCGAGACCAATGAGGTTCCGGTGATCTGGTACCTGTCGGGCCTGACCTGCACGCATGAAAACGCCATGGTGAAGGCGGGCGCGCAGCGCTGGGCGGCGGAAATGGGCGTGGCGGTGGTGTTTCCCGATACCAGCCCGCGCGGTGAGGGGGTGGCCAATGACGCCGCCTATGATCTGGGCCAAGGGGCGGGCTTTTACGTCAACGCCACCGAAGCGCCGTGGAAGCCGCATTTCCGCATGTGGGATTATGTGACGGATGAGCTGCCGCGCCTGTTGTTCAACGCCTTTCCCTTGGTTGAGGAGGCCCAAGCCATCACCGGGCATTCAATGGGCGGCCATGGGGCGCTGACGATTGCGATAAGCTTTCCGGGGCGGTTCCGGTCTGTCTCTGCCTTTGCGCCGATCTGCAATCCGACCGCCAGCGATTGGGGCCGCAAGCAGTTCACGGCCTATCTGGGTGCTGATGAGGCAAGCTGGGCCGCGCATGATGCGACGCTGTTGATGAAAAAGCGCGGCTTTGATGGGCCGATGCTGATTGATCAGGGCACGGCGGACCAGTTCATTGACCTGTTGCGCCCCGAGGCTTTGGCGGCGGCGATGGCCGAGCGGCGGCAGGGCGGCACCTTCCGCATGCAAAAGGGCTATGACCACAGCTATTTCTTCGTCTCGACCTTTATGGAAGAGCATATGGCGTTTCACGGGGCGGCACTGCATGCCTGAGGCGCGCGCGTGGTGATCTGGATCGATGCCGACGCCTGCCCGGTCAAGGAAGAGGCCGAGCGGGTGGCGACGCGCCATCAGGTGCGGATGGTGCTGGTGTCAAACGGCGGCATTCGGCCCAGTCAGAACCCGCTGGTGGAAAGCGTCTATGTGACCGCCGGGCCGGATGAGGCCGACAAGCACATTGCCGAGGCCTGCCTGCCCGGTGATGTGGTGGTGACGGGGGACATCCCTTTGGCCGCGAAATGCGTGGAAAAGGGTGCGCGGGTGGTGAAGCACAATGGCGAGCTGCTGCATGGCACCAACATCGGCATGGCGCTGGCGACCCGCGATCTGATGCAGGACCTGCGGTCAGCAGACCCGTTCCGCCAAGGCGGCGGGCGGCCGTTTTCCAAGGCCGATCGGTCAAGGTTTCTGGATGTGCTGGAGCGTGAGGTCAGGGCCGGGAAGGCTCGACAGGCCGAATAAAGCCTATTCGAACACCGACAGAACCTGATCGCGCGGCTTTTTGCGCTTGGCCACAGCGGGCACGGTGGCATCTTCGGCGGGCCAGCCGACGGGCAGGATCATGACCGCCTTTTCCTGTTCTGGCCGACCGCACAGCGCGGGCAGAAACTTCATCGGGTTCGGCGTGTGTTCCAGACAGCAGAGCCCCGCCTGATGCAGCGCGGTAATCAGCATGCCTGTCGCAATGCCCACGCTTTCAGGAACGTAATAGTTCTTGTAGCGCGTGCCGTCCTCGGTGAGGCCGTAACGTTGGGCAAAGATCACGATCAGCCACGGCGCTTCGGTCAGGTGGGGTTTGTCGACGCCAGTGCCGATGGGTTCCAGCGCGGCCAGCCATTCATCGCCCGCACCGCCAGAATAAAAGGCGCGCTCTTCCTCCTCGGCGGCTTCGCGGATCTGGGCCTTCATCGCCGGGTTGGAAATGGCCACGAAATGCCATGGCTGGTGATTGGCCCCAGAAGGCGCGGTGCAGGCAGTCTCAATACAGGCGGTGATGATGTCTTGCGGCACGGGGCGGGTGGAATACTGCCGCACTGAATGGCGCTTCTTCATGTAATCGCGAAAGGCCAGCACATCGGCCAGCGCCTGATCGTCAGGCTTTTGCACCCGGTCGGGCAGGGCCAAAGCCTGATAGCGGACCTCTCCTTTGCGATACATCAGCCCCCTCCGATCAACGCCCCGGCGGCAAAGACCAAAGCACCGCCCAAGACCACTTGCAAGGCGGCGCGGACAAAGGGGGTTTCCATGAATTTGTTCTGGATCCAGGCGATGGCCCAAAGCTCGATGAAGACCACGATCATGGCGATGATGGTGGCGGTCCAGAAATCGGGGATCAGGTAGGGGAGCGCGTGGCCCATGCCGCCGATGGTGGTCATCACGCCGGAGGCGAGGCCGCGCTTCCACGGGCTGCCACGTCCGGACAAAACGCCGTCATCATGCGCGGCTTCGGTGAAGCCCATCGAAATGCCCGCCCCGACCGAGGCGGCGGTGCCGACAAGAAAGGTGGTCCAGGTGTCTTGGGTGGCAAAGGCGGTGGCGAAGATGGGGGCGAGGGTTGAGACAGAGCCATCCATCAGCCCCGCAAGGCCCGGTTGCACCCATGTCAGAATGAACTGCCGCCGCGCGCCCGCGTCTTCGTCGTCCTTTTCAGAGCCGGAAAGATGGGCGGCTTCCAGCGCGCGGGCGTGGTCGGCATGGCTGGTTTCCGCCGCCGCCAGATCGCCCAAGAGCTTGCGCGTGGCCGCGTCCGAGGTATGCCCTGCCGCGCGTTTGTAGAAATTCGCCGCCTGTTCCTCCATCCCGCGGGCTTCGGCGCGCATGGCGTCAAGGCCCAGCGTTTCATTCAGCCAGACGGGTTTGCGCGCATAAAAGCCAGCGACATGTTCGCGCCGGATCAGAGGGATCACCTGCCCGAACCGCACCTGATGCAGATCAATCAGCTTGCGGCGGTGGGTGTCTTCTTCGGCGGCCATACCGTCAAACACCGCCGCAGAGGCGGGATAATCGGCGCGCAGGCGTTCGGCATAGGTGCGGTAGATGCTGGCGTCATCTTCTTCTGAGGAAATCGCCAGCGCGAGGATTTCCTGTTCGGACAGATCGGAAAACCGGCGGCGGGAGGAAATGGCAGACAGCATGAAAGGTCTCCTGAAACGACCTTGGCCCAGTAAAGACCCCGGCGGCGGAAATGGAAAGGGCCGCGACGCCGCAGGCAATGGGGGTCAATTGCGGCGTTTGCGGCGAACGAGGGTTCGGAAGATGATCCAAAGGTCCAAGTGCAGGCTTTGATGGCCAAGATAGATCAGATCCAGCCTTGCTTTACGCGGAATGCAGGCCCGGCGGTAGAGCGCATCGGTTTCTGCCGCTGTGGTGCAGCCGCGCAAGAGCCGTTCTTCGTGGCGGCCCCCCCTTCTGACAGTCAGGGGTTGGCTACGTCACGCATCAGCCGGTCGCGACTTGGCCGTGGCGTGCGTCTAAGGCATCTGTTTATGTGCATCCGGGTTCGATTTCGGCTCAGGTGTTTGCAACGCTGCTGACGTGTGGAGCAATTGCTTGCTTGCCGCCAAGTCGCGCGCAAGCGGACCAACCCTTAAACCAAAAAACTTCGCAATAATGGTGACAACTGTATGGAAAATAACAAAAATATTCGACCAAAACGAAGCGCGGTTCGAATAGGCGATGTCAATCGCCAGCTTGGGCTGCAGGAGGTTCGCCACATAAGCGGCTTCGGGGTCATCCCCTGCCAGAAGGTCGTCCCCATGTGTGTAATAGAAAATAGCGCCGGGTGATGTGACACCGGGCAAGACCTTGAGCGACTCGCGCATCCATGGGGCGTAATGTGCCACAACGATCGCGGGCGATTCCGGGCGTGGGCCGACGATCGACATCTCGCCCTTGATGACGTTCAGCATTTGGGGAAGCTCATCAAGCTTGAGGTCACGGATGATCTTTCCGGCGGCGAAGATGCGGTTGTCATGGGTTGCCGTGATCTCAGGTCCGCCACTGTCGACATGCATCGACCGGAACTTGTACATACGAAACGGCTTTTCAGCTTTGCCGACGCGGTTGGCCATGTAAAGGACCGGTCCCGGAGAGGACAGCTTGATCGCCAGCGCTGTGGCCAGCAGCAACGGCGCGGTCAACACAAGCACCGCCATCGCGAAGAGAGTGTCGAAAAGACGAACCATCATGACAGGATCTCATCCAGCGCCGCCACGACATAGTCGACCTCGGCTTCCGACATATCCATGAAGAGCGGCAGGGTCACACAGCGGTCGAAATAGGCGTCGGCGGCGGGGAAGCGGGCATTTGTAAAGCCCGCCCAATAGGTCATGCGGTGCAGCGGACGATAATGCAGCGAGATGCCAATGTTGCGGTCTTGAAGTGCACGCGCGAGTTCGTCGCGCGTCACCTTGGCCGTCGGTGCAAGCTGAATGACAAAGAGGTGCCATGAATGGACATCGCCCTTTGCGGCCTCGGGCGGAAGGATCAGCGGCAAGCGGGCTAGCTGTTCAAAGTAGCGGGCTTTGACGGCTTCACGCTTGTGCAGAAACTCCTCCAGCCGGTCCAGCTGCACGCGCCCCATGGCGGCGGCGAGGTCGGTCAGGTTGTATTTGAAGCCGGGCGCCACGACGTCATAGAGATAGGATGCCTTGTTGTCCGTGAAGCGGTTGAACACATCGCGGTCGATCCCGTGGAGCCGCATGATGCGTGCCCGTTCGGCAATCTTCGGGTCGCGCGTCACCAGCATGCCGCCCTCGCCCGTTGTCATGGTCTTGTTGGCATAGAAGCTGAAGGCCGTTGCATCGGCAAAGGCGGTGCCGATGTGGTGGCCCGCATGAAGGGCGGGCAGCGCATGGGCCGCATCGTCCAGGATATAGAGGCCGTGCCGGTCAGCGATCGCGCGCAGCCGGGTCATGTCGCAGGGGCGGCCCGCAAAATGGACAGGCATGATCGCCTTAGTCGCACCCGTGATCGCAGCTTCGACGGCATTGGGGTCGATGCAGAGCGTGTCGGGGTCGATATCCACCAGAACGGGCTGGGCGCCAAGGTAGCGCACCACCTCGGCTGTCGCGGTGAAGGTGAGCGTTGGGACAATCACCTCGTCCCCCGGTCCGATGCCAAGTGCCTCGAGACCCAGATGTAGCGCGGCGGTCGCAGAGTTCACAGCAATGGCGTGCAGTCCTGTGGCCGCCGTCGCACCGATGATCTTCAGGCAGAACTCGGCTTCGAAGGCCTTGGCCGCGGGGCCAGTCGTCAACCAGCCAGAGCGCAGGCTGGCGGTCACCGCCTCAATCTCACGCTCGCCGATGGAGGGCCGGAAAAACGGAACGGAATTTATCAAATCATGCACTCCCCTAAAGATATCCAAGCGTCCGCAATGTGGCGGCTTGCACCTTCTCGATCTCATCCCGCGTGGCTTGCTCGGCGGCCGAGACGGCCCGCTTGCGGCCCGGACTGACCGTGGCGCGCCATGCAGCGGTGACCCCCTGCGCATCCAGGCCCAGCGCCGATGAAAGGCGGCCAATTTCGGCACCGTCGGCCACGAGGTCTTCGTAGCGGATGGTATGCACGCGATCCGCAGGTAGGCGCGCCAGATCGGCCAGCGCGTGTTCGACTGATTTTTGCCATTGCAGGGCGCAGACTTCGGCAAGATCGCGGATCTTCACATCAGCCTCGATGCCGGGATAGCGCGGCCCCCAAACGGCGACCCGCGCGCCCACTGACCTGCGGCGGGACAGGACGGATTTGCGCGCATACCAAAACAGATAAGGGATGCTCGCGACCGGAATGCGCCAGAGCTTTTGCAAAAGGCGGCCATAGTCCGGCGGGCTCACCCATTCTTTCATGGCGCTTGTGGCCACGTCGCGGCCATCGCGCACAAGATGGATGTATCGTGCCTCGGGAAAGATGGCATCGACAAAGGGCACCCGCAGCGAGTTCGACACCGTCTTTTCCAACAGGATACCGCCCGGCTTGAGCCGCGCCTGACGCGCAATCGCAGTGCGGATAAATCCGCTGCGCCGGGGGTCTAGCCCTTCGGGCGTCAGGACGTCGTCGCTTCCCATAGCTGCGCCGTAGCGCCAGATGTAGTTCACATCATAGGGGACGGCGCAGATGCGCGGATCGCCAAGCAAGCAGTCGCGCAGGAATTTCGTGCCCGACCGCGCGGCGCCGATGATGAAAATGGGACTGTGTGACAAAGGTCTAGCTTTCTAAATGTAGGCAACGGCAAAAAGGGGTCGGCAAGGCTAGTAAAGGAATAGGGCGGCAAGCAAGAGTGACAGCAGCCGGGAACGGCTGCGCGCGAGCGAGAAGCGGTAACGCGCCAAGATGCCAATACGCTGCAATCGCCCCTTCCGAAAGGTCACGAGGATGGCGCGGTCCTCGGTCCCTTCGCGGGCGAACTTCAGCGTATTGGCTGTCTGATCGCGCAAGAAACCCGCCTGAAGCATCTTCAACTTGCGCCGAATTGCACCAAGCCCGCCAAGGGACATGCCGCCATACTGACTGTCGGGATGGATGCGATACCGGATCAACGCATCGGGAGACGAGCTGACGCCGAACCCGTCATGGCGCGCGAGGAAATAGATGATCCAGTCATGCGAGATGCGCCGGACCCCGCCAAGGTCGACCGCCGCGAACCGCACCTTCAGATGGGCAAAGAAGGCGGCGGACATCACATAGGTGCAGCCCGCACTTCCGCCGCCGAGCAGATGGTCACGCGCCGCAAGGGGTGTTGCCTTGCGGACCGTGCCAAGCATGCCGTCTTGGCCATCCCATGCCTGAAGATCCGAGAAATAAAGGCCGGTGCCATCTCGCGACAAGATCTCGACGGCGCGTGCAAGCTTCTGGGGGAGCCAAACATCGTCTTGATCGGCCAGTGCGTAGAAGTCGTGGCTGTCGGGCAAGGTTGGAAGATTGCGCAGGATATTGAGCCCAGTTCCACCAGAATTAGGGCGGTTTTCTGTTAGGCTGAACAGACTTGGGTGATCGGTGGCGTAGCGGCGCAACAGATCCATTGTCCCGTCAGAGCTGCAGTCGTCGACGACATAGATATGCAAAGACACGCCGGTCTGTGCAAGCAGGCTGTTCAATTGCGCAGGCAGGAATTCACTGCCGTTATAGGTTGTCAGCAAGATGCCGACGCTTGGGCGGGAGGAGAGGGCCGTGCAGGTTGTCATGGCGGGCTCCCTCACGACACAATTTGGTTGAAACGTGCCAGATAGACCGGAAGGTACCCACCGATGAGGAGAAGCGAGACGAGCTTGTACTGAGTAAACTGGATGCGTTCTGCGACGCAGGCGATCAAGACGAAGGGGAACACCCGCAAACCCACGACCGGGTTGAAGTGGAACATCAGCATGTAAGCTCCCATCATCGCGACGATGGCAAAATTGTTGCGGAAGCGGGCGTTGATGGCCGACAGGTACAAAAACGTGGCGATGTTGATGAAGTGGAACAAAAACAGCGCGTTCGAGCTGCGCGCATCGCTTGTCTCGTCATAACGTTCGAGCTTGTAGATCAGGTAGCGCACATAGTCTGACTCCATCGCGGTATAAAGCACCACCGCCACCGCCAGAAGAATTGCCAGCTTCCATTGCAAGCGCACTTGTTTCAGCTTCATCACGAGCAAAAACGCGAGCGAGCTGGAGTGAAACATCGGCAAAGTGAAATGTAGAATGCGCCACTTTCCGGCGTTGATCGTGTAAAACAACACCCCAGCGACCACATAGGCCATGCCTGCACGGATCCAGACATAGGCAAAGACGGGGTAAAACGCCAAAAACAGGATGAGTTTGACCTCAAACCCCACATCGCGGAGATAGGCGAGCCACAGGAAAAAGGCTGTCACCACAAAGAAATGGAAGTAATAGATACCGTCGATTTGCAAACGATCCGGCAGATCGCCGAACAAAAGTGCGGCCCGAAACAGAAGGTAGCGGTAGGGTTCGCCCGCCAGTTCCGGCGCGGGCAGACCGTATTTGACCTGCTGGAAACTGTCGAAATAGGGCCGGAAGTCCCTGACAGCGCTGACGTCAATGGACATCCGGATGGTCAGGGAAATGGCGACGAAGGCCACGGCCGTCAGGAGCGAGCGGTTGCTTTTCTGCTGAACGAGCAAAATCGCATACACCACTGCCAGTGCAATCTCTAACGGGGTTTTAGCGAATTCTGTCATCGCAGAGACGCTCCACCACTGGGGAAAGTCTGTCACGGGCTTCGCCGCGCGAGACCGCGTCGTAAATCCTCCGGTTCGGGGCCGCGCGAATGTCGGCAAGCCCCAACACATCCACCTCTGACCCAAAGTCATAAAGGATCGCAGAGCCTTCCGCCGCGAAATGGGCGTCGAAATCCCCGATCCCGCGATTGAGGAGTGGCACCAATCCAAGGGCCACGTAATCGGCCACTTTGATGGGCGAAGCGATCCGCGTGGAAAGGGTCGGACGACCAACTGACACGCCGATATGCATCTCGGCCAGGCGGGCGGGTATGTCGTGGTAGCGGACATAGTCGACCGTCAGCGCCGCGCAACCGATGGTGCCGAAGGTTTGGCGCGCGGTCATGTGGAAGCGGTCAGGGCAATAGACGAAAAGCTCTGTGCGGTCGCGGCCGATCTGGCGGGCGGCGCTGTCCATGACGCGGGCGACCTCGCCCATGTCATGCCAGTAGTTGAAGGTGCCAAGGTAGACCAGTCGCAGCGGGCCTGTCTTTGGTATTGGCCTTGCTGCGTCGTGATAGGCGAAACTGGTGGCGTTGTAGATCGTGACAAAATCTGCCGCATCACCGAAGAGGCGCCGGTAGAGACGGGCGAAGCGGTCCGATGTCACAATCGTCGCAACGGAATGGCGGATCAGCCGCGCCTCAACACAGCCGAACAGGCGGCTGAGGATGCGGGACCGCCCCGCCTCGCGCCATTCGAGGAAGAAGGCACCGCGCGGATCATAGATGTAGCGGGCCCCGCCAAGCATGCACAGGCGGCTGATGCAGAACAAGAACCCCGTCACAAAGCCGCGCAAGTGATAGACAGCATGGGGCTGTGTCACGCGCAGATGCACGAGCTTCAGGATCAGGTTCAAATAGCTTGCCATGCCACCCATGCGCGAAGCAAAGGAGACGACACGGATCGACGGCGCATCGGCTTTCGGCATGCGTCCGTTGCACAGCAGCATGATCTCAGCTCCATCGAGATTGAGCGCGCCATAGGTGTCCAGCAGTTGAGATGTGAGCAGATGGTGGCCATACGGATTGTTGGCCACCAAAACGATCAAAGGACGTGACGCTGAGCTCATGGTTCTGTCAGCCCAGACGGTTCGTTGAAACGGTCATCGTAAAATCTTTGCAAATAATCATCGCACACCCAGACCTGCGATCCGGTGCCGGATAAAGCCAATGTAACCCGTATACAGGACAACCGCAGTAAGGCCAAAGGCGACTTCGAAAGGGAGCAGCTGTGAAAGTGCAAAAAGGCCAACACTCAGAAGCACCAGTCGCAGCGAATCGAAGAGAAGGAACATGTGTTCGTCATTTATCGGGATGCGGACCTGTGACACCGGATTGATCGCGCATTGGCCCAAGGTGGCAAGGAACAGGAAGGGCGCGATGCCCAGATGGGTGAAGTTGAGCGGTTCCCTGAAAAGATAAAGAAGACCGACAAGGGCCGCCGCGGCGATAACGAAAATGCCGACACTTTGCACCATGGCGCGTGTGATCATGCGCCATAGGACGGCAGGTGTCCTTTCGGGGTCGCCCGACCAGGTGATCGCGTCGGCAAGGAAAAAGCGCCCGATGACCTGTGCAATGAAGGTGATCGGCGCGGTAAAGGCCCGCAGGATCAGGCCGAAATCTGCCACATAGGACGCCGTCTGCGTCGATGCCGCTGCGAGAAGGGGCATGTTGACATAGACCGAATTCACCCCTGTTGACACCGAAAGCGACAGGGCACGCCAGAGCATCGGCGCATCCGGTAGGTAAAGCGCCGGTGGGTCATCAACATCGGGCCGGTGGCGCAGATAGGCCAGCGCAGTGTAAGCGATCGCCGGAAAAGCATATGCAAGCCCGATAAGCAGCAGCACATCTTCACCCGTCAGGCCCCAAAACCCGGATGCCAGCGCCGCCATCAGTGCGGCCAGCGCCAGCCCCTGCCAAACCCGCATGGCAAGAAGCGGGTTCAACTGACGGACTTGAACAAAGGTGAAGTTGGTGATCGCGCTGAGAGACAGGCCAACCATCATGGGAATGGCATGAAACGACGCATCGCCCATCCCTGAATACAGCGCCGCCGTCAGCCCGTAGAGGGCATAGGCAAGACCGATGACCAACGCCGTCGCCACGCTGGGTATGAGGATCGCGGCGCGGCTGAGCCGTCCGTTCTGGTGAAAAATCAACACCTCAAGCCGCATGCTCGCGACCGATCCGACAATCCCTGCGAGGGCGAGTTGGGTCAGTAAGTTGGCAAATTCATAAGGTACAACCCAAGCCTTTGCGACAACAAGCACGGCAAAGTTGGCGACCTGAATCAATAGGCTCGAATAGGCAAGAAGAGCTTTGTCGCCTTTTAAGACCATCATCTTTGGCCTTCAGCTCCAAAGGACAGCGCTGCGGAAAAGTTTGGAATAGCAATCGCCTTAAACTTCATTGATCGGATTTCTCAGTTAGGATGCGTTTCCCACCAACCACGTAACGCCGCAGTTTCACTAGATTCTCGTAGTGCGCGCGGTCACGCTCCATCAGCTTTATCGGGGCTGCGGCGCCAAGAATGGTAAAATCCGGCACGATCCCGTGCACGACTGCGCCTGCGCCTATGATCACCCCTTCGCCGATCTGCGTGCCCGGCACGATCGTGACATTCACGCCGATCCACGTGTTGCGCCCGATGGCGACGGGGCGGGAAATGTTTTCAGTGTCATATGGCAGAGCGTTTCCACGCCAGTTGTGGTTGCGCGTATAAATCGTGCAGTTCGAACTGATGTGGACATTGTCGCCGATGGTCAGACCACCATCGCAAACCCAGTTCGCGCCAAAATTGACATGTATGTTATGTCCGACCGACAAGCCGCCCACATTGGCAAAGCGACCGTGGCCATAGACGCTCATAGAGCCATAGGATTTGCAGTTCCGGCGCAGGTAGGCGTCGATCACCCATTGCCAGAACTGGCGCGTCAGTAAGGCCCAGACCCGCGTCAGGTAGTACAGGGCAACGGCGATCCGGCTCATGCGGGCCCCCCGGTGCGCAAAGAATGTCGGCCGGTTGCCGACAAAACGGCCTCGGCAATCCGGTCGATGTCGTGGCGCGCCAGATACGGATGCATCGGCAGGCTCAGCACCTCGTCGGCGGCTTTGTCGCCGTGCGGCAGGTGCGCTGTGGGGTCGGCCACGGCGGGTTGGCGGTTCAGCGGCAGGGGGTAATGGACAACGGTCGGGATGCCAGCTTTTTCCAGCGCCTCCTGCAGCCCTGCGCGATCTTTCACGCGAATGGTGTATTGCGCCCATGCACTGGTGCTGTGGGCGGCAATGCGCGGGGTCGCCACGCCGAGGTTTGACAGCGCGGCGGTGTAGGTATCCGCGACCTTCTGGCGGGCTGCGATTTCGTCATCGAGGATTGCAAGCTTCGGCAGCAGGATCGCCGCCTGCAACGTGTCGAGCCGCGAGTTCATGCCGACACGGACATGGTAATAGCGGCTTTCCTGCCCATGGCGCGCGATCTGGCGCATCACCTTGGCAAGCTTGGGGTCCGAGGTGAAGATGGCCCCGCCGTCGCCATAGCAGCCCAGCGACTTTGACGGAAAGAAGCTGGTGGTGGCGATGGTGGTGAGGTTGCAAGACCGCCTGCCCTTGTAGGTCGCCCCAAAGCTTTGCGCCGCATCTTCGATCACCGGCAGCCCGTGGCGCGCGGCAACAGCGTTGATCGCGTCGAATTCGGCGGGCTGGCCGTACAGCGAGACGGGGATGATCGCCTTGGTGCGCGGGGTGATCGCTGCGTCCAGCAACACGGGGTCAAGGTTGTAACTTGCGGGGTCGATATCGACATAAACGACCTTGGCCCCCAGCACCGCCACGGCCTCGGCGGCCGCGATATAGCTGAAGCCGGGGGTAATGACCTCATCCCCGGGACCGACCCCCAGTGCCATCAACGCGATCTGCAAGGCATCCGTGCCATTGGCGACGGTGATGGCATGGGTCGCCCCGGAAAAGGCAGCCAGCCGTTCCTCAAGTTCGTCCACCTCGGGCCCGAGGATATATTTGCCATGGGAAAGGACACCGGCAATCCCAGCCTCAATCTCGGTGCGAAGGCGGTCTTGCTGTGCCGCCAGATCGACAAAGGGGATCATCACGAAGCCTCCTGCCGGCTGAGGGCCGCACCCGCGAGCGTGTAGGCATCCCCCGTGTGGGGGCATATGGCCCGGCCCTCGCCTGACAGCGGCAGGTCGAGCTGTTCGCCGAAAGCGCTCATCCAGCCGGTCTGGCGGGCAGGTACGCCAAGCATCAGCGCAAAATCCGGCACGTCCTTCGTGACCACCGCACCCGCGCCCACGAAGGCAAACGCACCGACCGTCACGCCGCAGACGATGGTGCAATTCGCGCCCAGTGTTGCGCCGCGCTGCACAAGCGTATCGCGATACTGGTCCTTGCGTTCGATCAGCGCGCGCGGGTTGTGGACATTGGTGAAAACCATCGAAGGGCCACAGAAGACGCCTTCCTCCAGCGTGACGTTGTCGTAGACCGAGACGTTGTTTTGCACCTTGCAGCGGTCGCCGATGGTGACACGGTTGCCGACAAAGACGTTCTGGCCCAATGAAACGCCCGCGCCGATCCGCGCGCCGCCGCAGACATGGGCGAAATGCCAGATGCGGCTGCCTGCGCCGATAATCGCTCCGTCATCGACGATGGCGCTGGGGTGAATTTGCGGATGAGCTTCCATATGTGTCCTCAGGTAATCCTGCGCAGGAACTTCGCCGGGTTGCCGGCATGAATTTCGCCATCCGCGACATGGCGGATCACGGTCGCACCCAAGCCCACCATCGCACCGGTGCCGATGTTCACCTTTTCAAGTATGCAGGCATTGGGGCCGATCCATGCGCCCGGACCGATCACGCAGCCGCCAGAGATTTCGGCCCCCGCAATCACGAAGGCGCCGCGACCGATCCGCACGCCGTGGGCGATGTGCACAAGATTATCGATCTTGGCGCCGTCCTCGATGATCGTATCGTTCAGGGTCCCGCGAGCGACACATGCGTTAGCGCCGATCTCGACATCTTGGCCTATCTGTACACCGCCGAGATGGACAAAGCGCAGCACCTGACCGCCGGGCAGCCGCTCGAAGCCAAACCCGTCACTTCCAATGGTCGCATTGGCCCTGATCCGGGACCCCGCCCCGACCCGCGTGCCGCGAAGGATTACCACGTTCGGCTCGATCGATACCTCGGCGCCGATGAAGCAATCCTCTTCGATGACGACATTTCGGCCGATCCTGGCGGTCGGATCGATCTCTGCAGGACGCGATTCTGACCGGAAACCCAACTGTGCGTCGAGCCAAGCAAGAGCGCGGATGAAATCGAGCCGTGGTGCCTGAGACGGCAGCAGGATCGTGCCGATGGAACCCTCCGGCGCGACATAGGCACAGCCGTCCACCGGATCGAGCACGGGGTCCCGGCTGAACGTCAGGCATCCCGCACGCGCTTCGGGCAAGCGGGCTACAGCGCTAAGGGTCGCACGACCCTGCACAGGCCCCAGCGACAGCGCCGCAGCCAGGTCATCCAGTGCGACGCTTCGGTTCAACGGGTAAACCATCGCACCACCTCGAAGGCTTCGGCCCAGATGCCCGCCCCGGACAACCCACGAAAACGGGCCCAGGAATCGATCACCTCAGGCTGCGTGTAGGGCCGATGCCCCTGCGAGCGATAATGCGCCATCGACGCGATCTTTGCATCAAGGTCCTCGCGCGCGATCCCCACGAACGCCGTAGGCTCACACCCGAACGAGTTCCACGGCAGTTCATAACTGAGCAATGTGGAATTCTTGAAAGCACGCCGCCCTTCTTGGGCGATCACGCCGTGGTCCTGGTGCACGTCTTGAAGCGACGGCATCAGCACCAGATCGGGATCGAGTGCACGGCGCAAGGCGACCATATCCTCGAGGATGTCCTGCCGCGCCTCATTGAACCGGCGCACCTTGTAATTCAGCACGCGCACGTTGTCCTCGGCGAAGCCCAGGCAGGCAGTCGCCTCGATCACTTCATGGCGCAGGATGTCGCGGGGGAACCCGATGGGTACGGATTCCTCACAGCCCGAAAAGGCCACGTAATGCAGTGTGGCACCCTGGCCGCTCAGCCGATGCAGGGTGGCACCCGCACCCAATTCGCCGTCATCCGTATGGGGTGCTAGAACCAGAACCCGACGAAAGCCTGTCAACATTGCTCAGGCCCCCGCGCGAACGGATGCACCCGGTCACCTCCCGCCACCGGGGCGACCCCACGCAACCCCGCGACGGTCTCGATCGCAGCGCGGTTGGCTTCGACCCCGTAGCCTCGGCCGGCGAGGATCTCCTCGTAGATACGGGTGTGCAGGTCGGTGAATCCGTCTGAGAATTCGATATCCGCCCCGTCGGCCACCAGTGCGCGCCAAGTGCGCCTGCCCTTCGCCCGTTCGGCCACGGGCACGTCATCCACGTCGATCGAGAGGAACCAGCGGACGCGGGCGCGTTCGTATTCCAAGAAGCCCGCGGCCTTGGCAAGACTGACCATGTGCAGCTCGCTCGACTGCAGCCCGCCATAGACGAAATGCAGCATATCGAAGAAATGCACCCCGATGTTGGTTGCGATCCCGCCTGACTTCTCGGGTGCGCCCTTCCAGCTTTTCAGATACCAGTTCCCGCGCGAGGTGATGTAGGTCAGGTCTACATCCACCTTCTGGTTCTGGGGCATCTGGGCGACACGGTCGCGCAGCGCAAGGATGGCGGGGTGCAGGCGCAGTTGCAGGATGGTGTGGATCTTGCGGCCCGTCTCTGTTTCGACCGTCTTTAACTCGTCGATCTGGTCGGGATTCAGGACAAGTGGCTTTTCGCAAATCGCATCCGCGCCACTGCGCAGCGCCCATTGCATATGGGCCGAATGCAGGAAATTCGGCGAAGCAATGGATACGTAATCAAGCGCGCTTCCTGCACGCCGTTCAGCGTTCACATGCGCATCAAAAAGTTCGAAATCCGTGAAGAAATGAGCGTCGGGGAAGTGGCTGTCCAAGATGCCAACCGAGTCGTTCACGTCCATGGCGGCGACCAAGTTATTTCCGGTGTCGCGGATCGCCTTCATATGCCGCGGCGCGATATAGCCGGCAGCACCGACGAGGGCAAATCTCTTCATAATCTTATGCCTTTACGATGTTATCAGCTGCCGTGCGGTAAACCCCGCGGCTGTCGATGATGACCTGCGCATGCGTGCGGACCATCTCATAATCGAATTTCGCGTGGTCGGTGGTGAGGACGACGGCATCGTAACTGGCGACGGCTTGCGGCGTCAGCGAGATCGAAGCCAGGTTAAAATGGTGTTCACGCATCTTTGGAAAGACCGGAACATGCGGGTCTGAATAGGCCACGTCTGCGCCTGCGGCACGCAACAGCTCCATCACCTCGACGGCGGGGCTTTCGCGCATGTCGTCCACGTTCTTCTTGTAGGCGATCCCAAGCACAAGGAGTCTGCTGCCATTCAACGCCTTACAGCGGTCGTTCAGGGCCATTGTAACCTTGCCAACGACATATTCAGGCATCGCGCGGTTGACCTCGCCCGACAGCTCGATGAAGCGGGTGTGTAGCCCGTATTCGCGCGCCTTCCATGTGAGATAGAAGGGATCTATTGGGATGCAGTGCCCGCCAAGTCCGGGACCGGGGTAATAGGCAGTGAAGCCAAAGGGCTTGGTCGCGGCCGCGTCAATGACCTCAAAGATGTCGATACCCATCCTGTCGGCCACGATTTTCATCTCGTTCACCAGGCCGATGTTCACAGCACGGTGGATGTTTTCAAGAAGCTTCGTCATCTCTGCGGCTTTGGTAGAACTGACTGGTACAATCCGGTCGATTGCCTGTCCATAAAGCGCCTTGCCGACTTCAAGGCAGAGCAGAGTGTGGCCGCCGACGACCTTGGGGATTGTGTGCGTGGTGAAATGCGCATTACCGGGGTCTTCGCGTTCCGGCGAGTAGACCAGAAAGATGTCCTCACCGACAGTCAGCCCGCCTGCTGTGATGCGGGGCAGCAATTCCTCTTCAGTCGTGCCGGGATAGGTCGTGCTTTCCAACGATACCACCTGCCCAGCGCGCAGATAGGGGACGATGGACTCGATTGTGTTAACGACATAACTCAGGTCAGGTTCACGATATTTGTTCAAGGGTGTCGGCACGCAGAGGATCAACGCATCCGCCTCGGCGGCGCGGCTGAAATCTGTGGTGCATTCCATACCGGCTGCGTTCGCACGCGTGATATCGGCATCGCTGATGTGCTCGATATGCGAATGCCCCGCGTTCAGTTCTACGACCTTTTCCGCGTCAATGTCGAACCCGATAACCTTGTAGCCAAGCTCCGCGTAGCGCAATGCGAGCGGCTGACCTACGTACCCCATGCCCAACACGCCAACGACAGCACGTCGGTCTTCGAGGAGATCAATCAGGTGAGTGGCCCTTCGGCCAATGTTCAAATTCATTTATCAAAATCTTCCTTAAAGGGCTCAATACTGCCCCCTCAAAAATCTAAACGACACCATAAGCAGGCCCACATTGGTATTCAACAGGGTCTAAACAGTGCCTATGTCGTCGGCCTTTAAGTTGACACAAGCCCGTACTGACTTCCACCGCGAAGTTTCCCGAGTGGTGGCGCGTCCCCGGCCATCCTTCGTTCAGACGAGCTTTTCGGAGGCTGCCTTTGTTGCGTCATTCGCTTTGCTCGGACCGATTATAAGCATAGCGGTTTCCGTAGCCATAGCCACTGTGCCCGCCCTTCGCCCGCCGGGGATCATAGCCGTTGAAGACTATTCCCTTCAATGACACGCCGGCAGCGTCAAGCGTCTTTCGCACGGCCTCCAGTTCATCGACTGGCGTCACCAGATGCCGAGCAACCCCAATCACTGATCCAGCCTTACGCCCGATGATAGCCGCGTCGGTGACGGCAAGCATCGGAGGTGCGTCGAAAATCACCAGATCGAAGCGGCCGTCGAGCTCTGAGATGAGTTCGGCAAGCCTGTCGCGCATCAGAAGTTCAGATGGGTTTGGCGGGAAGGCTCCCGTCACGATCAAGGACAGGTTGTTGATTTCACTGTCCCGCAAGACTGCACCGAGTTCAACCGCATCAGACAGATAGTCGGTCAGACCGGGTAACTTTTTCGGCAATCCGAAGTACTTGCGCAGCGTGCCCCGCCGCATATCGGCGTCAATCAGGCAAACCTTCTGTCCAGCCTGGGCCGCAACGCAGGCAAGGTTTGCAGAGATGAAAGACTTGCCTGCGCCCGGCGCGGCACTTGTTACAACGATCGACTTCGACCGCGCATCCAGCATCCCGAAATGCAGGCTGGTTCGCAAAGAGCGCAGCGCCTCGACCACAACATCTTCGGGGTCGTCTCGGGCAATGAGCGCAAGACGTCCCGCCGTGTACTTGACCTGCCCTGAATAACTGTTGACCGTGGCAAAGACAGGCAGCCCAAGGCGTTCAATCTCACTGACGCTGTCGATGCCACGCCGCAGCCAGTTGCGCAGCAGGACGATGCCAAAACCGAGAATGCCCCCAAACACAAGTGCGATTCCCATAATGGACGCCCGCCGCGGCGCGACTTGTTCAAGCATTGTCACTGCTTGATCCACGACGCGCACAGATCCGATCTGGCTTGCGCTGAGAACGCGCAGTTCTTGCGCACGATTGATAAGCTCAACGTAGCTTGCTTGGGCCAGTTCCAGATTGCGCGTCAGGTTGACCACTTCCCGCTGGGTTTCGGGCAGGTTCGTGATCCCTGCCTGCAATTCAACAAGGCGGTCTTGCAGGGCCTGCCTTTGCTCTAGCAGTTGGCGATAGACCGGATGGTTCGGGGTATATTTTTCCTTTATTTCCTCTTCCCTCAGGACAAGCTGGCGCAGTTCGGCTTCGATCACCATCGTCTCGGTCAGGAGGCTTTGCGTCTCAAATTCGAGATCGACCGAATTTTGTGCCGCGCGATAATCGTTCAGGGCTTTTTCGGCAGCCTCAACGGCAACCTCGCTTGTGGGAATCTGGCTTTCAAGAAATCCAAGCGCCTTGCGAGCCTCGGCTGCGCCTTGCGTAATGTTCTGCTCGGCATAGGCGCGGATGATTGCAGCCAATTGGGTCGCCGTTTCCTCGCGGTCCTGACCGCGCAGATTAACCGTGACGATCCCGGTTTCGCGGCCGCGTTCGGACACGCCCAAGCGCTTCGACAGGCGAGAGATCGCGCCAAGTTCGGTCAGATGCACGATTGAATAAGACCGCCCCACCTCGCCGTCCAGGCGCGCGACCTGAATGGCGATGCCCCGCTCTTTGTCAGACAAAAGCACACCAACGGTGCCCTCCCTTTCCGTGCCGTCAGGCAAGGTGATCGAGAAGCCGTGCGAAGACGTCTTTACCATCACCATCTCTTGATCCACCCATTCAGGGGGGACTTCCAGATAGGACAGGGTGATCGCGTCGCCCTTGCGGGCATAGGCGGCCAAGACGCCCCAATCTGGCCAAGGTAAGTCGCGGGTGGCCATCGCATAGCCGATGACAGGCGCGCGCATCGGTTTCGCCACCCATTCAAGCCTGAGGTCGGCCGCAGCACGCCCCAGAACCTGCCGCGAACGAATAATCTCAAGCTCTGCCAAGGTGCTAGAGCTTTCACCCCCAATCAGCGCGCCGACCGAGGACGGCAAAGCAAGCGTGCCCTGGCCGGCCTGAATTTGAAGCATTGCATTCGCCTCATACGTTGGCGGAGTAAGCCAGAGATAAGCCACGGAGAGCACGAAACAGCCTGTCACCGCGGCAGCAATGGTTCGCTTTCCCGCCCAGAGGGTCGCGAAAAGTTCCCCGAGGTCGATCTCATCAGGCACTGGCTCTCGCGCGGCAGGTTCGGGCTTCTTCATCATCATTTCAACCTGCTTTCCCGCCCAGACGGGCAACCCATTCCGCGCTTGCACGAAGGATCAGCGAAACAGTCTGTTCATGGACCAAGGCGGGTTTGCGATAGGGGTCTGGGACGTCTGTTCCGCCATCAAGCCATTGGCCGTAAAGCATGGTTCGTCCGACAAGCTGTGGAAAACGCTCTGCAATTTCACGCCTGTGCGACCGTTCCATGACAAGAATAAGATCGTGCTCGGAGCCAAGGGACGGGGTCAACATACGCGAGATATGGCCATCAAGTTCGACGCCATGCCTTCGTGCAGCCTCAGTCGCTTCTGCATCCGCTGGATAGCCGGTCATTGCATGAAGACCCGCTGAGCCGACTTTGAGCTTGGGCAAGCCAGTAGAAAGCGCCCGTTCGCCAACAGGAGATCTGCAGATGTTTCCGATGCAGACCACAAGAATGGATTGAAACATCGCTTGCCCCGTCATTCAAAGAGTCCGAACCGCGCGATTTGCATTCACAGACGGCAGAAAGCGGCTGATGGCGTCATTCCAACGCTGGATCGGCGCCCTCGTCACATAGATGACGTCCATCGGATGCAGCGCAAAGCGCGTACCGATCAGGTATCCTTCGGGGTTGGAAGTATCGAGCTGGAAGACGGTCGTCTTGCCGTCCATCACACGGAAAACGAAGACGCCCCTGGCATCTGCGCGCAAATGGTTAAGGCCACCTTGCTTTGACAGCGCTTGCGTCAGGGAGACAGGCGTTTCGGTCAGATCAACCGTTGCTGGCTTGGAAACTTCGCCCAAGAGATAGGCCTCGCGGATGGTTTTGCGGGGGACCGACACCACATCCCCACCGGCGAGAATGGGATTATTCTGCGCAACAGATCCGGACAGATAACCCTCCAGATCGACGCGGTAATTCTGACCGCCGCGGCGAACGGAAATTGCCTGCATGTCGGCGTCTTTCTTGAAGCCACCAGCTGCGTTAATCGCCTCGAGCAAGGTCAATGAAGAAGTCTGGACAAATTGTGTATTAGGTTTCGCCACCTCACCGCCGACGACGACTTTCTGTGAGGCAAATTCCGCCACACGGACATCGACCTGAGGCTCTGGGAAGAACTCGCTAAGGCGGCGGACAAGCTCCAGGCGCAGATCCTCGACTGTCTGGCCGCGGGCCTCGACTGTGCCGATGAATGGGAAGGTCAGGTTCCCATCTGATCGCACGAGATAGCCCGTTGTTATCGTATCGGCACCAGTCGGGACTGCCAGTTCCGGTTGGTCGAAGACAAAGATCGAGATCACATCACCAGCACCGATGAGATACTCACTGCGAGGCACGGCAGGTAGGTTGGTCACAGCATGCCCGCTGTGCAGGGGGTCGGCATGACCGGAATAGCTTTGATCCAACCTGATGATCGTGATGCCGTCCAGCTGCGCCTGCCCAGCTTTGGTGATGGGGAAATTCAACGCGGCATCGCCGCAAGCGCTTAGAGTCAAGGCGAAAAGAAGTGATGAGAAAACGCGGGGCATGTAAATCTATTCGCACTCCATCCGCACCCAAGCGGCTGTGTCAATAATGGTTCGGGGGCCATAACAATCTACGGCATCCCACAAAATCAGGCCTAACAATTCGCTTGGCGTTTAATCCATCCGTTCGGTCATGTCCATGCTCAGTTCTGCCCTTTTTGTTCAACATGCTATAACCAACGGCGACTAAGGCTGGATGCTAAGAGCATGACGACCGGGCTGCACCGCTTGCAAAAAGCGGTCCCATCGATCCCAAGCGTATCGGGCAGCTGCGACACTCGCAAACCACATTTCGACTGACGCATCGCGCTTGCATTCTGGGCATCTTGGGCCCAGCGCCCTGTCATCGGACCCTGCTCGTCCAGGCTTCCAAGAAGAATCTGTTTCCGCATCCCCTTAACCATGGGCACGATTGCGGGTATAGATCGTGTCATTCGAATCAAGATATTTCAAATTTATTCATGCCATTATTTCTTATCGGGATTTTTTCCACTGTGATTCATCGGCATTCGGCCAGGCCGCCTTGTCATGCTAGCGTCTGTCCGCAAGGCGCAAGGCACTCGTTTCTGTTCAGCTTGGTGCGTGACGGAGACGGTCGTGAAAGCAGTCACGGCCATGCCAGACATGACTGACGCTGTTTTGCCGTCTTTCGCAGGGCTTTTGCGACTGGGTCGCGCCGAGAAACGGCTTTTGCAGATGTGTGCGGACAGTGTTCTTGTCATCGCCTGTTTCGTCGTCGCCATGGCGTTGCGCCTTGAGAGCTTTGCTTTCCTTGGAAATTTTTCGATCTGGCTTATGGTTCTGATCTGCGTGCCAGCAACCATTCTGATGTTTTTCGCCTTCGGCCTTTACCGCTCGATCTTGCGGTTTATCAGTGGGCAGGTCCTGCGTGCGATCGGCTGCGGAGTGATCTTGTCAGCTGCGTTCCTGTTCCTGACGGCTGCGCTGCTTTCGGCCCCGTTGCCCCGGTCTGTTCCAGGAATCTACGCGCTTTTGCTGTTCGTTTCGGCTGGCGGGCTTCGCTTTGTTGCCCGGGCGATGTTTCAGTCGCTTGCAAGAAGCGCGCGCATACCTGTCGCCATCTATGGCGCGGGCGAAGCGGGACGCCAATTGAAGGACGCGTTGCAGAATGGGCAAGACTATCTCCCGTTGGCGTTCTTTGATGACGATCCGACGCTGCACGGCGCCGTGATCAGTGGTCGTACCGTCTTTGCGCCGGATCGGATTGCGCAGGTGGTGGAGGATATGGGCGTGGCGTCGATTCTCTTGGCTGTCCCGAGCGCTTCGCGGTCGCGGCGGCGCGAGATCGTGGAAGAGGTCGGCAAGCTTGGTCTCCAGGTGAAGACGATCCCCGGAATCGCCGACATTGTCTCGGGCCGCGCGACGGTCAGCGAGCTGCGCCAGATCAGCCCCGAAGACCTGCTCGGTCGTGATGCCGTGCCGCCACGCGAAGACCTGATGCAACGCAACATCACCGGCAAAGTCGTCATGGTGACGGGCGCTGGCGGATCGATCGGCAGCGAGCTTTGCCGCCAGATCATACAATTCGCGCCCACCGAAATCATCCTGTTCGAACTGTCGGAGTTCGCGCTGTACTCGATCACGCATGAGCTGCGCGAAACCCTGTCGGCCATTGGTCGTGCGGCAACGGTGCGAGGGGTGCTCGGATCAGTCCAGAATTCGCGCCGCGTGCGGGAAGTGATAGAGAGCTTTGGCGTACAGACGGTTTATCATGCGGCGGCCTACAAGCATGTTGTCTTGGTTGAGGAAAACGTCACAGAAGGCATTCGTAACAATGTCTTTGGCACGCTCGTTTTGGCCGAGGCGGCGGCTGATCTGGGGGTTGAGAGCTTTATCCTGATCTCGACCGACAAGGCGGTGCGTCCGACGAACTTCATGGGGGCGTCGAAGCGTATGGCAGAACTGGTCTGTCAGGCGTTCGCCCAGCGCAAGGGCCACACGACGTTCTCGATGGTGCGATTCGGCAATGTCCTGGGCTCATCCGGCTCGGTCTTGCCGCGTTTTCGGTCTCAAATCGAGAAGGGTGGACCTCTTACGGTCACCCATCCCGATATCACACGATACTTCATGACCATTCCCGAGGCGGCGCAGCTGGTCATCCAAGCGGGCGCGATGGCGCGGGGTGGGGATGTCTTTGTTCTGGATATGGGTGATCCCGTAAAGATCCTTGATCTCGCGGAAAGCATGATCCGGTTGCACGGACTCAAACCATACCTCCTGCATGACGAAGGCTCCAACGACACCCGCAGCGGCGACATTGGAATTCGCTTTGTTGGCCTGAACAAGGGCGAGAAACTTTACGAGGAACTTCTGATTGGCGAAAATCCGATGCCCACCGTGCACCCCAGAATTATGACCGCAACCGAGATGTCATTGTCTTGGAGCAAGCTTCACCCAATGCTCCAGCATCTGAACGCCGCATGCCTAGATTTCGATCTGGAAAAGATCAAAACGATTTTCCTTGAGGCCCCGTTGGCTTTCAAACCAAATGGAAATGCCATCCATGATCTGACTTGGCTGGCCAGGGAGACGATCGAGACGGCCCAACCATTGCCTTCGCAAACTGCGGTGGCAGCCAGAATGGCACTCTGATCGGTTTCTTTTGAACGACTACGGCAGGAAATCGGAAGAACCGATACCGACCCGGCACCGCCAGTCCCGTTGGGAAGCCTCACGCGTCAGAGCGGCCTAACCGGCCCGCCAAGCGCGACAGTGGAGGCGTAGTTTTCCTGCATGAAGCGCAGGAAATTGTCGCGGAACTGGCGGGAATGGGAATGGGCCAACGCATCTGCGCGTTCGACATCTCGGGCACGGATCGCCTCAAGCATCGCCGCATGTTCGTCAGTCAAGAGCATGCCGTCATGGGTGCGTTCAAGGTAGTCGAAGTGCAAGTGCAACATGCGGCGACCCTGATCCAGCAGGCGTTCATAGAACCCGGATAGATAGGGATTGCGGCCCGCGACGGCGATGGCCATGTGGAACTGCTTGTTGGCCTCGGACATTGCTAGGTGGTTGCCGCCCTTGACCGCCGCTTCAAACACCCCTTGCGCGCGGGCGATGCGCAACAGGTCATCATCGGTGCGCAATTCGGCGGCAAGGCGGGTGTTCATCCGCTGGGCGATGTCCAGCGCCTCGACATATTTCGGGAAGCTTTGGACATCGATTGGGGCGACGATGGTGGACCGATTGGCCAGCGTCACCACCAACCCCTGCCCGGCCAAACGAATGAGCGCCTCACGCACCGGCGAGCGCGACATGCCAAAGCGATCAGCCAAGGTGGTTTCGTCCAAGAGTTGGCCCGGTGCCAGTGCAATCGACAGAATCTCATCGCGCAGGGCTTCATAGGCAAAGCGCGCGCCTGTGCCTTTGACGCGTTTTGTCTCTGTATCGCCGTCCATCCTGCCCCCCGGTGCTCGTCCTATCACTAGCCAGTCCGATGCCATGTGTCGACACGGAACATTCTAGAAGTGGCCTATTGGCACTAGGCTGG
The DNA here is from genome assembly GCA_044377735.1 of Paracoccaceae bacterium. Classification (GTDB taxonomy): domain Bacteria; phylum Pseudomonadota; class Alphaproteobacteria; order Rhodobacterales; family Rhodobacteraceae; genus Tabrizicola_A. The sequence continues at coordinate 71,979 of JBILYK010000002.1, read as the reverse complement.
AGCGGGTCATTTGGGGTCCGGGCACCATCTGCGGGTAGGCATGAAAAAGGCCCGGCGCAGAGGCCGGGCCTTTTTGGAATTGGCAAAAATTTACACCTCGTCGGGCAGTTTGCGCACTGCGCCCTTGTCGGCCGAGGTGGCAAAGAGCGCATAGGCTTTCAGCGCTTGGCTGACTTTGCGGGGGCGGGCTTTTTCCGGCTTCCAGCCTGCAGCATCCTGTTCGGCGCGCCGCGTGGCAAGCTCTGCCTCAGGCACCCGCAGGCTGATGGTGCGGTTCGGAATGTCGATGTCGACCATGTCGCCTTCGCGGACCAAACCGATGGTGCCACCCGCTGCCGCCTCAGGCGAGACGTGGCCGATGGACAGGCCCGAGGTGCCGCCCGAAAAGCGCCCGTCGGTCAGCAAAGCACAGGCTTTGCCCAGACCCTTGGATTTCAGATAGCTGGTGGGATAGAGCATTTCCTGCATGCCCGGCCCGCCCTTTGGTCCTTCATAGCGGATGACGACGACGTCACCCTCTTTGATTTTGTTCGACAAGATCGCCTCGACCGAGGCGTTCTGGCTTTCAAACACCCGCGCGGGGCCGGAGAACGTCAGGATGCTTTCATCCACACCTGCAGTTTTCACGATGCAGCCGTCGGGGGCGATGTTGCCTTTCAGAACGGCCAAACCGCCATCTTGGGAAAACGCGTGTTTGGCAGACCGGATCACGCCCTTTTCGCGGTCAAGGTCCAGTTCAGCGTAGCGCTTGTTCTGGCTGAAGGCGGTGGCCGAGCGGACGTTGCCCGGCGCGGCCTTGAAGAAATCGTGCACCTTGTCTTCTTTGGTGCGGCTGATGTCCCAACGATCCAGCGCGTCTTTCATCGTGGGGGCGTGCACGGTAAAGCAATCGCTGTTGATCAGGCCCGCGTTGTCCAACTGACCCAAGATCGCCATGATGCCACCGGCGCGGTGGACGTCTTCCATATGCACGTCCTGCTTGGCGGGCGCGACCTTGGACAGGCAGGGTACACGGCGCGACATGGCGTCGATGTCGTCCATGGTGAAATCAATCCCGCCCTCATGGGCAGCGGCCAGAACGTGCAGCACTGTGTTGGTGGACCCGCCCATCGCGATATCAAGCGCCATGGCGTTTTCAAACGCCTTCTTGTTGGCGACATTGCGCGGCAGAACGGAGTCGTCGTTCTGTTCGTAATAGCGCTTTGTGATGTTGACGATCAGATGCCCCGCCTCAAGGAACAGCCGCTTGCGGTCGCCGTGGGTGGCAAGGGTCGATCCGTTGCCCGGCAGCGACAGGCCCAGCGCTTCGGTCAGGCAGTTCATCGAATTGGCGGTGAACATGCCCGAGCACGACCCGCAGGTCGGACAGGCGGCCTTTTCGATCTCGTCAACCTCCTCGTCGGAATAGCTTTCATCAGCTGCCACGACCATGGCATCAACGAGATCCAGCGCGATTTCCTTGCCCTTGATGACGGCTTTACCAGCCTCCATCGGGCCACCCGACACAAACACCGCCGGGATGTTCAACCGCATGGCCGCCATCAGCATGCCGGGGGTGATCTTGTCGCAGTTGGAAATGCAGACCATCGCGTCGGCGCAATGGGCGTTGACCATGTACTCGACGCTATCCGCGATAATCTCGCGCGAGGGCAGCGAATAGAGCATGCCGTCATGGCCCATGGCGATGCCGTCATCGACGGCAATCGTGGAGAATTCCTTGGCCACACCGCCCGCTGCCTCAACCTCACGCGCGACCATCTGGCCCAGGTCTTTCAGGTGAACGTGACCGGGCACGAACTGGGTGAAAGAGTTCACAATCGCGATGATCGGTTTGCCGAAATCGCCGTCCTTCATGCCGGTGGCCCGCCACAGGCCGCGAGCACCGGCGTTGTTGCGGCCATGGGTGGTTGTGCGGGAACGATAGACGGGCATGGGTTTCCTCCGGGCTTTGGTCACCTATTGAAGTGGCATTGCGATGCCCAAGGGTCAAGGTGCGCGTTAAAGGAAAATAGTCAGAGAACGGCGTACCACAGCTCAATAAACACCCGCACCTCGTCGCCAGGTTCTGCCCAGACGGTGCCAAACAGCACCGCATCCGACAGCCAACCATGCGCGCCTGCCGGGGCTTCGATCACCGCGCGGGTGCGGCCTTGATAGCTGCCACCCGGCATTGGCTGCATGCGGCCCGCATTGGTGATCATCAGGGGCGTGCCATCGTCCAGCATCAGGCAATAGCGCGCTTCGATCGCATAAGCGCCGTCGGGAAGGCGCTGAGCGAAATCCGCACCGCCTGGCAGGATGCGGCCTGTCAGGCCGCTGCCGCCGATTTCACCGCCGATAATCGGGAACATCGCCCGCACCGACCCGTTGCTGGTTTCAAACTCCAAAGCCGGGCCAAGATCGGCGCGAATGGCGCAAAGATAGCGCAGTTCGGGCTGGCCGGGGCTGGCGCTTGCGCCAAGGCTTGTCGCGGTCATGGTTTGCTCCTTATCCTCGCGCCAAGGATGCACGGACCGCAAAGGGAAAGCCATGATCTTGATTGCAGGGGGCGGCATCGCCGGGTTGGTCATGGGCCTGACGCTGCACCAGTTGGGCCTGCCGTTTCGGGTTTATGAACGCGTGGCCGAGCCGCGCCCTTTGGGCGTGGGGATCAACCTGCAACCGAACTCGGTGCGCGAGCTGTTTGATCTGGGGCTAGAGGCCGAGTTGGATGCATTGGGCGTGCAGACGCGGCAATATGGGTTCTATTCGAAATACGGTCAGGAAATCTGGGTCGAGCCGCGCGGGCTGCATGCGGGCTATCAATGGCCGCAGTATTCGGTGCATCGCGGTCATTTCCAGATGATGCTGCTGCGCGTGCTGCGGGCGCGGGCGGGGACGGAGTCTGTGGTCACTGGCGCGGGCGTGGTGGGGTTTGAAAGTACTGATCAAGGTGCCGCTCTGATCCTCAGCGATGGGCGGCGTGTGGCGGGGGATGTGGCGATTGCCGCGGACGGCATCCATTCGGCCATTCGCCGGCAAATGGTGCCGGACGAAGGCGAGCCGATCTGGAACGGTGCGATCATGTGGCGCGGCACGACGCGGGCAGCGCAGTTTCTGGGCGGCAATGCGATGTTTCTGGCGGGCCATGACAGCCAACGCTTTGTGGCCTATCCGATCTCGGGGCCAGACCCCGACACCGGCCTGTCCGAGATCAACTGGATTGCCGAATTGCGCGTGGACCCAGCGCGCGCGATGTCCAAGGGCGACTGGAACCGGCCCGCCGACAAGGCCGACTTCGCGCCCGCCTTTGAGGGGTGGGATTTCGGCTGGGTGGATTGCCCGGCGCTGATCGCGGCCTCTGGGCTGGTCTATGAATATCCGATGGTGGACCGTGAGCCGTTGCCAAGCTGGACGCATGGCTGCGTGACGCTGATGGGGGACGCGGCGCATGCCACCTATCCGGTGGGGTCCAATGGGGCGTCACTGGCGATCATCGACGCGCGCAAGATCGGGGCGGCACTGCGCGCCCATGGGGTGGGGCGGGCGGCGCTTTTGGCCTATGAGGCCGAGATGCGGCCGCGGGTGGAGCGCATCTTGCGCGCCAATCGGGGCAAGGGGCCAGATGCGGTGATGCAGATGGTTGAGGACCGCATGGGTGGAACGCGATTCGATGACATCGAAGCCGTCATTCCTCGCGCCGATCTGGCGGCCCATGCGGAGCATTACAAGCGATTGTCAGGCTTTTCGGTGGATATGCTGAACGCCCAGCCGCCGATCTTGGAGTAGCGGGCGGACGGGGGTTTTCCACCCCCGCGCGGGCTTGTGGCCAAGCCCGCGTCCCCCGGAGAGCATTTGTGCCAAGATGAAAGGCAAATTTTAGCTAATGTTTAGCGTTGGCTCCACATGGAGGCGATGTAGCTGGCGGTCATCAGATCCAGATGCGCGCCGCCGCCGTTCTTGGCGATGGTGATCTCGTCGTCCGAGCGGCGGGCGTAAAGCGCGGGGTCGTCGTAGAAATCGGCGAGGATGTGGCTTTCAGTGATGGCGCCGGATTTCAACGGGTCGATCAGCTCACCGATGTGGTGGATGGTGGTGGTGCGATTGTCGACGAAGAGGCGCGCGCGGGCCATGGCGGTATCATCCACCTCACGCATGCCGGGTTTGTAAGCGCCGATCAGGTCAAGGTGCTGGCCGGGTTGCAGCCAGTCACCTTTGATGAGCGGTTCGGTTGCCATGGTGGCGGTGCAGATGACATCGGCGGCTTTTACGGCAGCCTCAAGATCATCAGCCACCGGCAGGCCCAGCGCCTCGGCGCTGGCGCGCGAGCGGCTCCAGACGGTAAAGCGGGCGTCGGGGAAGAGGCTGGAATAGGCCTGAACCATGGATTTGGCGACGGTGCCCGCGCCGACCAAGAGGATGTTTCTGGTGTCTTTGCGCGCCAGACGGCGGGCTGAAAGCAGGCTGTCACCGGCAGTTTTCCATTTGGTCACCAGATGGAAATCGACCAAAGCGGTCAATTCTCCGGTCTTGTCATCATAAAGCGTGACCGACCCGTTCACAGTGGGCAGCCCGCGCTGGGCATTGCCGGGAATGACGGTGGCCACCTTGACCAAGGCGCCGAGCCCATCGATCCAGGTGGCGCGGTCCAGCACTGTGTCGGGTCCGCGATAGACGAAGAGGTCTTTGATGTCGGGTTTGGGCAGGCGATGGCCCGCCTCAAACGCCTCCAGCAGCCCGGGCCATGTCAGCAGCGCTTCGGCGTCTTTCGGGACAATCGTCAGGGTCATAGCCCGGCCTCCTTTGCGGTCAGCAATCCTTCGGCCACCAGCCGGGCGGCCCAGCCTTGCCAGCTTTCGAACTGATGGGTGCGCCAGCCCCGGCGGGCGGCGGCGGTGATGTTGTCGGCCCGGTCATCGGTGAAGAGCAGGCTTGAGGGCGGTAGGCCACAGTCCTCTTCGACCATCTGATAGATGCGCGGATCGGGTTTGATGACGCCCATGCGGCCCGAGACATAGAGCCGGTCAAAGTCGGTAAGGAAGTCCATTTTCGGCAGGGCTTCCTCGAACGAATACTTGCCAAAATTGGTCAGGGCAAAGACCGGAACCCCTTTGGCCCGAAGCGCGCGTTGCAGGGCGATGGAGCCTTCGATGCGCGGAGAGGCAAGCTCGATCCAGCGGTCATACCACATGCGGATTTCGGATCGCCAATGCGGGGTGCGGTCGGCCCAATCGTAAATGGTTTCGCGAAACAGCGCGCCTTCATCGACGATGTCGTTCATGCGGTGCAGATCGACCTCGGCAAACAGTGCGCGGCGGCGGTCCTCGCCGATCACCCGGTCATAGAAAGCCTCGGGCTGCCAGCGGGTCAGCACGTTGCCGATGTCAAAGATCACCGCTTGGGGCTGCGACATCTTGCACGTTCCTTCTGACCGTTTCCCGCCAAAGCGTATAAAGACCCGCGCCACAGATGAGCGCAATCCCTGCCCAAGCGGTGGCGTCGGGCCAGGTGCCAAAAACCACTACGCCCCAGAAAATGGCCATCGGCATTCCGATGTATTCAAAGGGCGCGACAAGGGCGGCTTCTGTGGTGCGATAGGCCTGGGACATCATCAGCCCACCGACACCAACCGCGACGCCGGTGGCGACAAAAGCCCACCAATCGGTGACGGGGGGCACGTGCCAGGGGCGGAACAGAAACTCCCACGTGCTGCCAGGCGCTTGGGCCATGTGGCCGTCACCCACCAGAAGGCCAAAGGTGCAGGACACGCAGATAAAGCCGACCTGCACGTAAAAGTTCAGCGTCGTCGCGCTTTCGGTGTCGCGCATGCGGCGGGTCATCATGTGGCTGGCGGCATAGCAAAAGGCCGAGATGAGGACGAGAATGGCGGCGGGTTGAAGGGTGCCTTCGCCCGGGCGGGTCATGATGACCACGCCCAAAAGGCCAACCGTCACCGCCGCCCAGCGCCGGGGGCCGACATATTCACGCAAGACAACGGCAGACATCAGCGTGACAAAGAGCGGCGAGACAAAGGCGACCGCCACCGCATCGGCCAAGGGCATCAGTGACAGGCCGACGAAATAGGTGATGTTCGACACCATCACGATGCAGACCCGAAAAAAGTGCGCGCCGATCCGGCGGGTGCGCATCTGCTGCATCCCAGCCTTTGAGACCCACATCACGGCGAGCACCAACGTAATGCCCACAATGGCGCGGATCAGGATGACTTGGTGCAGCGCATAGGCCCCCGACAGCGCTTTGATCGCCAAATCATTCAGCGACAGGACGACCCCGCCGCCGAGGGCAAGAAGGATTCCCGTTGTGTTGGTGTTTGAGGGTGCCTGCATATCGACATAAAGGCCGGAGAGCCGGGCTTTTTCTATCCTGCCCGCGACATGGCGGATCTCCGAGCGCCCGCCAGCCGCGATTTTCGCGCGGGCGGGATGTGACCATTTACGCCGGAACGATCAGGGTTAGCCCATCCAATGCGGTCGACATCTTGATCTGGCAAGACAGCCGTGATGCGGGCTGACGCTCGGCCTCGGCGACGTCCAGCATGGCATCTTCGAAATCTCCCACGTCACCGGTCTTGGCTGCCCAATCGGGGGCGACATAAACCTGGCAGGTGGCGCAAGACAAAGATCCGCCGCATTCACCAATAACGCTGGGGACATTGGCCGCGACGGCGGCCTCCATCAGGTTTTGTCCTTCACGGACCTCGGCGGTGATGGTGCTGCCGTCGGGCAGGATCCAATGTGCTTTCATGATGTCCTCACAGATACCAGATATACCAATCGCGCAGCGCATCGCCCTCAAGACCGGCGGTTTTGTCGACCTCAGCGCGCTTCATGTAGATGTGGTTTTCGACCAACCCGGCGCCGACAGCTTTGGATAGCGCGGCGTCGGCCTGCAGGTCATCCAGCGCCTCGGTCAGGCTGGCGGCAACGCCGTGGGTGGCGTCGTTGCAGGTAAAGCCATCGCCGGTTTCCAGGGGCTGCAGGGCGTATTTGTTTTGCACGCCCAGAATGGCGGCCTGCAGAACCGTTGCGACGGCGGTGTAGGGGTTTGAGGCGGCGTCGGCCATGCGGTGTTCAAGGCGGGCCTTTTTGCCACCCTCGGCCGACAGGCGTACGGTGACGTTGCGGTTGTCGCCGCCCCAGTTGCACCAATAGCCCGAAAGGCTGGCTGGTTGCAGCCGATTGTAGGACAGCGCGTTAGGAGCGATCAGCCCAGCCATGCCCTTGTGATGGTGCATCCAGCCGGCGATGCAACCGCGGGCCAGCTCGTTCATGTTGGCCGGATCGCCACGGTCACCATTGGCCAGCGCGTTGTGATCTTTGGCATCGGTGAAGGACAGGTTCACATGCATGCCGGACCCGCCCTTGGTCAGGATGGGTTTGGGCAGAAAGGTCAGGATGATGCCGTGGTCAAAGGCGATCTCGCGCGCCATCTGGCGGAAGAGAACAACGTTATCGACATGTTCGACTGCCGTGTCGAAGGTCAGGGTAAACTCATACTGCGGGGTGTCATATTCATTGGTGATCAGGTCCAAGGGCAGGCCGATTTCCTCCGCCTTGTTCCAGATCGCATCGGTAAAGCGGCGGGGGTCGGCAAAGTTTCCGGTGCCGTAGACCACACCGCCGGGGGTGTCATAGGGCACGATGGTGCCATCATCGTTGCGAACAAAGGCGTAAGCTTCAAGCTCGATGCCGACCTTCGGCGTCAGGCCCAGCGCGCCCCAAGCGGCAACGGCTCGTTTCAGCGCGCCACGCGGACACATGGGGATAGGGCTGCCATCGGCTGCATAAAGATCGCCAGTGACCACCTTTGTGTTTGGCTCCCATCCGGGGCGAATCTCGTCGGCCTTCCAGCGCAATGCCATGTCGGGGATGCCCTCCAGACACATCGTGCCGGGGGCTTCGATCAAGAGATCCTTGTCGTAATGCACCGAAAACGTAGGCCGCGCGAAACGGCTTTCGTCGTCCTTCATCTTGGTGGGGGGCAGGTATTTTCCCCGCAGAATGGACAGGTGATCACAGAACATCGCGCGCAGGCGCGGGCTTTGGCTGGTCATTGAACTCTCCCTGGGCGCGGTCTGGTGCCGCTTATTGCAGTGTCACACGCACTGGCAGCTCTTTGATGCCGCCGATGAAATTCGATCTGAGAAACTTCTGCTCTCCAGCAGGTTCGATGGACTTGATGCGCTTGGCAAGCTCTTCGAACAGCACCCGCACCTCCAGCCGCGCCAGCCACATGCCAAGGCAGACATGCGGGCCGCCTTGTCCGAACGAGACATGGCGGTTTGGCGTGCGGAACAGGTTGACGCGGAAGGGGTCATCGAACACCCGCTCATCCCGGTTGCCTGACGCCCACCAAAGAATAACCTTGTCGCCCTCTTTGACCTGACGGTCGTGGAATTCAAAATCGCGGGTGGCGGTGCGGCGGAAATAGGTGGTGGCGCTGCCCCAACGGATGATCTCATCCGCTGCCGTGTCCCAGACCGGACCGCCTGCCTGCATCTGCGCCAAAAGATCGGGCTGGTGGGCCAGCGCCTGAATCCCGGCGGCGATGGAATAGCGGGTGGTGTCGTTGCCGGCGGCGACCAAAAGGCAAAAGAAGTTGCGGAACTCATGTTCGGGCATAACCGACCCATCGGGCCCGGGCTGCAGGATAAGATGCAGAATGCCTGAGGTATCGCCCGAGGCCTCTTTCTTGCGCAAAAGCTCTTTGCCATAGACAAACAGCTCGGCCCCGGCGGGCGAGTTGAAGGGCATCATGCGGAATTCGTCGGTGGTCATCTTGTCCAGCACATGCTGGGTAAAGTCGGGGTCGGTGTTGGCAATCAGCGTATCGCCCTTTTCCACCAACCACGGCAGGTCTTCTTCGGGCGTGCCAAGGATGCGGCCCAACATCCGCATCGGCAGTTGACGGGCAATGTCCTTGGTTGCGTCGAAGGTGCCCTTTTCCAGCGCCTCGTCAAGAATAGGGCCGCACAATTCGCGGATGATCGGTTCAAACTGGGCGATCACCGGCTTTGAAAACGCCTTGGCCACCTTGATTCGGGTCTGCATGTGGTCGGGCGAATCGGTTTCCTGAAAGGTGCGGCGGGCGAGGTATTCCTCATAGGTCTGATCCTCCATCCGAATCCCACGGGCCGAGGACATAAGGTCCGGCTTGCCGTTTAGAAAGCTGATGTCCTCATGCCGGGTGACCGACCAATAGCCCTTGCCGCCCGACCAGTCAGACCAGTGCATGGGGTCTTTATCGCGGAGCTGCTTAAAGGTGTTGTGCGGGGGACCGGAAATAAAGCTGTCATGGCTGCCAAGGTCGGCATGGCCGGTGTCAGTGGGGGTCCAGACGGTCATATTGCTTTCCCTTGCGCAATGCCGATTTCAAAATATACTAAACAGGTTCATAAATATGTAAAGCGGGAAGATCATGCAAATCGCGCTCTTGATGACCAACACCGACGAGTCGGAATTCGCCCAGGCCCGCCCCAAGGATGGTGAGAAGTTCGCCACGATGATCCGATCAGTGCGCCCAGATTGGCAGGTTACGGTCTTTGCGGTAAAGGACGGGATTTTTCCCCCAGAGGGCGCCCGGTTTGACGGCTGGCTGATCGGTGGAAGCCCAGCTTCGGTGCATGATTCTGACCCTTGGGTGGGGCAGTTGTTCGCGCTGATCCGGCGGCTGGTTGCCGAAGGGCAGCCGATCTTCGGTGCTTGCTTCGGGCATCAGGCCATTGCCATGGCGTTGGGCGGAGATGTGGGCAAGAACCCGGGAGGCTGGGCTTTTGGTCTTGTCGAGACCGAGATCGAGGGCAAGCTGATTCGCCTTTATGGCTGCCATGTTGAGCAGGTCTTGCGCGTGCCGCAGGGGGCAGTGGTTCTGGGCGGCACGGCAGAATGTCCGGTGGGCAGTTTCACGATTCCGGGACGGGTCATGACGACGCAGTATCACCCGGAAATGAGCCATGGCTTCATTTCAGATCTGGTCGAGGAGTTTGCGAACAAGCTTCCCGCCGAAGTGATCTCGCGGGCGCGTGATTCATTGACGAACAAGGCGGATAGTGACGCAATCGCGGAACGGATCGCGCGGTTCTTTGAGGGCCAAAGGTAAGCTCATCGAGCCCGTTCCGGGCACTCTTCGCTAGAACAGAGCTGCCAGCGCGGCGCGGTCGATACCGGGGATGGTCTTGCCGGGAAACCTGAAGGTGGGTGTGTCGGTTCCGGCCACAATCGCGTTGACCACCGATTCCTCAACCGCCTCAACCGCCGCCAGATAGACAGGATCAATCAGCTCGGCGTTCAGTTCAACCTGCAGGATCAGGGCGCCAGCGGATTGGGGCATTTGGCCGAAGGGCGCGGTCGAGAAGGCCAGAAAGATATCGCCCGACGAATTGCCGCCCGGCGTGCCACCGCGACCAAGGCCAAGGCCCGCGCGGCGGGCAAGGTGTGTTAGAGAAATGGTGGACAAGGGCGCATCGGTGGCGATGACCACAATGATCGACCCCGTTTCACGTGGAACAAGGCCCTCAAACGGCATCAGGCGGCCAACGGGTTGGCCCAGCACGTTGAACCACGGGCGCTTGCCGTGGTTGGCCTGCACCAGAACGCCGACGGTATAGGTTTCACCGCCAACCGTGACACAGCGTGAAGCGGTGCCAGTGCCTGCCTTGAACTCATAAGCAATCATGCCGGTGCCGCCGCCCACTGCGCCTTCGGTGACGGGTCCAGATGTGGCACTGTTCAGCGCTTTGACTGCATGTTCGGGCTGCACGAACATCGCGTTGATGTCGTTCAGGATGCCGTCATAGGTTTCGGCCACCACAGGCATGGCCCAGGCGATGCCGTTGCGGAAATGGTCGGGATAGCGGTCAATCATCCAACGCGTCGCGCCCGTGTGGCAGGCCCCGATGCCATGGGTATTGGTGACCAGAACCGGGCCAAGGAAATAGCCGCCGTCCCTGATCCAATGCGTCCCAGTCATCTCGCCATTGCCGTTGAGCGTAGCTTGCCCTGCACGAACGGGTTCGGGGTTGCCCGCATCCATCCGGGGAATGATCGCCGTGACGCCGGTTTGCATATGGCAGGCCGGGTCTTGCAGGGTGCAGAACCCGACGCTGACCCCGGCCACATCGGTGATGGCGTTCAAAGGGCCGGGCGTGCCGGGAAAAGGCAGGCCAAGATCACGGGCGCGGGGCATGGCGGCTCCTTTAGATCAAAAACTCGGACAGGATCTCATCCTGGGTGATGTCTCGATACTGAAAAGCGGCAGCTTCAAGCTGATCGAACAGCTTTTGAAAGTTCGCCGCCTCTTTCGTTTCAATCCCGATCAGCACCGAACCAAAGTTGCGCGCCGACTTCTTCAGGTATTCAAAGCGGGCGACGTCATCATCCGGCCCCAGCATTTCCAGAAACTCGCGCAGCGCACCGGGACGCTGCGGCATGCGCAAGATGAAATATTTCTTCACCCCAGAATAGCGTTGGGCGCGTTCTTTCACTTCCGGCAGGCGTTCGAAATCGAAATTTCCGCCCGAGGTCACGCAAACCACTGTTTTACCCACAATTTCGGCGGTCAGATCGGCCAAGACATCCACCGCCAGCGCGCCTGCGGGTTCCAGAACGATGCCTTCGGTGTTCAGCATCATCAGCATGGTGGTGCAGATGCGGTCTTCTGGGGCGATCAGAACTTCGGTCGGGTTAACCCAAGACAATGCCGCATACGTTCGGTCACCAACCCGGGCCACAGCCGCTCCATCGACGAAGTTGTCGACACGCTTCAGCGTGACAGGCTCATGCGCGGCCAAGGCGGCGGTCAGGCTGGCCCCACCTTTGGGCTCGACAAAACGATACTCTGTGCCCGGCGACTCGCTGCGCAAGTATCGCGTCACGCCAGATGACAGCCCGCCGCCACCGACGGGCAGAATGACAAGATCGGGCGGGCGGCCAAGCTGATCCAACAGCTCAACCGCAACCGAAGCCTGACCTTCGATCACATCCTCATCGTCAAAGGGCGACAGGAAATGCGCGCCCTCCTCGCGGCAAAACCGCTGCGAGGCGGCGAGCGTTTGGTCGAAATAGTCGCCCGTCAGCACGATGCGCACATGATCGGCCCCGAAGGCGCGGGTCTTGTCGATCTTTTGCTGCGGAGTGGTGACGGGCATGAAAATGGTGCCCTGCACGCCAAAATGTTGGCAGGCAAAGGCGACACCTTGGGCATGGTTGCCCGCAGAGGCGCAGACGAAATGGCCTTGGTCGGGGTGGCTTGCCCGCACCTTACGCATGGCATTGTAAGCGCCCCGCAGCTTGTAGCTGCGCACCGGCGAGAGATCCTCGCGCTTGAGCCAGATTTCGGCCCCGTATTTGCGCGATAGAAAGTCATTCCGCTGCATCGGCGTGCGCGGAAACAGGTCGCGCAGGGCGCGGGTGGTCTGGCGGGCGGCATCAGCAAAATCGGTCATATGACAGATGTGACCGAGGACGCCCGTCGGTGCAAGTCTTAGACCGCCGCCTTAGACCAGCGGGCGGCCTTCGATGTAATGGCCGTAAAGCGTGGTCAGTATCGAGAGGCCGATCATCATGGAGAACCACCCCCAGACAAAATCCCAGATAACCGCAAGCGGGGCACTCCCGCCAAACAGACGGATGCCAGCTTCGGAAACAAGAAAAAACGCGCCCGTCGAGATCAACGTCATGACAGCAATTGCCGTAGACTCGCCCTTTGTTGCATTCCACCCGGCCGAGAATTCCCCAGCTTTCTCAAGTGCCGTTGCGGGCAATACTGTTGAAAAACGGTAAGAAACCGCTGTTATAGGAAACACAACAATCAGAAACAGGCTGGCTGCTGCCGCAAGGTTTGAGCCGTCAGGTGTCAAGAAAGATGATGAAACAAGCCCCCCAACAATCCCCAAAGCAATCAAAAGCGGGAGCATTACGCAGATGATCGCAAGGCTGCGTAGAAAGTAGCCCCAGATACGACCAACGTTGAAAGCTGGGATAAGGCCATGAGGCATCTCGCCTTTCAGCACGAAGCGGTGCCATGCAACGGCAACCCATATCATTGGCACCACAATGATCGGGACAAGGGCCAGCATTTGCCACAGCTGGCCACCCGTCATTTCACCAACTTCAAAAGTCGTCCTTTGCCCGGTCAGCACTTGTGGCCCAAGAATAGCAAATGCAAGCAGGGCTTGAAGCACATAAGGCACCGCGGACACCTGCAACGCTGGCTGCATATTGGCCACCACCTGCCGCACCGAATGCAGGAAAATCTGAACGCCCTTCATCACTTGCTCCAAAAACTGCTCTTCCCTCAGTTGAATTCACCAGTCTTCCCGTGTCAAGCACACCCGCCCTTCCCTTGCCTAGGGCTGCGTTTCCCGCTATCGCGACGCAAACTTAAATGGAGCCTCTGATGCAGAAGCCGAAGAAAGTCGTTCTCGCCTATTCGGGCGGTCTGGACACCTCGATCATCCTGAAATGGCTGCAGACCGAATATGGCTGCGAGGTCATCACCTTTACCGCCGATCTGGGTCAGGGCGAAGAGCTGGAACCGGCGCGCCAAAAAGCGCTTTTGATGGGGATTGAGGCAAAGAACATCCACATCGTCGACGTGCGCGAAGAGTTTGTGCGCGACTTTGTGTTCCCGATGTTCCGCGCCAATGCGCTGTATGAAGGGCTGTATCTGTTGGGCACCTCGATCGCCCGCCCGTTGATTTCGCAGCATCTGGTGAAGATCGCGCAAGAGCATGGCGCAGATGCCGTGGCCCATGGTGCCACCGGCAAGGGCAACGATCAGGTGCGGTTTGAGCTTTCCGCAGCGGCCCTTGACCCCTCGATCAAGGTGATCGCGCCTTGGCGGTTGTGGGATCTGACCTCGCGCACCAAATTGTTGGAATTTGCCGAGGCGAACCAGATTCCAATCGCCAAGGACAAGCACGGCGAAGCGCCCTTCTCGGTGGACGCGAACCTGTTGCACACCTCGTCCGAGGGCAAGGTTCTGGAGAACCCGGCCGAGGAAGCCCCAGAGTTTGTTTATCAGCGCGTGGTTCCGGCCGAACAGGCCCCGGATCAGGCTGAAATGGTGGAAATCACCTTTGAAAAGGGCGATGCGGTGGCCGTGAACGGCCAAGAACTGTCGCCCGCCACCCTGCTGGCCAAACTGAACGAATTGGGTGGCAAGCATGGCGTGGGCGTGCTGGATCTGGTGGAGAACCGCTTTGTCGGCATGAAGTCGCGCGGGCTTTATGAAACCCCCGGCGGCACCATTCTGATGGAAGCGCATCGCGGGATTGAGCAGATCACGCTCGACAGCGGCGCGGGCCATCTGAAAGATTCGATCATGCCGCGCTATGCGGAACTGATCTACAACGGCTTTTGGTTCTCGCCCGAGCGTGAGGCGCTGCAGGCGCTGATTGACAAGACGCAAGAGCATGTGACCGGCACGGTTCGGGTCAAGCTGTACAAGGGCTCCGCCCGCACTGTGGCGCGCTGGTCAGACCATTCGCTTTATTCCGAAAAGCACGTGACCTTTGAGGAAGATGCGGGCGCTTATGACCAAAAGGACGCGCAGGGTTTCATCACCCTGAACGCCCTGCGCCTGCGCCTGATCGCAATGCGCAATGCGCGGGTGGCTAAAAAGCGTTAAGCTCGGTTTCACTGCACCAAAGCAAGGGGTCAGCCATCGGCCGGCCCCTTTTCGTTAGAGCTTCAGCCGTTCCAGCCGTTCGTAATGCGGCAGCGCACGGTCGCAGAGCCGCTGAAACTCGGGCGACAGCGCGGGCAGATCTGCCTCCGGCTCATCAAAGCCGGTCGAGGCATGAACCGAGTTGTACCAATGCGGCGCCCACACACCGTCAAAGGGCTTTGGTCCGGCGGGCCAGTGCAACATGCGGTCAGTGAAAGCGATGCCCAGCGCAGCGCACAAACGCGATAGGGTGGTGTGCGGGGTGGCGCGAATGTCGGCGCTGTCGATGACCAGCGGCGCATGGCCTAGCCAATCTGCCACCTCGTCGAACAGCTCCGCCTGTTGAACAAAGCCAATGTCTGCCAATTCCGGGGCTTCGCGCTTTTTGGCATAACTGGAAATCACCCGCGCCGGATGGCGGATCAAGAACACATTGGTCAGCCCCCGCATGAAGCCGTGGTCAAACTCGGGCACCATGTGCAGGGTCATGTGCTTTTGGTAAAACAGGCTCTGTTCGGCGTTTAGAGGAGCAAGGCAGGCTGCGGCAACGGCGCCTGGGTCAGCCAATCCGGCGGCAATCACGGCGTCACTCATAGGATGATCTATGCCGGTCTTTTGCAGATAGGCGGCATAGAACGGCTCGTCCCAAACCTGACAATCGCCGCGCGCGGCGAAGGCATACATCATCGCGGTGGACAGGTTGCGTGGGCCTGACCACATGGCAATGCGCTGGGGGTCCGGGGTCATGCGCCCACCATCTTTTTGTAAAGCCCGCGCAGCCGTTCGGTCATCGGGCCCATCTGGCCGGTGCCGATCACCCGGCCATCTATCATGCTAACCGGGGTTTGCGCGCCGAAGGTGCCGGTTAGAAACGCCTCATCCGCAGAGTAAGTGTCCACCAGCGAGAAGTTCCGCTCAAACACAGGGATGTCATTGGCGCGGCAGAGGTCAATCACCTTCTGCCGGGTGATTCCGTTCATGCAGTAATCACCCGTGCTGGTCCAAACCTGCCCTTTCTTCACAATAAAGAAGTTGCAGGCGTTGGTGGTGTTCACAAAGCCATGCACATCCAGCATCAGCGCCTCATCGGCCCCCGCCTTTTCGGCAGCAATGCAGGCGAGGATGCAGTTCAGCTTGGAGTGCGAGTTCAGCTTCGGGTCCTGCGTCATGGGCAGGCCGCGCATATGAGGTACCGTGGCCAGCTTGATCGGGCGCGGCAGCTTTTGGCGGCTGTGCTCCATGATGATGACCATGGTCGGGCCGCGCTGCGACAGTTTTGGGTGCTGGAAGGGCCGGGTTTTCACCCCCCGCGTGACCATCAGGCGCGCGTGGGCATCATTGGTCATGCCATTGGCCTTTTGTGTCTCTAACAGCGCGTTAGTGACGCTTTCCTTGGTCATTCCGATATCAAGATCAATGGCCTTTGCCGCCTCGAACAGACGATCCATATGTTCGTCCACGAAGGACCAGCGGCCGTTGTAAAGCCGGATGCCTTCCCAGACGCCATCGCCCAACATGAAGCCGGAGTCATAGACCGAAACCATGGCTTCGGCCTTCGGCACGATGCGGCCATTCACCCAGATCTGGATTTTCTCATTGCGGGCATCATCTTCTGCCTGATGGGTTGAGACATGGTCTGTCATCAAAGCCTCCTTATGTTTGGCGGCAGGCTAAGGTGGAGACAGGCAAAGGCCAAGGGGGGGCATCACCTGTGCGTGACTTCACGCTCGGGTGAGTTGCGTCAAAGGCCAAAGGCGGCAACCGTGGCGCAACACAGCATAAAGGAGAGCGCCGATGCGGCGGTGGAAGATTTTGGCAGCGGTTGCGCTTGTCGGGCTGGGCTTTGCCAGTGGCGCCAGCGCAAAGACTGAAAAGGCAATCGTCGCGGGCGGCTGTTTTTGGTGCGTTGAGTCCGATTTCGAGCCGGTTGCCGGGGTGATTGATGTCGTCTCGGGCTATACCGGAGGCGATCTGGCCAATCCGACCTATGAGAACCATGAGGGTCACTATGAGGCGGTCGAGATCACCTTTGATTCCTCAAAGATCAGCTATGACGAGTTGATCGCAAAGTTCCTGCGCTCGGTCGATGTCACCGATGATGGTGGCCAATTCTGCGACCGGGGCAGCGCCTATCGCACAGCGATTTTCGCGGGCAATGCGGCACAGGAAGCCTTTGCGAAGGCCGCGATTGCCGAGGCCGAGGCGGTTTTGGGAATGGCTGTGGTGACGCCGGTGCTGCCAGCCAACACATTCTGGATCGCAGAAGACTATCATCAGGATTACTACAAGGGCACAAACCTGATCCTGACGCGCGCCGGGCCGAAGAAGCAGTCAAGCGCATACAAGTTCTACCGCGAATCCTGCGGCCGTGACGCGCGGGTTCGGCAAGTCTGGGGCGATCAGGCCTTTACCAAGTGATCCGGCGCGCGGCACAGCCCGCGCGCCCAACCTGCCCCGGTATCAGCCCACCTTGCAGGCAGCCATAACCGCCATGTTCAGAATGTCATTCACCGTCGAGTTGGTGGAACAGATCTGAATGGGCCTGGTCACGCCCGTCAGAATGGGGCCGATCACCGTGGCGCCCGCCATCTCTTGCATCAGCTTGACCGAGATCGAGGCCGAGTGCCGCGCAGGTACCACCAGAACATTGGCGGGCCCGGTGAGGCGGCAGAACGGATACTGCGCCATAACCTCTGGGTTCAGCGCCACATCGACGGTCATTTCGCCTTCGTATTCGAAATCGACTCCCATCCGATCCAGAACCTTGGGCGCGATATGCATCTTGGTGGCACGCTCGGACACCGGATAGCCGAAGGTCGAGAAGGAAACGAAAGCAACCCGCGGTTCTAGGCCAAGGTTGCGCGCCACGCTTGCCGCTTTTATGGCGATGGTGGCCAGGTCATTCTCATCAGGCCATTCATGCACAAGAGTATCAGCAATCAACACGATTCGGCCCTTGCTCAGAAGTGCCGTCACGCCCACCGCACCATCCGACGCCTTCGCATCGAACACGTGGTTGATCAGGCTTAACACATGCGCCGATTTGCGCGTGACCCCGGTGATCAGCCCGTCACCGTGCCCGTGTTGCAGCATCAGCGCGGAAAACACGTGCCGGTCCCGCGCGGCAAGGCGGTGCACGTCATGGCGATCAAACCCGCTGCGTTGCAGGCGTTGGTAGAGAAAATCCTTGTACTGATCGAGATGGCGTGAGTTGGCCGCGTTCACGATCTCCAGCTCGCGCATCGCGTCGCCAAGGCCCGCGATTTCCAGCTTTTCCTTCACATCCGAATCGCGGCCCACGACCAGCGCGCGGCCAAGACCGGCGCGTTGATAGGCCACGGCGGCGCGCAGCACACGGGGATCGTCACCCTCGGCAAAGATCATCCGGGCCTGAGCCTGTTTGGCGCGGGCGTGAATACCTTGCAGAATGCTGGCGGTCGGGTCCATTCGGGCTTTGAGGGTTTGCTCATAGGCTTTCAGGTCGACAATCGGGCGGCGCGCGACGCTGGTATCCATGCCCGCCTTAGCCACAGCGGGCGGGATGACGTAGATCAAACGGGGATCAAAGGGGGTGGGGATGATGTAATCTCGCCCGAATGACAGTTTGCGACCATAGGCCATGGCCACTTCGTCCGGCACATCTTCACGGGCAAGGGCAGCCAAAGCGCGGGCGCAGGCGATTTTCATCTCATCGTTGATGGCGCGGGCGTGGATATCCAGCGCGCCGCGAAAGAGATAGGGGAAACCAAGGACGTTGTTGACCTGATTGGGGTAATCACTGCGCCCGGTGGCCACAATGGCATCGGCGCGCACAGCGTGGGCCTCTTCGGGGGTGATTTCCGGGTCGGGGTTGGCCATGGCGAAAATGACCGGGTTATCGGCCATCGAAGCAACCATCTCAGCCGTCACCGCGCCCTTGACCGACACACCCAGAAACACATCAGCCCCCACCATCGCCTCTTCCAGCGTGCGGTGGTCGGTGCGGGCGGCGTGGGCGGATTTCCACTGGTTCATACCCTTGGTGCGGCCCTGATAGATGACCCCCTTGGTGTCGCACATGATGCAGTTGTCATGCCGCGCGCCCATGGTTTTCAGAAGTTCGAGACAGGCAATGCCCGCAGCCCCTGCCCCGTTCAAAACGATTTTGCAGTCCTCAATCTTCTTGCCCGAAATTTCCAGTGCGTTGATCAGGCCAGCCGCGCAAATGACGGCGGTGCCGTGCTGGTCATCGTGGAACACCGGAATGTCCATGATTTCCTTCAGCCGCTGTTCGATGATGAAGCATTCAGGCGCCTTGATATCCTCAAGGTTAATCCCGCCAAAGGTGGGGCCCATCAGCGAAATGGCCTTGATGATCTCATCGGCGTCTTCGGTATCCAGTTCGATATCAATCGCGTTGACATCGGCAAAGCGTTTGAAGAGCACCGCCTTGCCCTCCATCACCGGTTTGGACGCGAGCGCCCCAAGGTTGCCCATCCCCAGAATGGCCGTCCCGTTCGAGATGACAGCTACCATATTGCCCTTGACAGTATAGTCATAGGCCGTTGCCGGATTGTCGGCGATGGCCTGCACTGGAACGGCAACGCCAGGGGAATAGGCCAGTGACAGATCGCGCTGCGTGGCCATGGGGGTTGAGGCGACCACGTCGTATTTGCCGGGACGTGGTTCCAGATGATAGGCAAGCGCTTCTTCGGGGGTGATCTTGGTCTTTGTCATCAGGGGGCTATCCTTTTGCACGCCCAAAGCTCTTAGCGCCCGCCGCGCCATCTGCATAGTCGGTGCATTCGGGCTTTTCGCCACAGTTGGGCTTTTGTAGGGTCAGCAAGACCAAGGGGAGAACACCGTGAGCGATGACACTGTCACGCCGATGATGGCACAGTATCTGGAGATCAAAGCGCGCAACCCTGGTGCCTTGCTGTTCTACCGGATGGGCGATTTCTACGAGATGTTTTTTGACGACGCCGTGGCCGCCGCCGAGGCGCTGGACATCGCGCTAACCAAGCGCGGCTTCCATCTGGGCGAGCCGATTGCCATGTGTGGGGTGCCTGTTCATGCGGCCGAGGGGTATCTCTTGTCTTTGATCCACAAGGGCTTTCGCGTGGCGATTGCCGAGCAGATGGAAGACCCGGCGGAAGCAAAGAAGCGCGGGTCGAAATCGGTGGTCAAGCGCGATGTGGTGCGGCTGGTCACGCCCGGGACGCTGACGGAGGATTCTCTGCTGGAGGCGCGGCGGCACAATTATCTGGCCGCCTGGGCCGAAGTACGAGATGAGGCGGCGCTTGCTTGGGTTGACATCTCGACCGGGGAGTTGCGGGTTATGGCCTGCCCGCAGGTCCGGTTGGCGCCGGAGCTGGCACGATTGGCCCCACGCGAGGTTTTGGTCAGCGAGGCACGGGAACGCGAGCTTTACGCCTTGATCGAAGAGGCGGGCGCGGCGGTGACCGCCTTGGCGCGGGGCAGCCTTGATTCAACATCTGCCGAAAAGCGGCTCTGTGGGTTGTTTGGTGTCGCATCGTTGGATGCCTTTGGGAGCTTTGACCGGGCAGAAATCGCGGCCATGGGGGCATTGGTTGAGTATCTGGATCTGACACAGAGGGGAAAGCTTCCCTTGCTGAGCGCGCCGATGAAAGAGGCAGCGGGCGGCTTGATGCAGATCGATGCGGCGACGCGGCGCAATCTGGAGATCACGCAAGCGTTGTCGGGTGGGCGCGAGGGTTCACTTTTGGCGGCGGTAGACCGCACAGTCACAGCGGCGGGTGCGCGACTTTTGGAGCGGCGTCTGTCGGGGCCGTCGCGCGATTTGGGCGTGATTGCTGCGCGGCTGGAAGCGGTCCGGTTCTTGAAGAATCAGCCCAGCCTGCGGGAGGCTTTGCGGGCAGAGTTGCGGCGGGTGCCGGATATGGACCGGGCCTTGTCGAGGTTAGCGCTGGATCGGGGCGGACCACGCGACTTGACGGCAATCCGTGCGGGGCTTTCTGGCGCGCGGCAAGTGTCAGACATGCTCGTCGTCGGCGTCCCGCCGCTCCTCGCGACAGCGGCGACGGCGCTGGTGGGGCATGAGGTGTTGGGCAGACTTTTGGAGGCCGCGCTGGTGGCCGAGCCACCGCTGTTGGTGCGAGACGGGGGATTTGTTGCGACGGCATTCGATGTTGAGCTGGACGAAACGCGGCAGCTCCGCGATGAGGGGCGCGGCGTGGTTGCCGGGATGCAGGCGGATTACATTGCGGAAACCGGCATTCAAAGCCTGAAAATCAAGCATAACAATGTGCTGGGCTATTTCATCGAGACAACAACAACCCATGCCGAAAAGATGTTTGCGCCCCCGCTGTCACAGACCTTCATTCATCGCCAAACCACGGCCAATCAGGTGCGGTTCACCACGATGCCCTTGAGCGAGATTGAGACGCGGATTCTGAATGCCGGAAACCACGCGATCGAGATTGAAAAGCGGCACTATGATGCGTTCAGGTCCGCAGTTTTGCAAAAAAGCGGCCCTGTCTCGGGCGCCGCACGGGCCTTGGCTGAGATTGACCTTGCCGCCGCCTTGGCCGATCTGGCCGCGGCGGAGGATTGGGTGGAGCCGGAGGTGGATGCAAGCCACGCCTTTGCTGTGCAAGGTGGGCGGCATCCGGTGGTGGAGCGCGCCTTGCGGCGGCAGAGCGCTGGGCCGTTTGTGGCCAATGACTGCGGCTTGACCAAAGAAAAGACCCCAGCGATCTGGCTTCTGACCGGGCCGAACATGGCAGGTAAATCGACCTTTCTGCGCCAGAACGCCCTTATGGCGCTTTTGGCGCAGGCAGGCTGTTTCGTTCCGGCCCGGCGGGCGCATATCGGGGTGGTCAGCCAGCTTTTCAGCCGCGTGGGGGCGAGTGATGACCTCGCTCGGGGTCGGTCGACCTTTATGGTGGAAATGGTGGAGACGGCCGCCATTCTGAACCAGGCCGACGATCGGGCGCTGGTGATTCTGGACGAGATTGGCCGGGGAACCGCAACCTATGACGGGCTGTCGATTGCCTGGGCGACCCTGGAGCATCTGCACGGCGTGAACCGTTGCCGGGCACTGTTTGCGACCCATTATCATGAGATGACAAACCTCGCTTCAAAACTGGACGGGGTGGAGAATGCCACCGTCGCGGTGAAAGAGTGGGAGGGTGATTTGGTCTTTCTGCATGAGGTCAAGAAGGGGGCGGCGGACCGCAGCTATGGCGTTCAGGTCGCCCGGCTGGCAGGGCTTCCTTCGTCCGTGATTGAAAGGGCCCGATCAGTTCTTGAGGCGCTGGAATTGGGGGAGCGGGAGGGGGCGGGGCGGCAAAAGGCGCTGATTGATGATCTGCCCTTGTTCCGTGGGGCACCTGCAGCTGGACCCACAAAGGTTGCCAGCCGTGTCTCGGAAGTTGAGACGCGATTGAAGTCGGTTCACCCGGACGAGTTGACGCCGAAGGAGGCTTTGGCGCTGATTTATGAGTTGGCAGAGATGGCAAAAGGGGGCCTTGGGCCCCCCAAGAAGGGCTGAGACTTAGCCTGCCGTGTTAGACGACACGCCAACCTGTGCCGGCCGCAACAGCCGGTCATGCAGCAAGAAACCGACCGACATCACCTGAATGATATGACCCGCCTTTGTTCCGGGCAGGGGTGCCTCGAACATCGCTTCGTGCTGTTGGGGATCAAAACTGTCACCGACGGCGGGCGCAATCGGGGCAACGCCATGTTTTGTCAGGACATTGGTCAGTTCACGCAGGGTGAGCTCAAGGCCCTCGATCAGCGCGGCAGCATTGGCACGGGTTTCGTCGCTTGCCGCGTCAAGTGCGCGTTTTAGATTATCAAAAACCGGCAGAAGATCGCGGGCAAGGCGTGAGCCGCCGTATTGCTCGGCCTCGCGCCGATCACGTTCGGCGCGCTTGCGAGAGTTCTCGGCATCAGCGAGCGCACGCATAAAGCGGTCGCGCAGCTCATCAAGTTCGGTTCGCAGTGCATCAAGCTCATCTGCGGTGATGAAGTCTCCAACGTCATTGGCTGCCGGATCGGTGGCGTTGGTGTCTTCGGGGGGCAAATTCTCTTGCGCCATGGTCTACTTCCTTCTTTGTCCCGCCTTGGGCTAGCCCCTGCCACGCTCTGACAGGAGTTTTCCGACCAGCTGCGCCGTGTAATCGACGATCGGAACGATGCGGCCGTAGTTGAGCCGCGTGGGTCCGATCACGCCGACGGCGCCGATGATCTGTCGATCAGCGTTCATATAGGGAGAGACGACCAGAGAGGAACCCGAAAGTGAAAAAAGCTTGTTCTCAGAACCGATAAAAATGCGCACCCCCTCACCGCCTTCGGTCAGATCGAGGAACTCGGCGATGTCACGCTTGCGTTCGAGGTCATCGAACAGGCGGCGAATGCGTTCGATGTCGTGGACCTCATTCGCATCGCTGAGCAGATTCGAGCGGCCACGCACGATCAACCGGTCGGGCTCATCGTCCTGGGGCTGCCAGACGGCGAGGCCGCTTTCGACCAGTTCGCGGGCCAGCGAATCAACCTCCTGGCGTCGACGTGTGATTTCATGACCAATGTTGAGCCGCAGCTCGGCGAGGGTTTTGCCTTCGACAAGCGCGTTGAGGAAGTTCGCCGCTTCGCGCATGGAGGACGGGGTTTGGCCCATAGGCGGCACGATCATTCGGTTTTCAACGTGCCCATTGGCAAAAACCAGAACCACGATGGCACGATCAGGTGCCAGGCTGACGAACTCGATATGCTTTATGACGGCATCTTGTTTGGGCGACAGCACAAGACTGGCACCGTTGGTGATGGCCGAAAGCGTGGTGCTGACCTGATCAAGCAGGGTCGCCACGTCTTTTTCACCAGAGGAGAGAGCGGCGTCCATGATTTCGCGGTCCTCGGAGGCGACCGAGCCAACCTCGAGAAGGCTGTCAACGAAGAGGCGCAAGCCCTGTTGTGTGGGAATGCGGCCAGCTGACACGTGAGGGCTGTCAAGGAGCCCAAGAAGTTCGAGATCTTGCATGACGTTGCGCACAGTTGCGGCCGAGAGGCGTTCTGTCATGCTGCGAGTCAACGTTCGCGAGCCAACGGGCCCTCCCGATGTGAGATAGCCCTCAACCACGCGGCGAAAAACCTCTCGGGAGCGGTCATTGAGTTCAGCCAATAGGTTTTCACTGTATGTCATGGCGCTATGAGTATGGATGTGATGGCCCCCACGTCAATGAGGGTTGCATCACAAGGACGCTCGAGCATATCTGGCACAAGACAGTTTAGGAGAATACCGATGCGTCCCTCAGGCAGGAAGCTAGACGAATTGCGCAATGTTGTGATTGAGATCAATCCGATGAAGCATGCTGAGGGGTCTTGCCTTATTAAGATGGGGGAAACGCATGTTTTGTGCTCGGCATCGCTTGAGGAGAAGACGCCACCCTTCTTGAAGAATACCGGTCTTGGCTGGGTGACGGCAGAGTATGGTATGCTGCCCAGAGCGACGAATTCTCGAACAAGGCGCGAAGCCGCGTCAGGCAAGCAGTCTGGAAGAACACAGGAAATTCAAAGACTTATCGGGAGATCGCTGAGGGCATGTGTTGATCGGGCGGCGCTCGGGGAGCGTCAGATAGTGATTGATTGTGATGTGATTCAGGCCGATGGAGGCACGCGTTGTGCGTCGATCACCGGCGGATGGGTTGCCTTGCGGTTGGCCGTCAACCGGCTTCTGGCCGCCGGATCTATCAGCAGCGATCCGCTGATTGACCACGTGTCTGCGGTCTCTTGCGGCATCTATGCCGGACAACCGGTGTTAGATCTTGATTATCCCGAGGATTCTAACGCGGGAACGGATGGGAACTTTGTGCTTACGGGGCGCGGCAGGCTAGTTGAGGTTCAGGCGTCCGCCGAGGGGAGCAGTTTTTCAGAGACTGAGATGTTGTCGCTTCTGGCGCTTGCAAAAATAGGTTGTGCCAATCTTGTCACCGCGCAGAAGGAAGCGCTGGGACTATGAGCGCGAGGCGTTTCTCGGGCTCGCTTCTGGTTCTTGCGACACACAATCAAGGCAAGATTGACGAGCTTGTTGCGCTTTTGGCACCCTTTGGCGTTTCTGTGAGGTCGGCGTCTGAGTTTGGTCTGGAGGCCCCAGAAGAGACAGAGGCCAGTTTTGTTGGGAACGCCCGGATCAAGGCGCATCATGTTTCCCGGTCCACCAATCTGCCAGTTTTGGCGGATGATTCGGGGATTGAGATCGATGTTTTGGGCGGTGCGCCTGGGGTCTATACCGCTGACTGGGCTGAGGGACCTGAGGGCCGCGATTTTCTGCGCGCGATGGAGAAAGCGTGGGCGATGATCGTGCAGACGGGGACCGCACCTCCATTTCTGGGCAGGTTTCGCTGTGCTTTGGTGCTTGCTTGGCCAGACGGGCATGAAGAGGTTTTTGAGGGGTCAGCTGAGGGTCAGCTGGTTTGGCCGCTTCGCGGCAGGCTGGGTCATGGGTATGACCCGATGTTCCAGCCGGTGGGTTACGATATGACATTTGCTGAAATGGCGCCGGGACAAAAGAACCTGCTGAGCCATCGCGCTGCCGCGTTCAGCCAGATGACCTCCAAATGTTTCACGTGAAACACCTGCCCCCCCTTGGTAGGCCGCGATGCGGCAGCCTGGCGCGGCCCTTTTTGGGCGAAGCCGACCGCACAGCACTCTCAGCGCGAGGTCCTGCCAGCATTGCAGCTGGTTTCGGCGCCCAACAGAGTTTGTGACAGCGCATGAAAGCATTCCCCCATCAAACTCCAAGTGGCGAAGTCTGGCAGACCGGGGGGTTTGGCCTGTACATCCACTGGCCGTTTTGCGAGTCAAAATGCCCCTACTGCGACTTTAACAGCCACGTCGCTGGCAAGATCGACCAATCCGCTTGGCTTGAAGCCTACCGCTCCGAACTTCGTCGTCAGGCAGCGGAGACGCAAGGGCGGATTCTGCAGACCGTATACTTTGGCGGTGGGACACCATCCTTGATGAGCCAAGAGGTGGTTGCCGGGTTGATCGACTGTGTTCGGGAACACTGGCAAACAGTGAACGACATTGAAATCACGCTCGAGGCCAATCCCAGTTCGGTGGAGTCGACCAGATTCGAAGGTTACCACCGTGGTGGCGTCAATCGGGTGTCTTTGGGGGTTCAGGCGCTTGATGATGCGGCTCTTCAGGCGCTTGGACGCCTGCACTCCAAGCGCCAGGCCCTGAAAGCTCTGGAGATCGCCAAGGGAACCTTTGATCGGGTGAGCTTCGATCTGATTTATTCACGGCAATTTCAGTCACTTGATGATTGGCGCACAGAACTTTCCGAAGCGCTCGCCTTAGCTGGGGACCACATCTCGCTTTATCAGCTCACCGTTGAGGATGGGACGATGTTCGCCGCACGGGCGGCTCGGGGCAAGCTGGCCGGGTTGCCAAACGAAGACTTGTCTGCCGATATGTACGAGATCACTCAAGAGATGTGTAATGCCGCAGGACTGCCGGCATATGAAGTGTCAAACCACGCACGGCCGGGCGCCGAGTCTCGCCACAATCTGATCTATTGGCGCGGAGGTGATTACATTGGCATCGGTCCGGGCGCTCATGGTCGATTTTCAAAAAACCAGGTTCGCCACGCGACTGAGGCCTGGAAAGATCCCACAGCGTGGCTTAACGCTGTATCATCCGGTAGGGGCGGCGATCGACTCCGCGACCAGCTCGCCCCAGATGAAATTGCGCTTGAATACATGCTGATGTCGCTGCGCACAAATGAAGGGCTGGACCTTGATCGACACGCAGCGATGGCAGGTCGCGGCATTCCGGAAAGCCGCTTGGCCACCCTCAGCGACCTTGGCCTTGTTCATTGCACCGAAGGCAGGCTAAAGACCACGCCCGCGGGCAGAATGGTGCTTAATAGTGTTCTTAAGGACTTGGTATCGGACTAAGACGTGCTGGTCGGACCATCAGCGCTTGCGGAGACTTACATCCAATGCCGCAGCCGAGAGCGCGCTACATAGAAGATCGAGCTGATCAAGATTGCCGTAGGTCACGGTCAGTTTGCCACCGCCTGTTATATCGTGATCAATGCGGACACCCATCTGAAGACCCGCAGAAAGATCCGCTTCCAAGGCGCGCGTGTCGGCATCTTTCTCGCCAGACTTTGCGGATCTTCTGGGCCGCAGGCCGGCCGCCGCAGACTTTCTGACCAACTCTTCGGTCTCACGAACCGAGAGACCCTTTCCAACAACCTTGAGCGCAATTTCGAGCGGGTTGGGCAGCGTGATCAACGCGCGCGCATGCCCTGCCGTCAAACCACCAGCAGCCACCATCGACTGAACTTCATCGGGCAGCGACAAAAGCCGTAGCAGGTTGGCGATATGGCTCCGGCTTCTTGAAAGCGCTTCGGCCACCTTCTCTTGCGTGTGGCCAAAGCGATCCATCAATTGGCGATATGCGAGCGCTTCTTCGATTGGGTTCAGCTCGGCCCGCTGGATGTTCTCAATAATTGCAATTTCAAGAACTTCGGCATCCGAAAACTCGCGCAGCACAGCGGGAACCGAGTGCAGCTGCGCAAGTTGGGCCGCGCGCCACCTGCGCTCACCCGCAACGATTTCAAACTTTGTTGGGCCAGAAATCGGGCGCAGAATGAGAGGCTGGATAATTCCCTTGCGTCGGATGGAATCTGCCAATTCTTTCAAGGATGAAGGATCGAAATGCCGACGGGGCTGATGCGGGTTTGGCGCAATGTCCTCAACCGCCACCATGAGATCCGGTCGCTTTGTCGCTGCCAGGTTCTGGTCATCATGCGTCAGATTGATGTCGGCCATCAGCGCAGATAGACCGCGCCCAAGACCGCGCCTATCACTCTTCTTTTCCATCGCTTTGCCCCTCCATCTTGTCTTTTGCGGCCAGTGGATGTCTGGCCAGAATTTCTTTTGCCAGCGCACGATATGCCACCGCCCCCTTGGACGCCCCGTCATAGGACAGAACGGGCTGCGCGTAGGAGGGCGCTTCGCTTACCCGCACATTACGGGGTATCATGGTCGTGAATACCAGCTCGCCAAGCGCATCGCGCGCATCATTTTCCACCTGCTGCGCCAAACGGTTCCGCAGATCATGCATCGTCAACAGCACACCCTCGATGCGAAGCGCCGGGTTCGCAGCCTGACGCACCTCGCGGATGGTCAGCATGAGCTGCGACAAGCCCTCCAGGGCGAAGAACTCGGTCTGAAGCGGGACAAGAACGGCATGACTGGCCACCAACCCATTCACTGTTAGGAGATTTAGCGATGGGGGACAGTCTATCAGGATATAGTCAAGATTGAAGGCGGCCACATCTGGCTGTCGAAGGGCATCGTGTAGCAAGAAGCTGCGCTTTTCCCTGGAAACGAGCTCGATATCCGCTGAAGACAGATCCGATGACGCTGGGCAAAGGTAAAGCCCCGGAATCGTTGTCTCTTGCACAACCTCGCCAATGGAAACCTCGTCGACAAGCAAATCAAACGTCGAAAGCTTGCGCTGTGCTGGCGTGACGCCAAGGCCAGTCGACGCATTTCCCTGTGGATCAAGATCCACAAGCAGAACCCTTGCACCGAGTTCAACGAAAGCTGCGGCCAAATTTATTGCTGTTGTTGTCTTTCCGACGCCACCCTTTTGATTAACGATCGCCAGAATACGGGGCGCCGACGGCGGAAGAAATTCAGACATGACAAAGGCCCCTCATAAACAAGATCGAAGACCGGCTATCGGTAACGCTTGCAACGCGGTCAAGGTCAAATCGCCAAGACTTCTGAGCCTCGGCAATCTCGGCGTCCACTGCGGCGCCCTTTAGAAAGGCACAGATGCCTCCAGGGCGGACATGTCGCAACGCATATCCACAAAGAGAATCAAGCGGCGCGAGCGCCCGCGCCGACACAACACATGCGCCCTGAGGCGCAAGATCTTCGATCCGAGAAGGATAAACAACGACCGGCAATCCGAGTTGACGGCTGCACTCGCTTAAGAAAACACTTTTCCGACGATCGCTTTCAACCAGTGAAATTCGCATCGCAGGCATTGCGTCAGCCGCCAAAATGGCAATCACCATTCCCGGAAAGCCGCCGCCGCTTCCTAAGTCAAGCCAGCTTGTCTGATCAGGCTCTGCGCAGCGAAAGAGCTGGATGGAGTCTAAGATATGTCTTTCCCAGATGTTACCAATGGTCGATTTCGCAACGACATTGATCGATGGGTTCCACTTCTCCACCAACCGCGCGAAACGATCAAGTCTCTCCATGCTCACCTCAGACAAGCCCCCACTCAGTCCGGTTGCACGCTCTATCAGGTCGTTGCGCATCATCTGCCAGCGGCCGCGCGTCTGGCCTTCTT
The DNA here is from genome assembly GCA_044377735.1 of Paracoccaceae bacterium. Classification (GTDB taxonomy): domain Bacteria; phylum Pseudomonadota; class Alphaproteobacteria; order Rhodobacterales; family Rhodobacteraceae; genus Tabrizicola_A. The sequence continues at coordinate 42,969 of JBILYK010000002.1, read as the reverse complement.
GACATGTGCTAGAATAAGGGCAAGAGCCGCGGGCGTCATCCCCTCGATTCGAGACGCTTGGGCTAACGTCTCAGGTCGACGCGCAAACAGCTTTCCCGCCAACTCTCCCGAAAGACCCGGCAAACCGCGATACTCAAGATCTGGCGGGATCAAAGTCTCTTCCTCCCTGCGCATCGCAGCAATATCGTTCTCTTGCCGGTTGAGATACTGCTGATAAAGCGCGTCATTCTCGATCTGCGTCCGAATTACCGGATCAATCGTCGCAGCTTCCGGCTCAAGTGCGTTGATGTGCTCGCGGGTCACCTCAGGCATTGCTAACAAGCGTAGCAAGTTGCGACGCCCACTGTCCATATTGACGTTGATACCAATCGACTGAAGCTCCTTCGGGCTGAAACTGCGTGCAGATAGAATCTGGCGGCCAGCCTCAAGGGCCGAGATCTTCTTCCCGAACGCCGCAACACGATCAGGCCGGACGCAGCCCAACCGAATTCCAACGGGGGTAAGGCGCTGGTCCGCATTGTCCGCCCGAAGCGCAAGCCGGAACTCAGCACGCGAGGTGAACATCCTGTAGGGTTCTGTTACCCCGCGGTGAATAAGATCGTCAATCAAAACACCAATGTAGCTGTCAGCGCGCCCGAAGAGGATCTTATCGCCGCCGCGAGCATAACTTGCCGCGTTCAAGCCAGCAACAAGGCCTTGGGAGGCGGCCTCTTCATAGCCCGTTGTACCGTTGATCTGGCCTGCAAGGAAAAGGCCCTCCATGTCGCGGGTCATCAGTGTCTGGGTCAAATCTCGAGGATCGAAAAAATCATATTCGATCGCATAAGCCGGTTGCAAAATTTTGACATTCTCCAAGCCAACAATCGACCTCACATAGGCATCCTGAACCTCTAGTGGCAATGAGGATGAGATGCCATTGGGGTAAATCGTGTCATCATCCAATCCCTCGGGTTCAAGAAAGATCTGATGCGATGTCTTTTCCGCAAACCGGACGACCTTGTCTTCGATCGACGGACAGTACCGCGGACCAACGCCCTCAATATGCCCGCCGTACATCGCAGAAAGATGAATGTTTTTGCGAATAATTTCGTGGGTCGCTTCGTTTGTGTGCGTCACACCACAGGGCACCTGCCGGACCACAGGGCCAGCACTCATGAACGAGAACAAAGACGGTTCGTCGTCACCGGGCTGGGTTTCCGTCCGCGACCAATCAATGGTCTTACCATCAAGCCTTGGTGGCGTCCCGGTCTTGAGGCGCCCCGTTTTCAGTCCAAGATCAGAGATCTGATCAGCAAGCTTGATTGAGGGCAAATCCCCCATCCTGCCGCCGGAGATTCGGGTGGTTCCAATGTGAATAACGCCATGAAGAAAGGTCCCAGCGGTCAGAATCCCTGTTCGCCCTGAAATCAAACTCCCATCTGACAGTTCAACGCCAGAAAATCGGCCAAGCTCCAGTTTAAGGCTAGAAACCTCTGCCTCAATCACCGTCACATTGTCTTCCTTCGCAAGAAACTCGTGAATCGCCTCTCGATACAGCTTTCGATCTGTTTGCGCCCGCGGCCCCTGAACAGCGGGCCCCTTGCGCCGATTCAAAAGCCTGAACTGAATTCCAGCGCGATCAGCGGCACGTCCCATGATTCCATCAAGGGCATCAATCTCCCGTACGAGATGGCCCTTGCCAAGCCCGCCGATCGCAGGATTGCAGGACATCACGCCAATGCCATCCCGTCGCAACGAGATTAGGGCGGTAGACGCGCCCATGCGAGCGGCCGCTGCAGCCGCCTCGGTGCCCGCATGGCCACCCCCAATGACGATAACATCAAAATGTTTCACGTGAAACATCCTCACTTCCCAATACAAAAGCGCGAGAAGATCTCTTCCAACAAGTCTTCAACGCCAACCGCGCCGATCATCATCTCCAGCGACACAGAGGCCGCATGAACCTCCGCCGCAGCAAGCTCGACTCCGCTATCAACCCGCAGAACGGCCTGAGCTGAGTCCAAAAACCCCAACGCGCCCGACAACGCAAGCTTCTGACGCTCACGAATCACAAGACTCGAGCCGGACACACGCTCACCAAGTACAGTTCCGATCCGAGAGATCAAGTCATCTATCCCCGAACCGGTCTTCCCTGAGACAGCCAAGTGCCCAACAGGCCGAAGATCCGCCTTAGCAAGAGCAACAATATCATCCCCGCTTGGCTCCAATGGCAACGTCTCATCGCCTGCCAACAGAAAAATTCGCAAATCAGCCCTGCGTGCCCGGTCTAATCCTCGGGAAATCCCGATCTGCTCCACCCGATCATCAGACTCGCGCAGACCGGCCGTATCAAGCAAGGTGACCGCAAGCCCCTCGATCTCCATCCGCACTTCGATCACATCACGCGTCGTGCCCGCAACATCAGATGTAATCGCAGCCTCCCGACCTGCCAAAGTATTCAAAAGAGTGGACTTCCCCACATTTGGCGCCCCAACGATCGCCACCTCAAAGCCATCCTTGATACGCTCGGCAGCCCCGGCCCCCGCCAGCTCGCGACAAACACCATCTCGCACTCCGCTCAACAGCCGAATGACCTCTTCCGATACCTCTTCCGGTACGTCCTCGTCAGAAAAATCGATGGTCACCGCCAAAAGCGCCGAGGCGCGCACAAGATCAGCGCGCCATAGCTGGGCTTTCCGCCCCAGATCGCCTGACATCACCGCAATAGCTTGGCGCCGCTGGGCCTCCGTCTCCGCGTCAATCAGATCGGCCATCCCCTCGATCTGCGTCAGATCCATGCGCCCGTTCTCAAGAGCGCGTCGGCTGAACTCACCCGGCTCGGCAAGCCTCAAGCCAGGTTGCGCCGCTAACGCCCGCAACACTGCCCGAACAGTCGCCGTCCCACCATGAATCTGAAGCTCAACAGACGGCTCACCCGTAAAGCTCGCCCCCGCCTCAAACACCAGCACAAGCGCCTCATCCAGCACCCGACCTTCATGGCTAACCCGGCGAAGCCCAGCCCTGCGAGGTTCTGGCAATGCACCGCACAGCGCCTCCGCAGCCAGCCAAGCTTGATCACCAGACACCCGAATGACGGCAACCCCGGCTTTCCCCCGGGCACTTGCAAGGGCGAATACTGTGTCCATCACCCAACCCCTTGAAAGTAAAGACGATCAGGCGTTCATAGACTCGAAGAACTCGCCGTTCGACTTGGTCTGTTTCAGCTTCGATATCAGGAATTCAATCGCGTCAGTGGTTCCCATTGGGTTCAGAATCCGACGCAATACATAGGTCTTCTGCAGATCCATCTTATCTACCAACAGATCTTCCTTCCGGGTCCCCGACTTCAGAATATCAATCGCCGGGAACACACGCTTGTCCGCCACCTTACGGTCCAGGACGATCTCGCTGTTGCCGGTGCCCTTGAATTCTTCGAAGATCACCTCGTCCATCCGGCTTCCAGTGTCGATCAAGGCAGTTGCAATAATCGTCAGCGACCCGCCTTCTTCGATGTTTCGAGCCGCACCAAAGAACCGCTTTGGCCGCTGCAACGCGTTGGCATCCACGCCACCAGTCAAAACCTTACCACTCGACGGCACCACCGTGTTGAACGCCCGCCCAAGCCGGGTGATCGAATCCAGCAAGATGACAACATCGCGCTTGTGCTCGACCAAACGCTTGGCCTTCTCGATCACCATCTCTGCCACGGCCACATGGCGCGTTGCCGGTTCGTCAAAGGTCGAGGACACCACCTCACCGCGCACGCTGCGCTGCATGTCGGTCACTTCCTCGGGCCGTTCGTCGATCAACAGCACGATCAAATAGCATTCCGGGTGATTGGTCGCGATCGAATGGGCGATGTTCTGCAGCAGCACCGTCTTACCCGTCCGCGGTGGCGCTACGATCAACGCCCGCTGGCCTTTGCCAATCGGGCAGACCAGATCGATGATCCGGGCCGAGCGGTCCTTCAATGTCGGGTCCTCAATCTCCATCTTCAACCGCTCATCGGGATAAAGTGGCGTCAGGTTGTCGAAGTGCACCTTATGACGCGCCTTCTCCGGATCATCAAAGTTGATCTTCGTCGCCTTGATCAGACTGAAATATCTCTCATTCTCGCGCGGCGCCTGAATAACGCCTTCAATTGAATCCCCCGTCCGCAGCGAAAACTGCCGGATCATCTCAGGGCCCACATAAATGTCATCCGGCCCTGGCAGATAGTTTGCCGAAGGGCTGCGCAAGAATCCAAACCCGTCCTGCAATACCTCCAACACACCGTCGCCGCCGATTTCCCAGCCTTCCTCGGCATGCTCTTTCAAGATCGAGAACATCATCTCGCCCTTGCGCATCGAGGGCGCGTTCTCGATCTCCCATTCCTCGGCCATCGCCAGCAGTTCAGCCGGCGTTTTCGCCTTCAGATCGGCAAGATTCAAATGCTCGACAGTCATTAGTATATCCTTCGGCTCGCCAAACTCAGGCGATCAGCATAGCGGTGAACAGGAGAGCGCTTCTGGCCGGACGGCCCGCGCATATTTGGGCCATACGGCGGCAAATGGCCCGAGTCAAGCGTTCAGAACTTCAAGATCACCGCAAAAACGATCAACAGCATAAAGACCGTCGGGACCTCATTCATCATGCGGTACTGCCGCCCTGACAACTGGTTCTCACCTGCCAGAAACGCTTTTCGGCGCGTGGCCAGCCACATGTGGAACACCGTCATGGCCAGAACCGAAATCGCCTTTACCCAAACCCAAACCTCGGTCCAGACAATAATCCCCGGCGTGACCACCAACGCCAATCCAAAAACCCAGGTGGCAATCATCGCTGGGTTCATGATCGCCCGCAGCAATAACCGCTCTTGATGCTGAAACAACTGATCCATCTCACCACCAGGGACCACGCCTTGTTTCCTTAACCCTTCAACATGATAGACATAAAGCCGAGGCAAGTAGAACAGACCCGCCAACCAAGAGATGACCGATACAACATGCAACGCTTTGGTCCAAAGATACCAATCCGCCAAAAACCCGCCCATTTGATCCCTGTCATCTTTGTTGCTTCTCTTCTTCTTAAAGAAATAGAGTCTTAATGGAAGATGTAGATGTAGGCCCTGTGGGTATCGGAACAGCCGCCTTGATCCCCAAATCTGCCCACAAGCAAAACCCTGTGGGCAATATGGGACCAAGTCCGTCCAGTGTAGATTAATATTTATAAATCAATCTATTAACCCAGATTACGACCCACAGCTCAGGTCCGAATAGCTCTCGGATAACACACTATCCCATCCGTGCCTGGACCTTTGTCCTGATGTGGAAAAACTCTGCCATTCGACTTGACAAGGTCACAGTTGCCAACACCCTGTGGTCATTGTACCGCGAAGCTGCCACTGATCCCCAAAGCCCCTCACATCTTATCCACAGCCATGTCCCGCCCCCTGATCCTCGCATCCACCTCGCCAATCCGCCTCCAGCTTCTTCGCAACGCGGGGCTTAACGTGTCGGCTCAGGCTGCCCGCGTTGATGAGGAAACCATCCGCCAAAGCCTCGAGGCCGAAGGCGCCACCCCCCGCGACATCGCCGATGCCTTGGCCGAGATGAAGGCCGCCCGGATCGCCAGCCGCACCCCCGGCAGTCTGGTTCTCGGCTGCGATCAGGTTCTTGATTTCAAAGGCATCGCCTTTGCCAAACCAACGTCTCAGGATCAGGCCCGCAGCCAGCTTCTGTCCTTGCGCGGCCAGACCCACAGCCTGTTGTCAGCCGCTGTGCTTTATGATGATGGCCAGGCTATCTGGCGTCATGTCGGCCAGGCGCGCCTCACAATGCGCGCTTTCAGTGAAGATTACCTCGATGATTACCTCGCCAGAAACTGGCCCGAAATTGGTCACTCGGTCGGCGCCTACATGCTCGAAGCAGAAGGCGTTCGGCTTTTTGACAGGATAGAGGGCGATTATTTCAACATCCTTGGCCTCCCGCTGCTTCCCCTCTTGTCCTATCTCGCGACCCGAGGTTTTATTCCGGCATGACAGAGCTTGCCAAAATCCCTCTTGCAGGTGTCATCGGTCACCCCATCGCGCACAGCCGCTCCCCGGCCCTGCATGGGTTCTGGCTGCGCCGCTATGGCGTCAAGGGCCATTACATCCCCATGGATGTCGCCCCGGCAGACCTTGAAACCACCCTGCGCCATCTGCCCAAAATCGGCTTCGTCGGGCTGAATGTCACGCTTCCCCACAAAGAGGCCATTCTCAAGATCGCCGACGTCATCACCGACCGCGCCGCTTTGATCGGGGCAGCCAACACGCTGATCTTCCGCAAAGACGGCAAGATCCACGCCGACAACACCGATGGCGCGGGCTTTGTCGCCAATCTGCGTCAGAACGCCCCGCACTGGGTCCCCGCCGCTGGCCCCGCCGCCGTCTTTGGGGCCGGGGGTGCCGCCCGCGCCGTGGTCGCCGCGCTGATCGAAGTCGGCGTGCCAGAAATCCGCATCTCCAACCGCTCGCGCCCGCGCGCCGAAGCTTTGCGCGCCGATTTCGGGGCCAAGTTGGTTGTCTATGACTGGGTTCAGGCCGCCAATATGCTGGAAGGGGCAGCCACCGTCATTAACACGACCTCGCTCGGCATGGCTGGCAAGCCCGAATTCCGTGTGCCGCTTGATGCGATTGAACCAGGGGCCGTGGTGAACGATCTGGTCTACAACCCTCTCAAAACTGCCTTTCTGGCCGAGGCCGAACAGCGCGGTGCCACCATCGTCGACGGCCTTGGCATGCTCTTGCATCAGGCGGCCCCCGGCTTTGAACGCTGGTTCGGCCCCACACCTGTGGTGGATGAGGCCACCCGCCAAGCCGTGCTCAGCGCATGACAGCCTTTCGCCTTGGATTGACCGGCTCCATCGGCATGGGCAAATCCACCACAGCCGCCATGTTTGCCAATGAAGGCCTGCCCGTCTGGGATGCCGATGCCGCCGTGCATCGGCTTTACGGCCCAAACGGCGCAGCCGTGGCCCCGATTGCGGCACTTTGTCCTCAGGCCCAAACCGCCGCCGGGCTTGACCGCGATGCCCTGAAACGCTGGATCGGCACAGATGCATCCGCGCTGGCACAGCTTGAAGCCATCGTCCATCCGCTCGTCGCTGCTGATCGCGACGCCTTCATCGCCTCGGGCCACGCCGATATCGTCGTCCTCGACATCCCGCTTCTGTTCGAAAAAGGCACCGAGGCGCAGGTGGACGCCACGCTTCTTTGCACAGCGCCGCCCGCGCTGCAAAAGGTCCGCATCATGGCGCGTGGCACCCTCAACGAGGACCAATTTCAAACCCTCCTCGCCCGTCAGATGCCCGACGCCGAAAAGCGCGCCCGCGCCACGCATATCGTGGAAACCCTGTCCCTCGACAGCACCCGCGCCTATGTTCGCGCGCTCATCACCCACATCCGCGAAGGTCGCCGCCATGCGTGAAATCGTTCTGGATACCGAAACCACTGGCTTTGAACCCTCTGAAGGCCACCGCATCGTGGAAATCGGCGCGGTGGAGCTGTTCAACCACATGCCCACCGGCCGCACCTATCACCAATACATCAACCCACAACGCTCCGTGCCTAAAGAGGCGTTCGAAGTTCACGGACTGGGTGATGACTTCCTGCGCGACAAACCGGTGTTTCGCAACATTGGCCGCGCCTTTCTCGACTTCATCGGCGATGCCAAGCTGGTCATCCACAACGCCGCCTTCGATATCAAGTTCTTGAATTTTGAACTGAAACTGGTCGGCCTGCCCCCCATCGACTGGCCGCGCGCCATCGATACGCTGGCCATCTCGCGCCAAAAGTTCCCGGGCTCCCCGGCCTCGCTTGATGCCCTCTGCCGCCGATTTGGCGTCGACAATTCTGCGCGCGAAAAGCACGGCGCGCTTTTGGACAGCGAGATTCTGGCTGAGATTTATCTGGAACTGATCGGCGGCCGCCAACCCGATTTCGCGTTGGCCAGCCAGCCTGCGAAAAACGACGCATCCGGATCGGCGCAAAGCGATGATTGGCGTCCCCGCCCGCGCCCCGAACCGCTGTCGCCCCGCATCACCGCCGATGAGGCCGCTGCGCATGCAGCCTTGGTCGGCAAGCTTGGCGCGGCCGCGCTTTGGACAAAGCGGGCGTAAAGGCCAGCCCAGCGAGGGGCCAGCCTTTTAAAAGCCTCAGTTCGGAACCGCTTGTGCCTGCGCTTGGGCGCGACGCGCCATTTCCTGACGATAGAGCGCCAGAAAATCGACGGTATCGATGTTCAACGGCGGGAAGCCGCCATCGCGGGTGACATCCGAAATGATGCGCCGCACAAAGGGGAACATCATGCTGGGACACTCAATGAGCAGGTAGGGGTGCAGCTGGTCCTGTGGCACACCTTCAACGTGCCACACACTGCCGTAATCCACCTCCAGCAGGAACAACATATCGCCGGTGGCCTTGTTCTTCGACGTCACCTTGTACTTCGTGACGACCTCATACTGGTGTTCCACCTGCCGCTTGCGCGCATCCAAGCTGACAGCCACCTGAATATCAGGCTGCACATCGGTGCCCGACACGCCCTTTTGCGCCACCACGTTCTCAAACGACATGTCGCGAACGAACTGCACCAACATCTTCGGCCTGCGAACCTGCTGATCAGCGCCGTTTTCCTCGGCCATTCCCTTAACTCCTCAATACGATCTTGACGCCGTTCCTAGCAGGTCAATCAGGCGGCCTCAATGCCGGGTCCAGCGCGAGGGCGGCAGCGCGTCATCGCGCGGCTCGACCACCACGGTAAACTCCCCCTCCACCACCTCATCTTGGGGCGGATTGGCGTCAAAGCGGAACCCGCGCGCCGCCAAACGCTGGCCCACCAGCGCAATAACAGCCCGCTGAACGACCGGGATCAACAGGATCAGCCCCAAGGCGCTGGTCAAAAACCCCGGCAAGATCAACAGCAGCGCCGCCACCACCGAAAACCCACCCCGCGCCACCTGACGCAAGGGGATACCGCCGCGCCGCTGCCCGGGTTCCGCCGCGCGCCGCAAGATGGAAACCCCCAGAACGGAGGACGCCAGCACAAAGGCCAAGGTGCCCCAAAGCCCCAAGACCCCGCCAAGCGTGACAAAAAGACCGATTTCGATCAGCGGCACGGCCAGAATAAGCGCAAAGACCCACATGTTTTCGTTCCCCGGCGCTGCAAACTGGACTTGCGCACCCACAGTCCCTACATAAGCTCTCTAAGCCCAAACCGCCAACCCTTTGGGCAATTGAGTGCCGAGGTCGATATGAATTCTTCCCTGTTGCAGCTTCTGGTTCTTGCCGGGATCGCAGTTTTCCTCATCCTGAAACTGCGCGCAGTTCTGGGAACGCGCGATGGGTTCGAAAAACCTGCCGTGCCGGCCGATCCAACCAGATCCCGCGCTAACCAGAAGTTTGAGGTTATCGAGGGTGGCCTTGACCGCGATATCACTGATCATGTGGCCGAAGGCACGGACGCCGCCCGCGCCATGATGGCCATGAAACAGGCCGAACCCGGATTTTCCGTGTCCGAATTCCTGACAGGCGCGCGCGGGGCCTATGAAATGATCCTCATGGCCTATGAGCGTGGCGATCTCGACAGCATCCGCCCATTCCTGAACGATGAGGTCGAGGCCAGCTTTGCACAAGCGATCAACGCCCGCGAAAGGCAGGGCCTGACGGTCGAGGCCAATTTCATCGGCCTGCGCGAACTCGCCGTTGCTGAGGCTGAGTTTGACTCCACCTCAAGAACCGCCGAAATCACCGTCCGCTTTACAGGGGAGCTGACCACCGTGGTCCGTAACAGCGCCGGTGAAGTGGTCGACGGTCACCCCACCAGCCCCAAACGCCAGCGCGACGCTTGGACCTTTGCCCGCCGCATGGGCGTGCAAGACCCGAACTGGCAACTTGTAGCGACCGGGGACTGATGCGTGCGGCGGCGGTTCTTGGCTGTCTGGCGCTTGCCATGACCGTGGCGGCCCCCGCCCGGGCAACCATCCTTGAGTTCAGCGAACTGGAAGGCTGGGAGGACGATAACCACCGCGCCGCCCTGACCAGTTTTCTGGAGACCTGCGACAAGCTGACCAGCCCCGACTGGCGCCCGATCTGCGCCTTTGCTGCCGATACCGGGGCCTCAGACGCCTCGGCCAAAGCGTTTTTTGAGCTATTCTTCAGACCCGTGGTGATCGGCGATCCGCCTGCGCTGTTCACCGGCTATTATGAACCGCAACTGAACGGCTCTCTCACCCGCAGCCCGCGCTACGCCTACCCCATCTATCGCCGCCCGCCAGAGGTGCGCGATGGTCAAGTCTTTCACGACCGCGCCACCATCGAATCCGGCGCCCTGCGCGGCCGCGGGCTCGAACTCGCTTGGCTCGAAGACCCGGTTGAAGTTTATTTCCTGCACATTCAGGGCTCAGGCCGCATCCGCCTGCCCGATGGTGAGGTGATGCGCGTCGGCTATGGCGGGCGCAACGGGCATGCCTATCGGTCAATCGGCCAAGAGATGATCCGCCGCGGCACCCACACCTCGGACGAGCTTTCGGCCCAAGGAATTCGGGACTGGGTCCGCGCCAATGGGCGGGCGGGCAGCGCGATGCTCAACTACAACCCCTCCTATATCTTCTTCCGCAAGCTTGATGATCTGCCGCCGGAAAAAGGGCCGATCGGCGCTATGGGCCGGTCGATCACCCCGTTGCGATCTGTGGCGATTGACCCTGACTACACCCCGCTCGGTGCCCCGGTCTGGATCGAGAAAGACGGCGGCGATCCGATCCGCAGTTTGATGGTGGCTCAAGACACTGGCGGCGCGATCAAGGGCCCGCAGCGCGTGGATGTGTTTTACGGAACAGGCGACGCCGCTGGCGATGCAGCGGGGCAGGTCAAGGATGGCGGGCGGCTTGTGGTGCTTTTGCCCATCGACCGCGCCTATGCGATGCTGCCCGAAGGTTAACAGATGGCCCGCCGCCGCACCTTGCGTCCTGAGGAACAGGAAATCTGGGCCGCCGTGGCGCGCACGGCCACACCGATGCATCCCGGCCGTCAACTCTTCCTGAAAGAGGTGGACACCCCCCGCAATGCCGTGCCTTTCCACCCCGAGGCACCCGCACCCCATGGGCACACCCACGTCCGCCTGCCTATGTTTCATCTCGGCGAAAAATCTCGCTCCGCCACAAAAATTGATCTGGTGCCCAACCCGATCGAGGCACTCTTGGCCGCGCCCCTGCAGATGGATGCCAAGACCCACGGCAAGATGACCCGGGGCAAACTGACCCCCGAAGCACGAATTGACCTGCATGGCCTGACGCTGTCCGAGGCGCATCCTGAACTGATCCGCTTTATCCTGAACGCGCAATCCGATGGGGCGCGTTTGGTTCTTGTGATCACCGGCAAGGGTAAACACGGCCAGGACATCGGCCCCATCCCCCAGCGCATGGGCGTTCTGCGCCATCAGGTGCCGCAATGGCTGCGCCAGCCCCCCTTGGGCCAAGCCGTGCTGCAAGTGTCCGAGGCGCATCTTAAACACGGTGGCTCGGGCGCCTATTACGTCTATCTGCGCCGCCGCTAGCTACTGGTTCATATCGCTTGCGATCTGTGCGACCGGATGCAGGATGATCTGTGTGGCATTCTGAACAGTCAAAACCGCGCCCGACAGCAAACCTACCCGCCGCGCGCGGTCAGCTTCAAACGCGCCTTCGATCTGGCCAATGTTCTCGATCAGCCGGATCAATGCCGGGCTGTCCCCCAGTGTGAAATGCCCAGCACCGCTGGCAAACTCCCCAACATCCATAAAGGTGACCTTCAAATCAGCCACCCGCGAGACATCCGACAAGGACCCCAGACGCTCGCGCTGCCCCGTCAACCGCGCCGACAGGCCCAAAAGCCTGTCCCGATCTGACCCGAAAATCAAAAACGGCTGCGGCAACGCGCCAATAGCGCTGACCTGAGAGCGGAAGACATCCACATCGACATCTGGCGAAATCAGGATCACCCCGGCGATGCGGCCTAGCGCTGCCTGATCGCCGCGAATGGCGGCCTGACGCAGCGCCTCCATGGCCAGTCCCGACCCCATCGAATGGGCCACCAGCAAAATCTTCCGCGCCCCTGCCGCCGACACCTCGTCAATCAGCCGCTCCAACCCGTCACGGGCAAACAGCGCCGAGTCCCGATCATAAACATAACCCAGCGGCTTGGCGGCTGAGGGCCAAGCGTAATGCACAACGGCACCGGGGATCTCCAGATCATGCGAGAACTGCGCAACGCGATAGACGCCTTCGGCAAAATTGTTGTTGTAGCCATGCACAAAGATCACCGCCTCATACCCGTTCGCCGCCAGATTCCGCTGCAAATCGGCTCTGAAGTCGGGGTTTGACAGGTAAAGCACCTCTTTCGTCGTCAGAAAGTGCCGCGCAGGATTAGGTTTCTCGAACCGTGTCGGCCAATTGATGTCGCCCCGCGTGCGCTGCGGTGGGATCGACACATCAAAGCGCGCAAAGCGTATCTCTTCGCTGCGCTCAAAGCCAAACGCGCCATCCGCCAGCACCCGCGTGGTGCCAATGAACACCGGGGTAACCTCACCGACCTGCGCCGCCTCTGGGCTATAGGTGATCGCCCCGCGCGGGCTGCATGCGACAAGAAGGGCCAGCGCCGCATAGAGAAAAGCGCGCGTCACAAGACATAACGCGAGATATCGGCAGACCGCGCCAGCGCCCCAAGATGTTTTTCGACAAAGCTCGCATCTACCGTCACAATGTCCCCCGCCCGGTCCGGGGCGGTAAAGGACAGCTCCTCAAACACCCGCTCCATAATTGTGTACAGCCTGCGCGCGCCAATGTTTTCCACGCTGCGATTTACCTCGGCGGCAATTCGCGCTAGGGCTGCGATGCCATCGGTGGTAAAGGTCACGGCTACTTCCTCGGTCGCCATCAGAGCCGAATACTGCCGGGTCAGCGCATTGTCCGTCTCGGTCAGGATGCGCACGAAATCATCCTCGGTCAGCGGTGCCAGTTCCACACGAATGGGCAAACGGCCCTGCAATTCCGGCAAAAGGTCGGACGGCTTGGCAATGTGAAAGGCCCCGCTGGCGATGAACAGGATATGATCGGTCTTTACCGGGCCATATTTGGTAGAAACTGTCGTGCCCTCAATCAACGGCAACAGATCACGCTGGACGCCCTCGCGGGACACATCGGCACCCCGCGCATCGGACCGTGCACAGATCTTGTCTATCTCATCCAGAAAAACGATCCCATTCTCCTGAACCGCCTCGAGTGCGGCGGCTTTCACCGCCTCATCATCCAAAAGCTTGTCAGCCTCTTGCCCTATCAGCATTTCATAGCTTTCAGCCACCGAAACCCGCTTGCGTCTGGTGCGCCCACCGAACGCCTTGAACAGGTCGTTCAACCCTTGCATCTGGTTTTCCATTCCAGGCATCATCCCGAACATGCCCTGAGGTGTGGCGCTGTCCTGCACCTCAATCTCGATCAGCGTGCTGTCCAACTCGCCGCGTTTCAGCTTGCCGCGAAACAGCTCGCGGGTCTGCTCACGGGCATCCTTTCCCGCCAGCGCCTCGATCACACGCTCCTCGGCGGCCTTTTGCGCCCGGGCTTTCACCTCGTCGCGCATGCGTGTGCGTGTGTCGATCATCGCGGCATCCACCAGATCACGAATGATGCTGTCCACATCGCGGCCGACATAGCCCACCTCGGTGAACTTCGTCGCTTCTACCTTCAGGAAAGGCGCACGCGCCAGCTTGGCCAAACGGCGGCTGATCTCGGTCTTGCCCACGCCGGTTGGTCCGATCATCAGGATGTTCTTCGGATAGACCTCATCACGCAGATCATCACCCAACTGCTTGCGCCGCCAACGGTTGCGCAGCGCCACAGCCACGGCGCGCTTGGCATCGCGCTGGCCAATGATGTGGCGATCCAGCTCCGAGACAATCTCACGCGGGGTCAGGTTGGTCATTTCGAGATCGTCTCCACAGTCAGGTTGCCATTGGTGAACACGCAGATATCAGCCGCAATCGCCATCGCCTTGCGCGCAATGTCCTCGGCGGGTAGGTCCGAGTGCATCAACCCACGCGCGGCGGCCAAAGCAAAGTTGCCACCCGATCCAATCGCCGTGACATCATGTTCAGGCTCTAACACATCACCGGCGCCAGTGATGACATAGAGATCAGCCCCATCGGTCACGATCAGCATCGCCTCAAGATTGCGCAGGTATTTGTCCATGCGCCAATCCTTCGCCAATTCCACGCAGGCGCGGGCCAATTGCCCCGGCGCGGATTCCAGCTTTTTCTCCAACCGATCCAGCAGTGTAAAGGCATCGGCGGTGGATCCGGCAAAGCCGCAGACCACATCATGCCCGCCGGGTGACAACCGCCGCACCTTGCGCGCACTGCCCTTGATGACGGTGTTGCCCAAGGACACCTGACCATCCCCCGCCACCACAACCTTGCCACCGCGCCGCACCGCGAGAATCGTAGTGCCGTGCCAGCCGGGAAACGTGTCGTCTGCCATCATCCGCTCCTTTTGCCCTGCGCCACTATGAAAGCCTGCTCGGGGCAATTCAACCGGCACCAGCGAAACGGCGCTTGCTGCAAGCCGTCTGTCGCGGCACATTCAACCTATGGCCGAACCAAAGATTCTAAATTTCCACCTTGATGCCCATTTGCGGGGCAGACATGCCGCTGGGATAGGCGGCATGATCAATCAGGTCACCGACGCGGTTCGCGCGGCGGGCTGGGAGGTGACCCTTGTTCCGCTTGAGGACACCCAAGGCCGACCCAAGGCGGAGGGCTATCATCTGGTTTTGAACCTGCCCGTCTGGGCGCCCCGTTGTCTTAGCCTGCGCAAGACCTACCGCGATCCGTTCTGGAAGATCGAAGAGACAAACGACCGCTGGGAGTATGAAATCGCCAGCGCCACCTATGACCCCGAAACCATCAAAAGTGGGTTCAACGGCTTCATGGGCTATTGGCGGCCTCGCTTTCTGGCTGACAGCCCGCCCGCGCAGGATTTGGGTCCGTTCATCTTTGCGCCTTTGCAAGGCAAGCTGGTCGAGCGGCGGCATTTCCAATCAATGTCGCCAATCCAGATGCTGCGCGCCGCGCTGCAGGCCGACCCTGACCGGCGGCTGATCGCGACGCTGCACCCGCGCGAAACCTATAGCTCCACTGAACTTTTGGCGTTGGACCAATTGGCCGCCGATGAACCCCGCTTTAGCCTCGCCTCGGGCGATAGCCTGCCCCTCGTCAAGGCGTGCGATTACATCGTGACGCAAAATTCATCTGTCGCGGTGACCGGGTATTTCGCTGGCAAACAGGCGGTTCTGTTTGCCCAGATCGACTTTCATCACATCGCAGGATCGGTCCCGCGCGACGGGATTGACGCCGCTTTTGCTCGTATGCGCCAGCCACCGCCCGATTTCGCGCGCTATCTTTATTGGCTTTTAGAGATGAACGCGATCCGCACCTGGGACCCAGCGGCGCAAGACAAGATCCGCGCACGGCTGGCGCATTTTGGCTGGCCGATTTGAATGCAAAAGGCACCCCGCAGGGTGCCCGCAGCCCGTGCATATGCACAAAGATCAGATCGAGGATTGAATCCAAGTCGCCAGCGCCGCCTTGGGGGCCGTCCCGATCTTGTTCGACACCACCTGCCCGTCCTTGAACAGGAACAGCGCCGGAATCCCGCGCACACCCAAAGCCGCCGGGCTCTCGGGGTTTTCATCCACGTTGACCTTCACGATTTTGACCTTGCCCGCGTATTCGGCGGCCAATTCCTCAAGCGCTGGGCCGATCTGGCGGCAGGGGCCGCACCATTCGGCCCAGAAATCCACCACAACCGGAATATCCGATTTGCGGACTTCGGCGTCGAAGGTGGCGTCGGTGACGGCAATGGTATTGGCACCCATGGCGGGACTCCTGCGATATCTGACTAGGAGTCGAAGTTATGGAGACTGCGCAGTAAGGTCAAGGGAGCGCGGCGCGCTTCAGTGCCGCAGTCACAAGATCGGGATCCAGCGCCATAAGATTGGCCGTTCGCGTCCACAGAACATAAGGCTCAATCACATGACTGGGGTAAATCTGCGTCAGCGCGGCCACATAGGCCCCCATCTGGCGCAAAATGCCCTCGGGCACCTCCTCGGGCGCTGTCGGGCACTGGCTGTTGGTCTTGAAATCGACGATCCGAACGCGATGCTCGTCCACCAGAAGCCGGTCAATGGTGCCATGCAACGTCGTTTGCCCCAGTTGCGCCGTGAACGGCGCTTCGGCCAAGCTTTCAGGCCCGAAGATCCAGCCAAGATCCTCGCTCTCCAACACGCGCAGCGCTTCGGTCCAGGCATCCGCCACAAGGCCTGGATCGGGGATCAGCGCCGCAGCGGCAGAACGCCAATCGGCACGTCGGATCCAAGGCAGTTGCTCCAACAACAGATGAACCGCCGTACCACGGGCCTTGGCCGCCTCTTCCGAAGCTGACAGGCTTTCTCCCGGCAGCGCCTTGGCCCCACCCAGATCCGATGGTGAACGGGCCTGCGGTGGCCGTGCCTCTGGCTCGATAACCCGCAGGATAGGATCCTGGTCTTGCTCGTGGCTGGGGGATGCACCCGAAATCACAAGAGCCCCGACCGGCAATGGCCAATCACCGGTCTGCAAACGCAGCGATCCGTCCTGAGCCTTCTCTGCCCCCAGCGCCTGCATTGCGCGCTCAACCTGGCGATACCAGCACAGCTCATCAAACGGTTTCGGTGTGGGCGGCTTGCCGCTGGTTTCTGTTTTCGCCTCGCCCGCGCCCGCCACGATCAGCCAAGTGCGCGGCCGCGTCAGCGCCACATACAAAAGCCGCGCGCTCTCGGCGGTCTGATTGGCCTTGCGCCGCGCCCGGGTGTCGCGGATGGCAAGGGGCGAGGCATCGGAAGGGGTTCTCCACACCGGCAACCCGCCGGGCAACAGATAGATTTCGTCGCGATCCTGCGGGTTACGATCGGTGGTATCGGGCAAAATGACAATCGGCGCCTCAAGCCCCTTGGCCCCATGCGCCGTCATCACACGGATTTTGTCCCCGGCCGCGTCCATCTGGCGTTTGACGGTCACATCATCGGTTTCCATCCAGATCAGGAACCCTGTCAGGCTGGGCACATCCGTCGCCTCATAGGCCAGTGCCTGCGACAAGAGTTCGTCGATGCCGTCCTCAGCCTCGTCTCCCAACCGCGCCAAAAGCCGCTCGCGCCCGTGGTGCCGGGTTAGCGCGCGCTCAATCAGATCAAAGGGCCGCAGGAAATCCGCCTGATCGCGCAGGTCCCGCAGCATATCCACGGTCTCTGCATGCACCGCGCTTTCGCGCAACGCTTCCCATAAATACCCCTTGCGGCCATGCGCCAGCCGAAACAATTCATCTTCGCTCCACCCAAATAGCGGTGAGCGCAGGACAGCAGCCAGTGACAGATCATCCTCGGGCGTGGCCAAAAACGACAAAAGTGCTGCCAGATCCTTGACCGCAAGCTCGGCCCCCAACCGCAGGCGGTCAGCCCCAGCAATTGGCAACCCCTCGGCCTTGCAGGCCCGAATGATCTCGGAAAATACGGTGGACCGGCGCTGTACCAAGATCAGCACATCCCCCGCATGCATCAGGCGCGGGTTGCCGTCTTTATCCGGAATCTGCGTCCCCGCTGCGATCATGCGGTGGATTTCAGAAGCGATCTTGTTGGCAAGCTGGGCGCTGTGGTGGGCCTCATTCACAAGGTCCACCGGATCATCCCAGTTCTTGTCCTCTTCGGTCTTGGTTGGCTCGATCAGCGGCCATAGATCGACCCGGCCCGGCAGGCCATCATTCACGGCGATATGGGTCGGAGGGATGCCCAGCGCCTGATCAAACCCCGTCTCAAAAGTCTTGTCGACCAGCCGCAAGATCGCTTGGGCCGAGCGGAACGAATAGCGCAGCTCCATATTCTGGAACTGTTTCTGGGCGGCTTCGAACTTGGACTTGAACAGCGCATGTTTCGCATCAAACGCGGCGACATCTGCACCTTGGAACGAATAGATCGACTGTTTCTTGTCACCCACCACAAACAAAGTTCGTGTGCGATCAACATCGCGACCCTCGCCCGAGGTGAACTCCTCGGCCAAAAGCTCGATCACTCTCCACTGGTCGGGTGAGGTGTCCTGCGCCTCATCCACAAGAATATGATCGATGCCGCCATCAAGTCGGTATAGAACCCATTGCGCCACCGAACGGTCGGTCAAAAGCCCCTTTGCGCGGGCGATCAGATCATCAAAATCAAGCCAACCCCTCGTCGACTTTGCCTTTTCATAAAGCGGCAAAAAGACAGCCGCAAAGCGGTGCAGCGCCAGCGTCTTACGGGCCGCCTCCAGCCCCAATCGTCGCGGTCTGGCATGTTGGATTCGCAGCATCAACGCGTTCAGTTGATCGATCCGATGGACAAAGGCCGCGCGCGCATCCTTGGTGGGAAAGACGTCAATCTTGGCGGTCTCGCGTTTCGACTCTTCCTTAACCTCATCGCTGTGCAGGAAAGTCTTTTCCAGCTTGACCAGATCGGAAAAATCCGGCCGTGACAGGTTCAAGGTCGCAAGCCGCGCGGCAGCCTTCTGGTCATTGGGGCCGCTTGCCATGAGGAAGGGCAGCAGATCTGCCAGCAGCGCCGCCTCGTTGCCAAGGAACGTGTCCCCCAAAAGCCGTTCTGGGCTGTCCGCTGGATCGGTCCCAAAAACCGTCTTTGCCTCCGCTTCGCCCAACGCGGTTGTAAACCCATGTCGTGCCGAGGCGACCTGCTCCATCAGCGCAGTAAACTCCTCGCCCGTGTAGATTGAGGCAATCTCGGCCATGACGGTGGGGGCATGCGAGTCTGACATCTCCTCAACGATCTGTGCCCGCAACAGCCGCGCGGCGCGGTCATCCAACTCGGAAAAGCCGGGAGAGATTTTGGCTTCAAGCGGAAAGCGGCGCAAAAGCGTGGCGCAAAAGCTGTGAATGGTCTGAATCCGCAACCCGCCGGGGGCCTCAAGTGCGCGGGCAAACAGTCTGCGCGCCCGTGCAAGATCATCGCCGACAAAGCCCGGCCCTTCGCCCAGTGCGGTAAGGTCGGCCCGCAGTTTGTCATCGGGCAACATAGCCCACTTGCCAAGCCGCTCGAACAGACGGTTCTGCATCTCGGTTGCGGCGGCCTTGGTATAGGTCAGACACAAAATCCGCTGTGGTTCCACCCCGCTCAGCAAAAG
The DNA here is from genome assembly GCA_044377735.1 of Paracoccaceae bacterium. Classification (GTDB taxonomy): domain Bacteria; phylum Pseudomonadota; class Alphaproteobacteria; order Rhodobacterales; family Rhodobacteraceae; genus Tabrizicola_A. Next base: position 23,749 of record JBILYK010000002.1, on the reverse strand, counting down.
CCGGGCGACCCTGTCGATCAGCACCCGCGTCTTGCCAGACCCCGCATTGGCGGCGACCCACGTTGTCGCCACCGGGCTGGCGGCCTGAACTTGGCGTTCGGTGGCTTCACCAATCAAGCTCATTCGTCCCCCTCTTTACCCACAAACACCGGCTCGGCGCGGTCGGTCATCTGCCATTCGCCGTAACGGGCAAGGTGGTCGTAATCCCCCTCGAGCCTGTCCGAAAACACCGCCCGTCGCGCGGCATAGCCGGTGCTGGCAAGCCGATAGCGCGTGATCAGTCCAATGAACCGCGCCCACTCCTCATCAAGGTTAATCTTATCGCGTTGGGTTTCGATGGTCTTTGGCGTGCTGCCAAGGCCAACATAACTGAACCCAGCCACCTCGCAGGGCCCAAGGTCCGCAAATCCCCCCCGCTCCACCATGGCGGCGGTCAGGCGCAACTGCTTTTCGTAAGCCTCTTGTTGGCTTTCGGTGGGTGGCGTGCCGGTCTTGTAATCGAACAGATGCATGCGCCCATCGGGTAGCACGTCAATCCTGTCAGGCTTGCCAACCAGCGTGAAGCCGGGCGGGTCTAGCCGCAGAGAGCCGGGAGTTTCCAGAGCAACCGGTGTGCCGCCATGCTTGGCATCTTCGCTCAGGAAATGGCTGACGCCCCGCTCCAGCCGGGCCAGCCACATCAGGCGTGCTGCTGGAAAGGGCGTCCCGCTCTGCAACACATCGGCGGCACTGGCCAAAAGCCGCGCCCGAGCGGCCTCTTGGGTTTCCGCCTCAGGCCGCTCGCGGACGAACCGCTCTAGAATGTCATGCAAAAGACTGCCGCGATCCCTTGGATCAGGCGCGGCCCGCAGCGGATCAAGCGGCCGAAGCCGCAGCACATGTCGGGCATAGATGGCAAAGGGGTCGCGGATCAGGCGCGTGATCTCGGTCAGTGACAGTTTGTCAGGCCGCGCACTGATCGGCGGGCGCGGCGCAGGACGACGCGCCGGCTTGAAGCGCGGGTTTTCAAGAAGCGCTGCCGAGGGGCGATCCAGCGACTGAGCGACACGCAGCCAAGCCTGCCCCCGCGCCCGCATCTCGCCCAGCGCCTCTGGCCCGTGACGCGTCGGCAGGCCCATCATCAGGTTTTCCAACCGGTTCAGCCAGCGCGAGGGCACGGTCTGCGCCTCGGCATCACGGGCCGCGCGGGTCAGCACCACGCGCGGCGCGGCAATGGCCTGCTGAAAATCATGCGCCGAAAGGCCAATCTGCCGCTCGGGCAACAAAAGCCCGGCCTCCTTGCGCATCTTGCGGTTCAACCACGGGTCCGGGTCCGGCAGTTTCGGCCAGATCCCGTCATTCAGCCCACCAAGGATTACCAGGTCGGCCCCCTGAACGCGTGCTTCAAGCGTGCCCCAGATCATGATGCGGGGATGGGCTTGCACCGCCTCGCGCACCTCGCCGGCGGCCAGAATGGCTTCGAACAGTTCCGCATATTCCGCTGGATGAAACCGCCCGCCATGGGGCGCTTCATCTTGCAGTGATTGAACCGCCGCCCTTGCGGCCTTGCCCGCCTCTTTCTCCCACAGCCCACCGCTGCCCTCGGCAGCCGTGCCGCGCGCAAGGGTTTCCGCCAGATCCTGGTGCAGCGCCACAAGATCGGCCAGCGGCGCTGTGGCCACGGGCTCGAACCGGTCAATCACCTGCCCGACCATCGCCGCCCATGGGGCGGCCTGCGGATCGGCACGGGTCCCAGCCCAAGAAACAAGATCGGCCCCGGTGGGAAACACTGGCCCATTGCGGCGCAGCGACAGTTCAAGATCGCGCGTCTGGCGCAGATGCGTCCCCCGCTCCCCACCCGAGGCAGCAAGCGGATGCTTCAGCAGCGCCAAAAGCTGATCTGCCGTAAGCTTTTGCCCCAAGGCCCGGCCAATCTGGCGCAAAAACCGTCCCGGCGCCGACAGGCCCAGCGGACGTCCAGCGGAATCGTCAGGCAAGATATTCCAGCGGTCCAGCGCCGCCGTCACCTGCCGGGTCAGGTTGCGATCCGGCGAGATCAGCGCGGCGGTGGTGCCATCTTCCGCTGCCTGCCGCAGGATCAACGCGATGGCCAGTGCCTCAACCCGAACCGAGGGCGCCTCGATCAGCGCCACATCGGCGGTCGCGGCCATAAGATTGGGCAATCGCGGCCCGTCGGAAAGCCATTGATCGGTCACCGGCGCCGGGCGCAGCGCCAACGACACCAGCGCATTGCGCGCAGGCGAGGGCGCCTGACAGTCAACCCAAGGTCCCACCGCGCTTAGCGTCACGTCCAGTCGGTCAAGCAGGCGGCGAAAACGGTATTGCGGGTGATCCTCTGCCGTCAGAACGTCATCCATCTGGTCCCAGACAGCGCACGGCACGTCGAAATCAAACCCCGGCAGCACCAGCGCGCCTTGCGGCAACCGGGCCACCATCCTCATCAGTCGCAGCGTGGCCCCGCGCGACCCGGTTGATCCCGCAATCAGGATCGGGTTCTGAGGCGGATCGCCCGCCCACCGCTGCTCCAACAGATCAATTGCCATGCGCTGCCGTGCCTCAGCCTCGGGGGCGCTGGTGATGTCGAAAACCTCGGCGACAATGCCCAAAAACGCCTGCGTCCGCGCCCAATGAGCCGCGTGGTTCGACACATCCAGAGCCGAAAGCACGCCGGGGTGCAGGCCCTCGACGTGCAGTTCCTGCATCAGGTGCGCCAGACTGTCGGCCAGATCATAGAGCGCGTGGCGCGGCGCAAGATCTGGCTCGGCATCCAACAGGGCTGAGATCAATTGCGCCAACTCCAACCGCCGCCGCAAGGGCGACACGGCATGCGGCAGTGCAAGGCCGGGACGATCCGCCAGTTCTGTCACCAACCGCATCCGTGGCAACAGCCGCGCGCCCCGCTCTTGAAACAGGGCGGTGACCCGGCGGCGCATGCGGGCGGTGTTAAGGTAAAGCTCCACCCGCGACATGGCCTCGGGTGGCTGGCCCACCATCCGTGCGATCAGCCCGTCAACCAAAAGTCGCGGAAAATCCACGCCGGGCGGCAGGGCAAAGATCCGGGGTCCAGCACTGTCAAACATTGTGAACACCCAACATCGCCTCGGCCTGAGCAATGCCCTCAGGCCGCCCGACATCACACCAACCACCGTCATGCACAAGGCCAAAGGCCCGGCCGCGGTCAATCATCTCATCCCACAAGATGTTCAGCGAAAACACAGGCCGACCCACCGCAGCCAACCTATCACAACGAAGGATCTGCGCGCCAAGATAGACCAAACCCGCCGCGCCCTTGGCGCGGGCAAGGCGTCCATCCGCGCCAATCAGAAAATCGCCCATGCCGTTGTGCCCCATGGCCTGGCCGACTGGCAGCAACAGTAAGAGCGCGTCCATCCGGTCTGGGTCCCAATGCGCCGCAAGCTGGGACAAGGGGTTCTGCCCGGTCCAAACGGCGTCACTGTTCAGCGTCATCACCGGGCCTTGGCCCAGATGGGGCAGCGCTTTGCGCAGCCCACCGCCGGTTTCAAGGATCTCATCCGACTCATGCGACAGGGTCACCGGCCGCCCCGCAAGATGCCGCGCGATCTGATCGGCCATATAATGCGTGTTCACCACGACCGGCCCCGCGCCCGCCTGATCTGCCAAATCGAGCGCGTGATCCAACAGCGGCTTTCCCGCCACCGGGATCAGCGGTTTCGGCCGATTGGCGGTCAGCGCGCCCATTCGGGTTCCAAAGCCCGCCGCAAACACCATCAGGGGGAAGGACATGTGTCACCTATGAAAGACAAAACTTCAGGCGTCGGTTCGGGCAGCAATTCCCGGCACAGCCGCGCCAAAGGTGCGGTTGCCGGGTGGGTCAAATTGCGTTGCAACTGGTCCCAGACCCTTGGGATCAGCCGCAGATATCCGGGCTTGCCGGACACCCGGCAAAGCCGGGTAAAGATGCCCAAGATCCGCAAGGCCCGTTGCGCCCCAAGCACCGCATAGGCCGCGTCAAACCCTGCATCCGCTCCCATAGAGTCCTTGAAGCGGCGAATCATGGCTGCCTCGGTTTCAGGCGACACATCGCGGCGGGCATCTTGCAGAAGTGACACCAGATCATAGCCCGGCTGACCCATCTGCGCGAGTTGGAAATCCAGCACCCCCACCCGCGCAATCCCCTCCCGACCGGGCAGCCAGAGCAGGTTTTCCGCGTGATAATCGCGCAAGATCATGACCCGCGGCCCATCGGCATGGGCGGCCATCACATCTTCCAGCGCCGCCCGAAAGCCTACCCTATCGCCCACGGCTCCAATCGCGGCCTTGCGATACCAATCCAGTGCAAAGCACCCCGCCTCGGCCCAATCTGCCGCCGTCAGATTGCCAAGCCCCCCCATGGGCGTCTGTCTTTGCAGCGCGCATAGGACATCGGTCGCGCCTTGATACAAATGCATCTCCTGCGTGGGGTCTGCCGCCACAAGCCGGGCAAAGCTGCCGTCCCCAAAATCCTCCAGCAGCAGAAAGCCATGCGCCAGGTCCTGCGCCAGACAGCGCGGGGCCGACAGGCCAAGCTGTACCAGATGCGCGGCCACCCGCAGGAACACCTCCGGATCATCCCCCTTGCCGGGCGGGGCATCCATCAAGACCGCCGTTTCAGCGCCCTTGGTCAGCCGGTCATAACTGCGATCCGAGGCATCTCCCGCCAGAAACCGCCGCTCGGCATTACCCCAGCCGGCACGGGCCAAAAACTCCATGGAAAGCTGGTGACGGTCAGTCATATTCCGCCCAGTCCTTTGCAAGATCGCCCGCAAGATCCGCCCGCTGCCCTGGCAAGAACGTCACCTGGCGGCCTTCGCCCTTTAGCGCGAACCGTAGCCGCATCGCCCCTTTGGGCAGCAGGCTTCCCAGCCGGTCAGGCCATTCGATCAAGCAGATCGCCGTGTCAAATGCCTCGTCAAGACCCAGTTCCAGCACCTCATCCGGATGGTGCAGCCGGTATAGATCGGCATGCCAAATCTCCAGATCTGCCTGATAGCTTTGTACCAATGTAAAGGTGGGCGAGGGCACATCCTCGGCCCGGCCCAGCCGCGCCTGAATGAAGGCGCGCGCAAAGTGACTTTTGCCCGCGCCGATTTGCCCTTCAAGCAGCAGACAATCCCCCGCACGCAGGCGCGCGGCAAACCACTGGCCCAGCCGGGCCGTGGCATCGGCATCCATAAGATGCAGGCAAAGGGGGGGAACATCGGTCATCTTGCTGCCGAGTCTATCCGGGGCCAGCCGTCAGCCGCAAGCCTTCAGGCGGTCTTCAGCGCGTCAGCCGCCGCCAGAACCGTGCGGGCAATGCCTTGCGTATCAACCGTCCGAAAGCCCACCAACGTAGCTCCGCCCGACAAGGGTGCAAACCGACAGGCCAACAGCCGCCCGTCCAACAGCCGCGCCTCTGACCGCCACGGCACACGGTTGCCAACGGTCGAGATGAATTCCTCAGCCTCAAACCACAGCGCGCTGGGCGCGGACTGCGAGCGCCAATGGGCCGCAACGGTGTGAATGGTCACTGTTTTCACAGTACTCGCCGGGTCATCGGCCCACATCTGGGCATAGGCGAGGTTCGACATCACCAATTGGGCCGACGACGAAAACACGGCCACAGCCTCATCCATTTCGTCGATCACCGCCTGACCCAGCTCCAGATCAGACCGATAACGCCGATTGCGCGACACTTCATGGGTGATATCCTCGATCATCAGGGCCAGCGCGCCATTCGGATGTGGGCGACCAACCACCTTGAAGGTCTGCCCGTCCGGCAGGTTCCAAGTCTCCTCATAAAGCCCTGAGGCAGCGGCCTTCTCCATCTCAACCAACTGCCGCCGCCAGCTTCGGTAATCCTTTGGCTCGGGAATCATCTTGCGGTCGCGCAGGGCATCCAGCACCGACAACAGAGAAGGCCGCATCGACAGGAAATCGGCGGGCAGACCCGTCAGGTCCATCAAGGCCGGATTGAACAGCTGCAACTGACGCTGCCGGTCAAAGATCGCCAGCCCTGAGGGCAATTGCGCAAAGGTCTTGCTCAAGGTCTGCATGAAATCGCGCAGCGCACCTTCGGCATTCACCGCCGCATCGGCCGGCAGGGCAAACACCAGACGCTCTGCGCCACTGGCCGTTCCGATCAGATCATACCAAGTGATTTGCTCGTTTGGAATCTTGACCACTGCGCGCTGGCCACGCACCGTTGACCTGCTAGCCAGCCGGTCAAACAGCCGGGGCAGGGGCCAGCCCAACTCTTTGCCCGCTGGAAGCATGGCAATCGCCTTCAACATATAGGCAGAATTGGCCCAGATTACGTCTCCAGCCTCACTCTCGCGCCAGACCGGCATCGGGGCCTGAGCCAAGGCTTCGCGCAGATGTTCCACCTCTTGGGTCAGGGCGCTATGCGCCAGCGCATCGATCAGCATGGGGCGGCCATCCTGCGTGGGGTCCGTCAAGCTGATCCGGATCAGCCCGCCGCTTAGATCCGCCGTCATCAGCAGGGTCTTGCCCTGCGACGACTGCCCTTCCAGCAGGATCTGCCCCTCATCCGGCAGCCGCCGCAACTGCGCCTCGACATTGGGAAAATACAGCGAAAGATAACCGATCAACCGTAACCAGTTACCCCCACGCGCGCGGCTGGAGGAAAGAATTTGCCGGGCAGAGGGCGTTGCATCTACCAGTGTCTCTTCATCAAACAAAAATACGGTTCCCGGCCCGCCATCCCCGCCCTGCGCGGCGCCCGAAAAGATTGACACGGTCGATTGCCGGGGTGGCCCCTGCACGGCCTGCACGGTCAAAAGTCCCGCAATCGCGGCCACAAAGGCAATCAGCACCATCGCGAGCCCAAGCGGCCAGTCCAAAGCGACCCCTCCTGAAGACAGAATTTCAGCATCGAGAAATCAACTTAGGGATGCAATGGTTAAGGCAGTGTTAACGCTTGGAAACCGTTAAACTCGCCCCCACGACCCACGTGCATCAGCCAAGTGGCTGGTTTTCCCCCAGCGGCACCCCGCTCTCGGCGCTGATCCGGTCAAGTGGCCAAACCACCTCGACAATCGCGCCCGACCGGTCGGGGCGCTCGGGTGTTGCCGGAAACGGATCCGAGGAATTGGCAAATGACAACTCTGCCCCGGTGCGCTCCAACAGCGTCTTGGCAATGAAAAGACCCAACCCCATGCCCTCATATCCGGGCCGCGGCTTTGGGCTGGCTTCTTCCCGCCGGGCCCTCAGAAACGGGTCCCCGATCCGGCCTAAAACCTGCGCCGAAAACCCGTCTCCGTCATCGATGATCCGCAGTGTCAGGCTGGTGTCGGTCCAACTGGCATCAATCCAGACGCGTGAATGTGCGAAATCCACCGCATTCTGCACCAGATTGCGCACACCATGAATCAGCTCTGGCGCGCGCAGGATCAAAGGTTCGGCAGGTCCGGTCATCGCCCCGGGTGCGAGGTTAAAGCTCACCAGCTTGTCGCGGCCCAAATGCGGCTCGGCAGCCTCGTGCAGCACCGCACTCAGGGGAGCCGACCGCATGTGCAGATCGTCCTTGCCCGCCTTGCCCATAGACCGCAGGATATCGCGGCAGCGGTCGGCCTGCTCACGAATCAGCCTCGCGTCATCGGCCAAGTCTGGCCTATCGTGCAACTCGTCGATCAGCTCGGTGCTGACCAGCTTGATCGTGGCCAGGGGCGTGCCCAGCTCATGCGCTGCTGCCGCCACCACGCCGCCCAGATCGGTCAACTTCTGCTGGCGCGCCAGCGCCATTTGCGTTGCCAAAAGCGCATCTGACATTGACCGCTTTTCTTGGGCAACCCGATGCGAATAGATCCCCAGAAATACAATCCCAATCACCAATGACAGCCAGAATCCAAAGCCGATCAGCGACGGCATACGAATAGGCACCCCGCCGACCTGCATAGGAACCGCCAACACTGCAAGGATCGACACAAAGACAACCGCCAGCGCCCCCAGAAAGACTGTCGCACGCAAACGCAGGGTGCTGGCACAAACCGTCACTGGTGCAAGGATCAACAGCGCAAAGGGGTTTGACAGCCCCCCGGTCAAAAACAGCAAAAACGACAGTTGCACCAGATCGAACAGCAGCGCCACGAGCGCCTCAATCTCGCTCATCCGTTTGTTGGCCGGATAAACTGCAACCAAAACCAGATTGGCGATAACCGCCACCCCCACGGCCATAAGGCAAAGCCCAAGCGGCAGGTCGATGTCGTAAACCCGCGCGGCCACCCCAATTGCCGCAAGCTGGCCGCCAATCGCCATCCAGCGAAGCAGCACCAAGGTCTGAAGCCGCAGCCAATTGCCGCGCCCAAGGCGCAAATCGCCAAGATGTCCTGCAGTTTCCATGACAATCGGCCTTGATGCGGATACTGTGATTGATAAGGCTGTGCCGGTTAGGGTTCAATGCGAACCTGTGTGAATGGAGAAGGTTGGCATGATAATACTTTATGCAGGCGCTGCGGCGCTTGCGATGGCGGCATTGCTGGGTGGAACCTATTATGTGATCCAGTCAAGTCAGGGGTCTGATGTCTTTGCCGAATGTCGTGGCGGTGCGGTCGGCGGTGGCGCTATTGGCGGGCCGATGTCCCTTGTGAACGGCGATGGCCAGACCATGACCGAGGCCGAGATTTTCAGCAGGCCGACGCTTCTTTATTTCGGATACACCTTCTGCCCCGATGTCTGCCCCATGGACAATGCCCGTAATGCCGAGGCGATTGATATCCTGGATGAAACCGGATTTGACGTGCAGCCCGCCTTCATCTCGATCGACCCCGCGCGCGACACGCCCGAGGTGGTACGTGATTTTGCCGCGAACCTGCACCCCAAAATGATCGGCCTGACCGGCAGCGAAGAGCAAATCAAGGCCGCTGCGCAGGCCTATAAAGCTTATTACAAAAAGCAGGACTCGACCGACGAATTTTATCTGGTTGACCATTCAACCTTTACCTATCTCGTCTTGCCCGGTCAGGGATTTGTCGAATTTTTCAAACGCGAGGACAGCGCCGCTGATATGGCGTCGCGAACCGCGTGCTTCGTTTCGAAGTCAGGATCGTGACACAGCCAACGGTGCCTGGTTTGACCAGGCACCAGTCGCGGCCTAGGTTAAGCGCAGGCGTAAATGGAAGGACTGGGAATGGGTGACGAACCTTCGGCCGAACTGGGAACAGATCGTAGCCTTTTGTTGGTTGATGATGATGAGGTTTTTGTAAAACGTCTTGCCAAGGCCATGGAAAAACGCGGCTTCCAGCCCGAAACCGCCGCCAGTGTCGCCGAGGGCCGCGCCATCGCCGTGTCACGCCCGCCCGCCTATGCCGTGGTGGACCTGCGGCTTGAAGATGGGAATGGGTTGGATGTGGTCGAAGCCCTACGCGACCGCAGGCCCGATTGCCGGATCGTGGTGCTCACGGGCTATGGGGCCATCGCAACCGCCGTTGCCGCCGTAAAGATTGGCGCGACCGACTATTTGTCTAAGCCGGCCGATGCCAATGACATCACTAACGCACTTCTCGCCAAGGGCGAGGCAATGCCAGCGCCGCCTGAAAACCCAATGTCTGCTGATCGCGTTCGGTGGGAACACATTCAACGCGTTTATGAGATGTGCGAGCGCAATGTGTCTGAAACCGCGCGCCGGCTTTCGATGCATCGTCGCACCCTTCAACGCATTCTAGCCAAGCGCAGCCCTAAGTAATTTGATTTCTTGCCAACTCAATTAAGCTGATTTAAGACATGTTCGCATTGAAATGACGCCGCTTATTTTTTTCACAAGGAAGCTAACATGTCGACGAATCTGGACGATCTGTCTTTGAAAGAGCTTAAGGACCTTCAGACTAAGGTCTCAAGAGCCATTTCAACCTTCGAGGATCGCAAGAAAAAGCACGCACTTGCCGAGCTTGAAGAGAAGGCCCGAGCCATGGGGTTTTCACTCGCAGAGTTAACCGGAGCCGTCACCAAAGTGCGCAAGCGCGCTGCGGCGACGCCAAAATATGCCGATCCAGCCAACAAGTCTGAAACTTGGTCGGGCCGCGGGCGCAAGCCGCGCTGGTTTGTTGCTGCTTTGAAGGCCGGTCATTCGCCCGAAGATATGGCGATCTAATCCCTAAATACTTTGCAAAAGCGCGGCATGCCGCGCAACAAAGGCCGCCCGCACCATAGCGGGCGGCTCCAACCTTATTTTAAGTCCTCGCAACACGGCCGTTTCCGGCCGTCCAAATAACTTGTCAGCCTCAACCTCACTAAACCCCGCAATTTGCACAGCCTCCAGCCAGGCCGAGATTTTGTCCGCCGACTTTATGGCCTTCTTGATCGCCCCCGGCAATTGCGCCGGCAGGCCAAAACGCAGATGCACCGCCGCGGTGAGCCGCAGGTCCAACTCTCCATAGGCCGCACCAATCGCCGCCTTCACCGGGCTGATCATATCGCCAATCACATATTCTGGCGCATCGTGCAAAAGTGCCGCCAATTGCCAACGCGCCGCAATTGCGGGGTTCTGGCGGCCAAAGATCTCTTCCACCAAAAGCGAATGCTCCGCCACTGAATAGGGCCAATCCCCCCGCGTCTGGCCGTTCCAGCGTGCCACAAAGGCCAGCCCATGGGCGATGTCTTCCACCTCGATATCCATCGGAGTGGGGTCCAGCAGGTCAAGCCTGCGGCCAGAAAGCATGCGCTGCCATGCGCGAGGTTGTTTCATGATGCGGGCCTTGGTTGTCGAAACGCCTTCATAATGCTATCTGCCCACCAATCAAAGGATCAAGGAGAGCGTTGTCATGGCTGCGGATTACATCGTCAAAGATATTAGCCTGGCTGAATTCGGCCGCAAAGAGCTGACCATTGCCGAAACCGAAATGCCGGGCCTGATTGCCTGCCGCGAAGAGTTTGGCACCACGAAGCCGCTGAAAGGCGCGCGGATTGTAGGCTCGCTTCACATGACCATCCAGACCGCCGCGTTGATCGAAACGCTGACAGCCCTTGGCGCCGACGTGCGCTGGGCCTCGTGCAACATCTTTTCAACCCAAGACCACGCCGCCGCTGCCATCGCCGCCGCTGGCGTCCCGGTGTTCGCCATCAAGGGCCAGACCCTGACCGAGCATTGGGATTATCTCGACAAATCCTTCATGTTCCCCCCCAATGAAGATGGGGTCGGCGCGAACATGATCCTCGATGATGGCGGCGACGCCACGCTTTACGTTCTTCTCGGCGCACGCGCCGAAGCAGGCGAAGAGATCATCCCCGTTCCACAGTCGGAAGAGGAAGAGGTCATCAAAAAGCAGATCTACAAGCGGATGAAGGAAACCCCCGGTTTCTTCACCAAAACCAAGGCCGCCATCAAAGGCGTCTCCGAGGAAACGACCACGGGCGTGCATCGCCTCTATGATCTGCACAAGTCCGGTCAGCTGCCCTTCCCGGCGATCAACGTGAATGACTCTGTGACCAAGTCAAAGTTTGACAACAAATACGGCTGCAAGGAATCGCTCGTCGACGGCATCCGCCGTGCCACCGACACCATGATGGCCGGCAAGGTCGCCGTGGTCTGCGGTTACGGCGACGTGGGCAAAGGCTCGGCCGCGTCGCTGCGCGGCGCTGGTGCCCGCGTGAAGGTCACCGAAGTGGACCCGATCTGCGCGCTGCAGGCAGCGATGGACGGTTATGAGGTCACCCTGCTGGAAGACGAAGTCGCCAGCGCCGACATCTTCATCACCACCACCGGCAACCGCGATGTCATCCGAATCGAGCACATGCGCGAGATGAAGGACATGGCCATCGTTGGCAACATCGGCCATTTCGACAACGAAATTCAGGTTGCATCCCTGCGCAACCACAAATGGACCAACATCAAAGAACAGGTGGATATGATCGAGATGCCCTCGGGCAATCGTCTGATCCTTCTCTCCGAAGGCCGCCTTCTGAACCTTGGCAACGCCACGGGCCACCCGTCCTTCGTGATGTCAGCCTCCTTCACCAATCAGGTTCTGGCCCAGATCGAGTTGTGGACCAAAGGCCAAGACTATGTCCCCGGCGTCTATATCCTGCCCAAATCACTGGATGAAAAAGTCGCCCGGCTGCATCTGAAGAAGATTGGCGTCAAACTGACCGAGCTGCGCAAGGATCAGGCTGATTACATCGGCGTCACGGTGGATGGCCCGTTCAAATCGGAACATTACCGCTATTGATCTGCGGCTCCTTGGCCGCAAGTTACCCAGCAAAGGGGCCCAATTGGGCCCCTTTGTCATGTCCGCCATCTAAAAACGCCCGCATAACCGGCCCATGCCCTCAGGGCCAAAGGGGAACTGCTCCAGACATTTCCCTTTGTGCATGCCGCGTCCTTGCGTAACATCGCCCCATTCAACCACCGGTGATCCGGCTTTTCAGACAGGGATAAGACGATGGGCAAGAGAGACGAATTGATTGCGAAATACGCCGATGACATCAGGACCAAATGCTCGATGACGCCGGATATGGCGCTCTTGACCAAAGTGACCATCAGCTGCGGCCCTGCGATATATGATAATGATGCTGGAACCGTCGCCGCCAGTGATCCTGCAGAACTGGAACGCGTGGAGAAGAATTTTCTTGTCAAGAAACTCGGCCTTCCCGTTGGTCCCAAGCTGATGGATGGCATCAACGCCGCGATCGACACCTATGGCAGATCAGAGCGCAAAAAGCATCGCGCGGTGCTGTATTACCTTTTGGTCAAGCATTTCGGCAAGGAATCTGCCTACAAATAACCGGCGGCCTGCCATTGAACTTTCCCGGATGGGCGGCCATGGTGCCGCCCATCTTCAGTTAAAAGGCCCGCAATGCCTGCCCAATCCGCCACCGAAAGCAACGCAGAAACCACCGCCGCTCCGGTGATCTTTGCTGTGGCTCTTGGTCACTTTCTGAACGACCTGATGCAGTCGCTTATCCCGGCGGGCTATCCTTTGCTGAAGGATAATCTTGATCTGTCCTTCACCCAGATCGGACTGATTACCCTTGTCTTTCAGGGCACAGCCTCCATCCTGCAGCCCGTGATCGGGCTTTATACCGACAAGCGGCCCATGCCCTATGCACTCTCGGCTGGCATGGCCTCCACCGGGATCGGGCTGATCCTTCTGGCCCACGCCACCAGCTTTGGCCTTGTCCTGCTGTCGGTTGCGCTGATCGGCCTAGGCTCGTCGATTTTCCACCCGGAATCCTCGCGTATCGTGCGCCTTGCAGCTGGCATGCGGCCGGGCTTTGCCCAATCGGTGTTTCAAGTGGGCGGAAACGCGGGTTCAGCCCTTGGTCCCCTGGCGGCGGCCTTCATCGTGCTGGAGCGCGGGCAAGTCTCGATCGAATGGTTCGCAGCCGTGGCCTTGGCTGGCATGGTGCTGATGTATTTCATCGGTCGGTGGTACAAATCGGTCGGCGCCAACCGCGCGGCGCAGCGCAGGGTCCGCGCACAGGCCTCAGCCCCGCCCCGCGACGTTGCACGCCGGGGTATGGCGCTTTTGATCGTGCTGATCTTCTCGAAGTTCGTCTACAGCGTCTCGTTCTCCAGTTACTACAATTTCTACCTGATCGAACGGTTTGGCCTGTCAAAGGCGCAGGCGAACCTCAGCCTCTTCGTCTTTCTCGCCGCCGCGGCCGCAGGGACCATCATCGGCGGCCCAATCGGAGATCGCATCGGGCGGCGGCGGGTGATCCTGTGGTCAATCCTTGGCATCCTGCCGCTGTCGCTGTCTTTGCCCTTCCTGCCTTTGGTGCCAACGATCATCGTCGCGGCCTTGGCTGGTCTGGTGCTCGCCTCGGCCTTCCCGGCGATGGTGGTCTATGCGCAAGACCTGATGCCGCACAACACGGGCATGGTGGCAGGGCTCTTGTTTGGCCTCGCCTTTGGCATTGCGGCCATCGGGGCGGCCATTTTGGGTGTCTTGGCTGACCATTGGGGCATTGTCGCGGTCTATCAGATCTGCGCCGTCCTGCCCCTTCTCGGCCTCGCAGCCTTTCTTCTGCCTGACACCCGGCACTGAATGAATTCGTGTTAAATGTTAGACACTTGGCCTTTGCATGGCCGCGCCAATTTGCCCTATAACATCTCACAGGGCAGCATGTCCGAGACCTTTTCATACACGTGCGGTGCTAGGGGAGCGCGTGGGGTGGTGAAGGGTCTCGTAGGGGTGCGAGGCCCTTCATTTCATTCAATTCCACCCAAGCGGCAAATGATCTGCCACTCATCCGCCGTCACCGGCTGCACGGAAAGCCGGAGACTTTTCACCAGCGCCATCGCCTCCAGCCCTTGCACCACCTTGCAATCTTCAAGGCTCAGCGGCCTCTTGAACGGCCGTACCGCCCGCACCATCACACAGTCCCAACTCGGATCATCGGTTGTGCTGTCCGGCGCGCTTTCGCGGATCACCTCGACAATGCCGACAATCTCTTTTCCAATGTTGGAGTGGTAAAAGAACCCCTGATCCCCCACCCGCATCGCCCGCATATTGTTGCGAGCCTGATAGTTGCGCACGCCATGCCATTCCTCACCCAGATCCCCCCGCGCCACCTGATCTGCCCAGCCCCAGGTGTCGGGTTCAGATTTGAACAGCCAGCGGCTCACCCGATCACCTTTTTCCATTCCTCGATTCGTACTTTCGCGAATAACCCCGCCTTGGCATAGGGGTCAGCGGCGGTCCAAGCCTCCGCCTCGGCTTTGCTGCCAACTGCAAGGATCACAAGGCTGCCCGACATCTCGCCCTTGTCGTTCAGAAACGGCCCCGCCATCTCCACCACGCCCGAGGACGCAATATGCGCCAAATGCGCGTCACGGTTCGCTTTGCGAACCTCAAGATGGTCGGCTTTGTCGGTGCAGATCAGGGCAAAACGCATGGGTCATTCCTCTTTCAATGGGCGCGACATCAGCGCCTGAACCGCCTGCCGCAAGGTGATCTCTTGCGCAATCAGCGCGGCAATCATCTGGGTGATCGGCATCTCGATCCCGTCACGCTGGGCGATCTTGGCCACCGCAACCGCAGTCGCAGCCCCCTCAACCGTGATGGTCGGATCAAACTCCGCCCCTTGCCCGATGGCCTGCCCAAAGCGGAAATTCCGCGACTGGGCCGAGGTGCAGGTCAAAATCAAATCGCCCAAGCCCGACAGCCCCGCCAGCGTTTCGGCCCGCGCGCCCTTGGCCAGCGCAAAGCGCTGCATCTCTGCAAAGCCCCGCGTCATCAGCGCCGCGCGCGCACTGTCGCCCAGTCCCGCGCCCATGACGACACCCGCCGCGATGGCCATCACATTCTTCAAAGCGCCGCCCAGCTCTGCCCCCACCACATCGGCACTGCGATACAGCCGCAGCGACGGCGTCGACAGCCGTGCCTGCAGGGCTTCATCCGCCCCGGCCAGCGTCAGCGCCGTCGGCAACCCCCGCGCAATGTCAGCGGCAAAACTTGGGCCCGTCAGCACCGCAATCTGGGCATCCGAGCAGCGCGCACGGATCACCGCACTTGGCCCCTGCAAAGTGGCCATATCGACGCCCTTGCAGCAGGCAACCAGCCACTTGCCCCCGAACTGCTCGGCATGGGCCTCGACAAACCCCGCCAGCGCCTGCATTGGCACGGCAAACAGCACCACGTCAGCCTCCGCGAACACGTCATGATAGGCGCTGACCGTGACGCAGTCCGGCAAATCCACCCCCGGCAGATACCGCGCATTGCGCCGCCGATTCGCCATCTCTCCCACATCGCGCGCCCAAAGCGTTACCGCCCGCCCCTCGCGCCCCAAGGCGACGGCCAGCGCGGTTCCAAAGGCACCAGCCCCAGCAATCGCGATCATGCCTTGGCCCCCTTCTTCCCCGACCCGATCATCGGGGCCGCCGTCTGGTCCAAGGGCCAGCGCGGCCGCGCCATCAGGCTGGCATCATCCCGCGCGCCAATCCGAAACCGCTCCATCCCGGCCCAAGCGATCATCGCGGCATTGTCGGTGCAAAGCGCCAAGGGCGGTGCCAAAAACCGCACGCCCATCGCGTCACACAGGCCAATCAGCTTTTCCCGAATCAGCGTATTCGCCGCCACCCCACCCGCCACCGCCAAAACCGGCGCGGCCCGGGAAAGCGCCAGATAGACCTCCAGCGCCCGGCGGGATTTCTCCACCAGCACATCGGCCACCGCCGCTTGGAACCCCGCGCACAGATCGCGCCGGTCCTGCACCGTCAACCCGCCCTTTTCGGCCACCACCGCATCCCGCGCCCTGAGCAGCGCGGTTTTGAGACCCGAGAAGGACATATCGCACCCCGGCCGGTCCAACAGCGGACGCGGAAACGCAAAGCGCCGCACGTCGCCCAAAGCCGCCTCGGCCTGCACCGCTGGCCCGCCCGGCTGGGGCAAGCCCAACAGCTTGGCCGTCTTGTCAAAGGCCTCCCCCGGCGCATCGTCGATCGTACCGCCAAGGCGCTGGAAATCGTCCACATCCTTGGCAATCAGAAACTGACAATGCCCGCCAGACACCAACAGCATCAAATAGGGAAAGCCCACCGCATCCGTCAGCCGTGGCGTCAGCGCATGGCCCGCCAGATGGTTCACCCCCACCATCGGCAGCCCACTGGCCGCCGCCAGCCCCTTGGCCAGCATCACCCCCGACAACACCCCGCCAATCAGCCCCGGCCCGGCGGTCACCGCAATGCCGTCCACATCGCGCAGGCTCAGCCCCGCCTGCGCCAAGGCCGCCTCGACGCAATGATCCAACCGCTCGGCATGGGCGCGTGCGGCAATCTCGGGCACCACGCCGCCGAAATCGGCATGTATCGCCACCTGTCCCTCGACAACCGATGACAGAATCTGCGCCGCAGCACCCGGCACATGGCGCACCACAGCGGCAGCGGTGTCGTCGCAGCTTGATTCTATGCCAAGAAAGGTCAGCGGCGCGGCCATGGTTTTCAAACGTTGCCTCAAAGGTCCCGCGCAGGTAACACCTTGGCCATGGCCAGACAATCCCGCGCCCCTGTTGTCCTTTTGACCCGCCCCGCGCTGCAAAGCCAGCGCTTTGCGCAGGCGTTGCAGGCGCGTCTCCCCTCGGTGCAGGTCATGATGTCGCCCTTGATGCAGACCGAATGGCTGCACCCCCCCCTGCCAGCCCTTGCCTTTGGCGCGCTGATCCTCACCTCTGAAACCGGGGCCGAGGCCGCAGGCCGCCTGTGGGCCACCGGCACCCCCCTGCCGGAAACCGCCTTTTGCGTCGGCCCCCGCACTGCTGACACCGCCCGCGCGGCGGGCTTTCAGGCCATCTCGGCGGACGGGGATGTTCATGCCCTTGCGGCCCTCATCCGCGCCGCGAACCCCCAAAGCCCGCTCTTGCACATCCGGGGCGAGGATGTGGCCGGGAACCTGTCCAAAATCCTGGAAAACAGCGGAATAACAACACATTCCGCCATCCTTTACGCCCAAAGACCCTGCCCGCTCTCCCCTGCCGCCTTCACCCTTTTGCAGGCCGAAAGCCCGGTTCTGGTGCCCCTCTTCTCCCCCCGCTCGGCCCAGATCCTTGCCCAAGCCTTGCCACCAGATACCAAAGCCCCCCTCTGGATCGTGGCCATCAGCCCAGCCGCCGCCACGGCGGCTCAGGCCCTGACCCCCGCCCAATTGACCGTCGCCCCGCACCCCGACGGCGGAAACATGCTGCACACTGTCATCCAGATGCTTTCTGCAGATGCAAACCTTGAATCCGGTCACCTCTAGGCGCTACCTTGGGGCAGCCTCCAATTGGTGGGGTCCGAGGAGAGAACGGCCATGTCCGACACGGATGATCTGACCAGCCGGAAAGACGATCAGGCCGTTGAACCAGCCCCGTCGCCGCAAGATGATACACCCAAGGCCGAAGCCAAACCCGCCCAGCGCAGCGGCGGCCTTGTCACACTTCTTTTGGGCGGCGCTATCGCCGCCGGCCTTGGCTTTGGCGCGGCGCAAGTTGTGCCCCAAGGCTGGCCCCTCGCCTCCACCGCCGAGCTAGAGCGTAAGCTTGCCGAACAGTCCAATGACCTTGCCCAACTGCAAACCCGACTTGCCACGCTGGAAGGCCAACCCCTCCCCGATTTCTCGCCCCTTATGGACACGCTGGCCACCCTCAATGGCCGCGTTGCTGCCCTTGAAACTGGCCCCGCCGAACGCGCCGAGGACACCGCCGCCGTCACAGCTGCCATTGCCCAGTTGCAAAGCGAGCTGACCGCGCTGCAAGCCTCCGGCCCGGTGCCGGCCAACATCACCGCCCTCGCCGCCGAGGCCGAGGCGCGTCTGAAAGAGGCCGAGGAACAGGCCAACCGCCTTAAGGCCGAAGCCGAGGCGCTGAACTTGGCCGCCGAGCGGCGGATCGCCCTTGCCGCCCTGCGTACAGCGGTGGAAAGCGGCGCGCCCTTCGGCCCCGAACTCGCGGCCCTTGGTCCTGATGTCCCACCCCTCCTGTCCCAAGCCGCCGAAACCGGCGTCCGAAGCCTTGCCACCTTGCAAGACAGCTTCGCCGAAGCCGCCCGCGCCGCCCTCGAAGCCGCTCTGCGCGCCGACATGGGCGACAGCTGGGCCGACCGCGCCATGAGCTTCTTCCGCACCCAGACCGGCGCCCGCTCCCTCACTCCGCGTGAGGGCAGCGACCCCGACGCCATCCTCTCGCGCGCCGAGGCGGCGCTCGCCAGAGGCGATTTTGTGACCACCCTTGCCGAACTTGACAGCCTGCCCGAGGTCGCCCGCGCGGCCATGGCAGACTGGCGCAGCACGGCAGACCAACGGCTCTCGGCGATCACCGCTTTGCGCGAACTGGCCGACACCATCGGCGGATAAGGGGACGGCATGATCTGGTCTTTGTTGAAAGTCGTGCTGTTCGTCGCCGTGGTCGCAGGGCTGACCTTCGGCGCAAGCATCCTTGTCGACACTGGGGGCGGTATCCGCATTGCGGCGGAGGGCTATGAATTCACCCTTGGCCCGCTGCAAGCCGTCATCACCCTTCTGGTGCTGATGCTGGTGATCTGGGTCGTGATGAAGATCATCGGCTTTCTCGTCGCCACCTTGCGCTTTCTCAACGGGGATGAGACCGCCATCTCCCGCTATTTCGACCGCGACCGCCAACGCAAAGGCTATCAGGCGCTGTCCGACGGCTTTCTGGCCCTTGCCTCAGGCGAAGGCCGCTTGGCTCTGATGCGGGCACAGCGGGCCGAGAAATACCTTGAAAACCCGGATCTGACGACGCTGCTGATCGCCCAAGCCGCCCAAGTCTCCGGCGACGGCAAACGCGCGACTGAGGCCTACAAAAAGCTTCTGGCCGAGGATAGCACCCGCTTTGTTGGCATCCGCGGCCTCATGCTGCAAAAGTTGGCGGAAGGTGACGGTGAAACTGCGCTGAAACTGGCCGAAAAGGCCTTTGCGCTGAAACCCAAACATGCCGAAACACAGGATATCCTGCTCAAACTGCAATCCGAACGCGCCGACTGGAAAGGTGCGCGTGCCACATTGGGCGCAAAGCTGAAGATCGGGGGCCTGACCAAAGACGTGTTCCGACGCCGCGATGCGGTTCTGGCGCTCCAAGAGGCCAAGGGCATCATGGATGACACTGCCACCGTCGAGGCCCGTGAGGCCGCAATCGAGGCCAACCGCAAATCGCCCGACCTGATCCCCGCCGCCGTCATGGCTGCCCGTAGCCTAACCGCCAAGGGCGACCGTAAGGGCGCCACCCGTGTGGTGAAAAAGGCGTGGGAGGGCATCCCGCACCCCGATCTTTCAGCCGTCTTTGCCGAAATTGAACCTGATGAGACCCCTGACGCCCGGATCAAGCGCTTCAAGCCTCTGATCGCCCGCCACCCCGAGCATGACGAGACCCGCCTCCTGCAGGCCGAAATGCTGATCGCCGCCGAAGATTTCCCCGCCGCCCGCCGCGCGCTGGGCGACATGGTGGACCGCCACCCAACGCAGCGCGCGCTTGCGCTCATGGCCGCCATCGAACGCGGCGAAGGCTCAGACGAAGCGGTCGTGCGCGGCTGGCTCTCCAAGGCGCTCGTCGCGCCGCGCGGCGCGCAATGGTGCTGCGACAAATGCCAAGCCATCCACGCCGAATGGCACCCGATCTGCGACAACTGCGGCGGCTTCGACACCCTTTCGTGGCGCGAACCGCAGGAAAACACCGCCCAAAGCGCCCGCGGTGCCGAGCTTTTGCCGCTCATGGTCCAACCACCTGCCAAACCCGCCCCCGATCCCTCGCAGTACCCCGACATCATCGACCTTGCCGCCGTCGCAAGACGTGCAGATTAGGACTACACAGCGGCTAGAAGGGGTGCTAGGAGCCCGTCACCAAAGGCCGCTGTAGCTCAGCTGGTAGAGCACGTCATTCGTAATGCAAAATCTGTGGCAACACTCATAGCGGTTACGTCCACAAACCACTGAAAAATAAGGATCACCGTCAACACTCGGTTGTGTTTGATCCGGGTTAGAACGTAACGTCGTCCTTGCAAAAGTTCACGGTTTGCAAGGAACCAGCCATGCCCCAGATCAAGTTCACAGATGCGGCGGTCGCGAAACTCGAGGCCGACACAACGACGTGGTTCACCGATCCATCGGTCAAAGGATTGCAGCTCTGCGTCACGCCGGGCGGCACCAAGACGTGGTATCTGAACAAGTGGGATGCGACGGCGCAGAAGGTCCGGCGCATCAAACTCGGACAGTGGGCATCGAAGGGCACTCACACGCGCTGGGCGAAGGATCAGATCGGCAAGGCGGCTCTCGACGTTCAGGAGGGCAAGGCGCGCACGAAGGCCGAAAAGGCCGCAGACAAGGCCACCCTTGGCATCCCGACATTCTGCGAGGCACTTGACCAGTACATCGCGCACAGGACGAGCGACCGCGCTTCTGGCAAGGCGCGCATGATCGACCAGACCGTGAATGACTACCGGCTCGCCTTCGACAAACATCTTGGCCGTTGGGGCGATGTTCTGGTCTCGGAACTGCCGGTCCTTGAGATCAACCAATACCTGAACGCGCTACAGGTCGAACACCCTCACGCGGCACACAGGGCCGGGTCGATTGCGGGCGCTGTGGTCCGCTTCGTCAATCGCCTCTGCGCCCTCTCCTTGCCGATCCCAGCACTCTTGGACAACACCAAGATGAAGTCCCGTGTCCAGACTGGCAAACTCGACATGCAGGTTCCGTGGGCTGATCGCTGGGCCGAGATTGAGGCCATCGAGAACGAGCATATCCGGCTTGCGTGGATGATCCGCTGGCTGTCGGGATCACGCTGGCGCAACGCGCTGCAAACCCTGATGTGGAAGGATGTTGACCTGTCCACGGGCGTCGTATCCTTCGCTCGCCTCAAGCGTGACGAGACAGGGCGTTCCATCGTTGTCGCAGATGAAGTCCTGCGCCTGTTCAAGCGGCTGCACGAAATCCGTTTCGATGACTGCGACTGGGTGTTTCCGTCTCGTCGCCGGATCGACGGGGAACGCGGCCACCTCGACAACGCACTCGACCGTCTCGCCCTGACCTGTGCTGGCGATCTTCGGCACTTCTGGATGACCTCCGCCCGCGAAGTTGCACCCCGGCATGTCCACCGCTGGCTGGCTCAGCAGCCAACCTCCTGCTGCCCGGAGCCTTGCACGATGCCTGACGCAACGCTTGTCGAAGTGCGCCGTGCCGGGTCAGCCGTCACTTTCTTTTGGGACGGCCAGCCGACAGGCTACCAGCGCAAAGTCGCAGAAGATGCGAACCCCTCGAACGGCCAGCGCATCGGCCATTCGTGGCCGGGTGATCGTGACGACGGCGCACCGGGCGCATACCGCGTTACAGGAGGTCGCCCCTTACGATGACTTGGCGCGCACTCGACCTGACCGCGAACCTGCTGCGCGAACGCGGCCTTGATGTTGTCGCAGTGTGGACGCCTGACCAAAGCCTGACCCCTCAGACGGTATTCGTCCGCTGGCAGAAGACGACGACAGCCGCCGAGCGCGCAGAAGCTGACCGCTTCATCTTCGCCCCTGTCATCCGTCACCTCGACATCTGGGAACGCCCGGAGGGTTGCCCGTGGTGACAGTCGCTTATGAGGAAACGCAACTCTATCAGGCGGTCCTTCGTCAGGCCGTCGCAGACCTCTTCACGGATTCCGCCGCTGGCGGGGCTGAGGAAGCGAAGCGCAACCGGACGGAAGCCCTGCTGTTTCTCACGAATGGGTCTGGGCCGTGGGCGCACATGCGCGCCGAAGTGTGCCTCGTGATCGACCGCGACCCGGAGACCGTGCGCGAGAACATCATTGCCATCCTCGACGGCGCAGACCTCCCGGCCTACGGCCAGATTCGCGGTCAAGGCCTCGAAAAAGCCCGCGCACTCTGGACGGAACACCGGCCAAGGAAGGCGGCAACACCTGCCCCTGCACCTGCGGCCCGCCCTGCTCCCGTGATCGTGCGCAAGCCACGGCCAATAGCGCCCGCAATCGTGCCCAAGCCCGTTGCCTCACAGCCAGCCAAGCCCGAACAGGCTCGTGGAAAAGTCATTACATCGAAGAAAGCAGCGAAGCCTTGGCTTTGCCCGCCCCGCGACCCTGCGGATGACTGGCTCTATGGAATCGCGGCAGAGAAATAAGGTCCAGCCCAATTCCACCTCATTCGTCCGGTTTTGGTCGCGATTCCATCGCCTTATCGTTCCTTCATAGGCGGGCGGTGTTCGCGTTCCTCTCTGTGTGATGAAACGGAGACGGCGGGGCGCTCGGAAGCCCCGCCGTTTTTGTTTCGAGAGAGGATCGAACGAATGCCCGACGACACCACAGCCGCGCTGCAAGCGCTCATCGCCCAAGTCAGCACTCTGACCCAGACCGTGACGGCCCAGCAGAAGCGCCTCGACGACCTGCACGCCTTCAACAGCAAGATTCTGGACGAGAAGAAGGACGTGACCCGCGAAAAGGAAACGGCGCTGTCTTCCGTGGACAAGCTGCTGGCCCAGCTTGAAGCCGATCAGCGCGAACGTGCCTTGAAGGCCGCGAACTTCACCCGCGATGCTTCTGGCAAGTTGATCTTGGGCGGAGCGCAGTCCGAACCCGGCGTCTATCTGTCGCGCGACGATGCGCGCGATCCGGTCAAGTACCGTGAGGCGAAACAGCAGGCCCAGAAACGCGGCGTTCCTTTGCGCGTGATCGAAGCCAGCGAAGACCCGACCCGGCGCAACACGGGCAAGCGTGAAGTTGCTCCGACCAAGGTCTTCACCTTCGACGACGAGCACGAGCGCGTCCGGTATGTCCGGGCCGACATGCAGACCGGCAACGGCCTTGTGCAACGTCGCCTTGCCGCTGAACGCGTGGGCGTTATGTCGAACCCTATGCTGGCGGCGCAGCGATTGCTTGGGAGTTGTTGATAACAGGCGTTGTTCGTCGCGTTTCCATCAACGACATAAGCAGGCCTGTCTTTTCGTTTTGGAACAGCGTTCTGCATCGCACTGATGAACTGTGCAGACTGATCGAAGAACGCCCAGTTAGTATTGATGAGTGGGACGTGTGGAAGGACGTGTTTCGCAACCATCAGACTGCCGATGAATTGAAATTGGGCTTCGCCTTTTTCTTTTTAAACAGAACCAATAGATCCGGCATATTGAATGGCGGAGTTATTGGGGGGCGCGCACAAAAAGGCGAATGGAAAATTGACGCAAGATATAAGGAAAATCTGAAAAACCTGCCGCCTTCGGTGTGATGTGGTAGGCTGTGGGCATCGAGCGAAGGAGACCGTGCTCATGCCCAAACAGCCCGCCATCCCCGGACTTCGTGACGCGATGAAGAAGAA
>JBILYK010000025.1:0-37187 GCA_044377735.1 Paracoccaceae bacterium | reverse complement strand
TTGGGCGACGAGCGGGCCTTCGGTCTGCAAAGCCAGCGCATAAGAAAATCCGCTGCCCGAAGCGTTTAGATCCAGCGCAGAAAGCGCATCAGCCCCCGGCGCTGCGCGGCTGATCATCTGCCAGTCGTCAATCCAGGCCTTGAAGGGCTCAGGTGTCACCCCTGCCTGCCCAACGCCACCGCGCCCCAGTTTTTCGGCGTAAAGATGCGTGCCCGCACTGGTCAGCGCCGCGTGGCCCATCCACAGCTGCGGGCTGGCAAAGCCCTGCCCTTCACCGGGGCGCAGGGCAGTACGAAACAGTGTCCATTGCGCGCCGTAATCCGTTCCATCCGGCCCGGTCAGGGTGGCGGTCAGATACCACCATTCGATGCGGAAATCGGGATGCGGGCCGTGATCGGCCGGGAACGTCAGCCGATAGTCCAGGTCGGGGTTCGAGAACCCTTCGACCACTTGGCCCATGCCCGCAAATCCCTGCGCATGCGCCGCTGACCCCGCAAAAGCCAAGGTCATACACAGCGCGGCAGACCATCCCCTAATTTGCATTGGCAAACACCTTCAGCAAATCCGCCGGGGCCATGCGGGCCAGCCGGCGCCACGGGCCAAGCGCGGCCAAAGCGGCGGCAATCAACGTAAAGCCCGCCAAAACCAGCCAGTCGGCGGGGAACACCGCCATAGGCAATCGCCAACCAAAGGCCGCCACATTCACCACCGCCAAGAGAGCCCAAGCCAACACCAGCCCCAAGGGCAGCGCAATGACCAGCGTCAAGACCGCCAACACCAGCGTGCGCGCAAAGTCCAAAGCCGCGAGCCGACCCTTGGTTAGCCCCAAGGCCCAGACCGGGGCAAGTTGCACCACCCGCATGCCCGAAAGCGTCATCAGGCTGGCAAAGATCGCCACCCCCGCCACGGCCAGCGTCAGCACGTTCAGCGCCCCCGTGACGGCAAAGGTGCGCTCAAACACCTGCAGCGACATGGTCTTGATGCGGGTGTTATCCAAAACCGACCCTTCGGGTAGATTGAAGGCGTCTCGCAGTTCCTGCGCGAGGGTGTCAGATTGGGCCGGATCCACCCGCAGCCCATAGCGCAATCTGGGGATATCGGGAAAGCGCGCGACCAGAAGATCAGTTGCAACGATGATCTGCGGGCGGGGATTGCCATAGTCGGAATAGACCCCCGCCACCGGCAGCGCGCCGCCGGGCAGGTCCAATAGATCATCCAAGCTCAGGCCACTGCGGCGGTAAAGCTGTTCGTTGACCAAAACCGCCTGCCCGGCGGCCAGCCTGTCCCATGTATCAAGGCGGGCCAGCAAGATTGGCCAATTGTCGCGATAGGTGGCGTGGTCGGTCATGCCGTAGACCTCGGCCGGTTGACCGGAAATCGTGGTTTCAGCCGACCAGATCGGCAGGATGGCCGTGGTGCGCGGGGTCAGCCAATCGACCATGGCTGCCGCCTCGTCAGTCGTGCGGGCTGTGATGTAAAGTTCAGACGCCAGCCGCTGATCCAGCCAGCCGGTGAAGGTCTGGCGAAAGCTGCCGACCATGGTGCCAACGCCGACATTCGCGGCCAAGGCCAACATCAGCGCTATCAGCGCAATCGACAGGCCGGGGAGTTGCAGGCGGGTGTCGGCCCAAAACCACTGGGCCAGCACGCCGCGCGCCATGCAACCGGCGGCAAGTGTCAGGGCATACAGAAACAAAGGCAAAAGAAGCGCCGCGCCCAACAGCAGCGCCGCCAAGAGGCCAAACCCGGCCCAAAGCCCCACGCCCCAAAGCCCAAGGCCGAAAGCCAGCGCCAAAAGCGCAAGCCCCGCCCCGGCTTGCCAGCGTAAGCCCCGCGCCGCCTCGCGCGCCCAAGCGCGTGGTTGGGCCGTGGCCAACAGCGGCAGATGCCACAGCCGCCACAGGCTTTGCCCAGCGGCCACCAGCGTGCCCGCCACCGAAATGCCAAGACCCGCCAACCACCATGCCGGGCGCAAGCCCAAAGTGCCCGGCACTTCGGCCCCATAAAGCCCGCGCAGGGTGGCGGCAACATCCGGCAACAAAGCCGCCGCAACGAGATAGCCAAGACCCACCCCGATGGCCCCGGCGATCAGCGACAGCAACAGAAGTTCCGTCAGCAAAAGCCCGGTCAGCGCCGCCGCTGACAGGCCCAAGGCGCGCAAGGTCCGAAACATCGGACGGCGTTGTTCAAAGGCCAGACCGATGGCGGAATAGACAATGAAGAGACCCACCGCAAAGGCCAAAAGGCCAAAGGCGGTCAGGTTCAAATGAAAGCTGTCCGTCAGTCGGGCGATATCCTCGCCCGCCGTGGGGCGCTGCGCGACGATGCCTGGCGGTGGGGGCGTCGCTGCCGCATCGGGGGCCAGCAGAAGATAGGAAATCCCCGGCTGGCCCAAAAGCCGGTCGGCCACGGCGATATCGGCGAGCGCAATGCCTTGGGGCAGGTCGGGGGTGGCGCGCGACGGCGGCAGATCGGGGGGCACGATTTTGGCCGCATCGGGGTTCAGCAACAACTCCCCCTCAGCCGAGACAAAGCCTTGCAGATCAAGCGTCTGGGTATCCAGAAGCCGCGCCTCGCTGGGCAGGGTCAGGGCGTCAATCCCGATGAGCCGCAGATCAGTGCCGGGCAAGGGCCCTTCGATCACTGGGGAAACCTGCCAGCCTGAACGGCGCAGATCGGCATAAGTCGCCAGCGACACAGCGCTGCCATCGGCCATGGCCCAGCGGGGCAGACCATCCAGCGCCAAGGCATCAGCGGCGCGGGCATAGCTTGCGCGCGCCTCGGCGTTGATCGCCTGCACGCCCGACCACAGCGCGGTGGCCAGTGACAGACCCACCAAAAGCATGGCCAGTTGAAAGGGGTGACGCCCCCAGTGCGACAAGAGCGCCGAAAGACCGACGCCTGGCCTCATGCGACAGGCTCAAGTTGCAGACGCCCGGCGCTGAGATGCACACGCCGGTCCAGCCGGGCCGCAAGACGCGGCGAGTGTGTGACCATCAAAAGCCCCGCCCCCGTCTGCGCCACCAGCCGCAACAAAAGCGCCATCACCGCATCGCCCGTTGTCTCGTCCAGATTGCCTGTCGGCTCATCGGCCAGCACCAGACGAGGGCGCCCGGCCAATGCCCGGCCAATGGCCACGCGCTGCTGCTGGCCACCGGAAAGCTGTTCGGGATAGCGCTGCAACAAGGGCTCCAGTCCCAAGACCTGCGCCAGTTCGCGGGCCCAAGCGGCATCATACCGCCCGGCCAGACGGGCCTGAAAGGCCAGATTGGCGGTAATGTCCAAGGAGGGGATGAGGTTGAACTGCTGAAACACCAGCCCCACCTTATCGCGGCGCAGAGCGGCGCGCTGCGCGTCGGTGGCCTGCGCCATATCGGTGCCGTTGACGATAAGCTGGCCACTGTCTGGCATGTCGAGCCCGGCGACCAGATGCAAAAGCGTGCTTTTGCCCGACCCGGATTCACCCGTCAGCGCAAGGCTTTCGCCCGCCTCAAGCGTCAGATCGACACCGTCAAGCACCCGCACTGCCTCGTCCCCGGTGCGGTAGGTCTTGGTCACCCCGGATGCCACCAAAAGCATGCGTTCCCCTATGCAGCCGAAATGCCGCCCATGTGGCGCTATCTAGGGCAAAGTGCGGGACGGTACATCCTTTTGGCTGGGTTTTTTCGGCATCGACGGGACGGACGCGGTCTAGCGGGCGTCCTCAAGCACCTTTTCAGCACCCTTCCAGCCCATCAGGATCGACGGCGCATTGGTGTTGCCAGCAATCAGGTTGGGGAAAGCGCTTGCATCAATCACGCGCAGGCCCTGAATCCCATGCACCCGGCAGCGCGCGTCCACGACCGAGGTTGACGCATCACGGCCCATGCGGGCGGTGCAGGAGTGGTGATAGACCGTGCCCGAGCGGTTGCGGAAGTCATTGATGAGATCGGGATCGGACTGCACATCAAGACCGGGACGCAGCTCTTCTTCGATCAGCCCCGCCATGGCCGGTTGGGCGGCGATGTGGCGCAGGTATTTCACCGCTTCAAGCATTTCCTGCACGTCATGGTCGGTCGAATACACGTTGGCCACGATCTTTGGATGCGCCAAGGGATCAGGCGTTGCGATGTGGATGTGCCCGCGGCTTGTGGGGCGGCAGTTCGACAGGCCGATCGACAGGCCCGGATAGGGATCGGGTGTCAGAAGCGGTCGCTCACCCGCCTTGGGCAACAGGGTGGAAAACGCCTGAAAATAAAGCTGCATATTGGGGCGGGCCAAGTCAGGCCGGGTGCGGAAAAAGCCTCCGCCGTGGTTGATCGACTTGGCCAAAGGACCGCCACCGGTCAGGAAATACTGCATCCCAACCATCAGCTTACCCCACCACGGGCGCAGGATGTTGTTATAGGTCGGCACCTTCATGCGGAAGGTGTAGTTGATGCCCTGATGGTCGGACATGTGTTCGCCCACATTGGGGTTGTCGAGGACAACGGGCAAGCCAAGGCCCTGCAGATGGGCCCCGTTGCCGATGCCCGACAGCTCCAAAAGCTGCGGCGAGTTGATCGCGCCGCCGGACAATATCACCTCGGCATTGCAGCGCAGTTCATGGCGCTGGCCGTTTTGAACGTATTCCACGCCGACCGCGCGCGTGCCCTCCATCATCACCCGCGTCACCTGAGCGCGGGTGATCACCTTCAGGTTCGCCAGCTTCATCGCCGGGCGCAGAAAGGCCCGCGCGGTTGAATTGCGCCGCGCCTTTTTGATGGACATCTGGTAATGCCCAGCGCCTTCTTGGTTTTCCCCGTTGAAATCGGGGGTATAGGGCAGCCCGGCCTGACCGCAGGCGCGGATGTAATCCTCGACCAAGGGGTGCAACCCGGTCCGATTGGCCGAAATGAACAAGGGGCCGCCTTGACCGCGGAAAGCGTCAGCGCCAGCCTCGTTATCCTCGATCGCGCGGTAGGCGGCGGTGCACTCGTCATAGCCCCAGCCAGCGTTCTCCGCGCCCCATTCTTCATAATCGGCGCGGTGGCCGCGAATCCAGACCATGGCATTGATGCTAGAAGAACCGCCCAAAACCTTGCCGCGTGGCCAGTGGTCACGCTGACCATTCAGCCCGGGATCAGGCTCGGTGCCATACATCCAGTTGACGGCAGGATTGTAAAAGAGCTTGCCATAGCCCAGCGGCAGATGGATGAAAAAGTTGATGAGGCTGAGCGCCGTATCACTGCCGCCAGCCTCGATCAGGGTCACCTTGTGCTTGCCGCTTTCAGACAGCCGATTGGCCAAAACGCATCCGGCCGATCCTGCGCCCACGATGATATAGTCGGTATCCTGCATGCCGTCCGCCTGTTGATGCCCCGGGGCGCCGCCCCGGACCCCGGGATATTTGTGCCGCATTGAAGGCAGGGGGTCAGGACGTTGATAAGCCTGGCACGCAGGATTTAAGCGTTTGTTTCCGACAGATCATGTCGCGAGCTTACCGCCCCTTCCAGACCGGATCGCGCTTTTCGGCAAAGGCTTTGGCGCCTTCGAGCTGATCTTCGGAGGAATAGAGCCGGTCGACTGTCGGCATCTGCCGCTTGGTGATGCGGTTCAGCGCGTCTTGGAAGCGCATGTTTTCCGCCTCGCGCACGACTTCCTTGATGGCGGCGTAAACGAGGGGCGGGCCGGATTCCAGAAGCCGCGCCAGATCCCAGGCCTTGGCCAAAAGTTCCTCGGGCGCGCAAATCTCTTTGACGATGCCCCAGCGGTGCGCCTCTTCGGCGTCAAACCAGCGGCCTGTGAGCAAAAGGTCCATCGCGACATGATAGGGGATGCGCTTGGGCAGTTTGATCGAGGCCGCATCAGCCACGGTGCCCGAGCGGATTTCGGGCAGCGCAAAGGTGGCGTTGGTGGAACACAGGATCAGGTCGGCGGAGAGCGCAAATTCAAGGCCCCCGCCGCAGCAGATGCCTTGAACAGCCGCAATCACCGGTTTGTTCAAGTTCGGCAGTTCCTGCAAGCCCGCAAAGCCGCCGACGCCATAGTCACCGTCGACGGCGTCCCCTTCGGCTGCGGCCTTCAGATCCCAGCCGGGGCAGAAGAATTTCTCGCCAGCCGCCCGGATGATGCACACAAGAAGCGAGTCATCATCGCGGAAATCCCGGAACACCAACCCCATCACACGGCTGGTTTTCAGGCTGATCGCGTTGGCCTTGGGCGCGTCGAGCGTGACCTCAAGGATCGCGCCTTCGCGGCGGGTCTTGATCGGGCCTTCGGTTCTCATTTCCATCGCCATGGTCATACCTTCCGGATCAGGGCATCCACCGCGACAGCACCAGTGGGCCGCACGAGGATTGGGTTGATTTCGATTTCTTCAAGGGTTTGATCGGCCAGCATCCGCTGCCCCAAGGCCACGGCAATCTGGGCCACAGCGGCCATGTCGGCCTTTGGTCGGCCACGATAGCCGTCCAAAAGCGGCCAGAGCCTGAGGCTACGCATCGCATCGAGCACTTGGGCCTCCGTCGCGGGCAGCACCAGCGTCACGGTATCAGCCAGCACCTCGGCCGTGACCCCGCCCATGCCAAGCGTCAGCGTGGCACCATAAACCGGATCGCGCTGAAGGCCGAGAAGGATCTCGGCGACGGCCCCGGCAACCATTTCTTCCACCAGATAGCCCGTCGCACCGGGCATCTCGGCCTGACCTTGCAGGGTGGTCAGCCCAAGCCGCACGGCGCCCGCCTCGGTCTTATGGGCAAAGCCCAAACCCTTCAGCGCGAAAGGAGGGGTCAACCCCGCCGTCGTCAGATCGGCCAAACGCGCCGCTGTTCTGGATTGCGGCACCATAATCCCGGCTTCGGCCAACAACACCTTGCCGTCGGCCTCGCTCAGCATGCGGGTTTCGCGGGGCAAAAGGGCCTTGGCCGGGCGCCAGCCCGGAATGCCAGCAGGGGTTTGCGCGGCCTTGATCGCGGCCAGCGCGGTCTCAAGTCCAAGAAGGGTGCAGACCCCTTCCTTCATCATCGCCTCAACCCGGGCCTCACCGAAATTCTCAGCGATCAAAGCGACCGGCAGGGCGATTTTTCCTGTGGCCTTTTGCGCGGCCACGATCGCATCAAAGGCCGGCTGATAGCCGGAGGGATCACAGCGGTCGGCGCGCGGGCTGTCGATGATGTAGATGCCCGCGTCGTAAGCCTGAAGCATGGCGCTGAAGACTTCTGTGGTTTTCGGCCCGTCGCCCCATATAAACGTATGGTAATCCAGAGGGTTGGAGATCGTGGGGATCTCACCCAAGACGGCAAACAGTCGATCATGCGTTTCCTGCGGAACCGGAGGGAAGTCGATGCCGTAGGGTGCTGCCAGATCGGCGACCAAGCCGGCCTCACCGCCCGAGCAGGACAGCGAGCATATGCGCGTGCCAATTTGGGGCCCGTGGACATGGAAGAGCTTCAAGGTTTCGATCAGTTCAGAGGGCGTATTGACCTCAGAAACCCCGACCTGACGCAGGAAGGCAGAGGAGGCAGCCCCACCGCCCGCAAGGCTGGCGGTGTGGCTGGCGGCGGCGCTTCGCGACAGTTCGGTCTTGCCTGACTTGATCGCAACCACACCCTTACCCGCCGCCCTTGCCTTTTCGGCCAAGGCGGCAAAGGCGGGCGCGTCGTCGATGCCTTCGATGTAAAGGCCCAAGGCGGTGACCCGGGGATCCTCCAAAAGCGCACCGGCCAAATCGGCCAAGCCCACCACGGCGGCATTGCCGAGACAGGCCACGTAGGCGACCGGCAAGCCGCGCTGCTGCATACCCAGATTGATGACGATGTTGGAGGATTGACTGACCAGCGCCACGCCCTTTTCAACCGGGATCCCGCCGTGCTGGTCAGGCCACAAAAGCGCGCCATCAAGGTAGTTGATAACACCGTAACAGTTGGGGCCCAGAATGGGCATGTCACCGGCCGCGTCGATCAGCTTTTGCTGCAACTCCGGCTCGCCCGCCTCGGTCCAGCCAGAGGCAAAGCAGATCGCCCCACCGGCACCCATGGCAGACAGTTCACCCACCACGTCGATGGTGGCAAAGCGGTTGACACCGATGAAGGTGGCATCTGGTGGCTCTGGCAGATCGGCGAGCGAGGGATAGGCCTTCAATCCGCCAATCTCGGATTTCGTCGGGTGCACAGGCCAGACCGGGCCCTTGAAGCCCATCTTCTGGCATTGTTCGATGACATTCAGCGCCCAACCTGCGCCTAGAACGGCGATGGATTTCGGGCGGAGGAGGCGGTCCAGGGTTTTCATCTGAGAGGTTCCTTATGCGTCACCCCCGGGGGCGCTTCGCCCCCCGGACCCCCAGAGGATATTTGAGAACAGGTGAAACCGAAGGCAAGACGCCCTGCCCCGAACCAACGAGGCAGGGAATCTTCACCTGTTACCGCCATCGGGGTCCCCCCCTGTTCGGTACGTCCACGGTAGGTCAACGGGGTTAACACTTCGTTGCTTTCATCTGTTCCCAAATATCCCGGGGGTCTGGGGGCTGGCCCCCGGTTCCGACATGTGTCACGCGCCGTGCGGGCGCAGAAGTTCGCGGCTGATGATGTGGCGCTGGATCTCCGATGTGCCTTCCCAGATCCGTTCCACCCGCGCGTCGCGCCAGATGCGCTCCAGCGGCAATTCGTCCATCAGGCCCATGCCGCCGTGGATCTGGATCGCCTCATCTGCAACCATCGCCAGCACTTCGGTTGCTTTCAGTTTTGCCATCGACATGTCGGCCTCGGTCACGGAGCCTTGGTCGTATTTCCACGCGGCCTCGCGGGTCAAAAGCTCGGCGGCTTTCAGCTCCATCGCCATATCGGCAAGCTTAAAGCTGATGCCTTGGAATTTGCCGATCTGCTGGCCGAACTGCTTGCGCTCGGCCGCGTAGGTGATTGCGTGGCCCAGAGCGCGTTCGGCGCGGCCAAGGCAGGTAGAGGCGACTTGCAGGCGGGTAGCACCCAGCCAGCTGTTCGCCACTTCGAAGCCCTTGTGCACTTCGCCGAGGATCTGGCGTTTGTTCAACCGGCAGTCGTCGAATTCGAGGATGCCGTTGGTGTAGCCCCGGTGCGAGACGTTGCGGTAACCGTCGCGGACGGTGAAGCCCTTTGTGCCTTTGTCCACGAAGAAAGCGGTGATCTTTTTCTTCGGGCCGCGCGGGGTGTCTTCCTCGCCTGTCGCCATGAAGACGATGGAAAATCCCGCAAGGTCCGCGTGGGAGATGAAATGCTTGGTGCCGTTCAGGATCCAGTCATCGCCGTCTTGGCGGGCCGATGCCTTCATGCCGCGCAGGTCCGACCCCGCGCCGGGTTCGGTCATCGCCAAACAATCCCAGGTTTCCCCGCGGATGCAGGGCATCAGATACTGCTCGCGCTGCTCGGCATTGCCCGCGAGCAAGATGTTCGAGGGCCGCGCAACGCAGGTCCAGTGCAGCGCATAGTTCGCGCGCCCCAACTCTTTTTCGTATAAGAGCCAAGACTGTGTATCCAAACCCGCCCCGCCCACCTCGACAGGCATATTGGCCGCGTATAGCCCGGCCTCCATCGCCTTTTTCTGGATTTCCTTGATCAGCTCCAGCGGCAAATGGTTGGCGCGTTCGACTGCCAACTCATGCGGGAAAAGCTCTTTTTCCACAAACGCCCGCGTGGCATCGACGATCATCTGCTGTTCTTCGGTCAGTCCGAAATGCATCGGGGTCTCCTTACGGGTCCACGTTATAGGTCATGCCATCCACCGCCAGCGCCTGACCAGAGATCATGCGCGCGCGGTCCGAGGCAAGGAAAAGGGCAAGGTCCGCGACGTCTTCGGGGTCGCTGAGGCGTTTCATGGCGGTGCCCGAGGCGTAGCCTTGGCGCACAGCATCCGGCGTCATGCCTTTGGCGGCGGCTTCGGCGTCGATCACCCGGTCGATGCGCGGGCCGTTGACCGAGCCGGGGCAGATCGCGTTGGCGCGGATGCCGTGGGGGCCAAGCTCCATCGCGACGGTTTTCATCAGCCCGATCACCCCCCATTTCGCCGCCACATAGGGCGCGCGGAAGGGGGTGCCATAAAGGCCGCTGGTCGAAGAGGTAAAGATCATCACCCCAGAACCCGCCGGTTTCATAAGCCGGGCCGCGTGTTTGGCGGCCAGCATCGCACCGTCCAGATTGACCGCAAGACACTGGTGCCACCCCTCCAGCGGCATGTCCTGGATCGCCGCCGTTGGGCCCTTGATGCCTGCATTGGCGCAAAGCACATCCAGCCCGCCCCATTGCGCGGCAATCTCGGCAAACAGCGCCTCCATCGCGGGTTCCTGTGATGCATCCGCCAAAGTGCCGCGAATACCCGCTGGCAAGGCAGCAATCTGACCTGCATCGACATCCGTCACCCAGACGCGATAGCCTTCGGCGGCAAAGGCCTGCGCCATCACCAGACCGATGCCATTCGCCCCTGCGGTGATGAGGACGCGCTTCACTTCTTTTGCCCTACGGCGCGGCCTGCACCTTCGGGCAAAGGCAATCCGGCATGGGCGTCTGCAATCGCCTTCAGCTTGGCCCAGACCTCAGCCGATGCGGGGGCAGATTTCCCCTCGGCCATGTTCACGTGCAGGCACAGCTGTTCGACGGTAGCAACGCACTCCTCGCCCTTCATGATGCGCACGAAAGACCGGAAACGCTTTTCATCGGCCGAGATGATCTGGATCGTGCCGGTCAGCCGGTCACCCAGCTTGGCCTCGCCCAGATGGCAGATGTGTGTTTCGGCGGAGTAATAGCTGTGGCCCGCCGCCACATAATCCATCCCCGCCCCGACCAGCCGCAGGAAGGCATCGACGGTTTCGGAATTGGCAAAGTAATAGCGGCTTTCGGTCATATGGCCGTTATAGTCGATCCAGCCGGGCAGCACCTGCATATGGGCCATGACCAGGGGTTCCGATTTCGGCGCGCTATCCGTCGCGCCGAAAAAGGCCACAGCATTGCGTTCGTCATGTTCGCGCAACACCTTGCCCGCGCCCCAGTTGCGGTCTTTCAAGGCCCGCAGGAAGCCGATCAGGTTGCTGTCGCGAATCCGCTCCAGCTCGCGGATGGTGTGGTGGCCCGATTGCGCGTCGGACTGGCCAGCGATTAGGTCGACCAATTCATCGTTGAATTCCGGCACATCCATCAGCTTGGTCCAGGGCCAGGTCAGGCAGGGGCCAAACTGCGCCATGAAATGCTTCATCCCGGCCTCGCCACCGGCAACGCGGTAGGTTTCAAACAGGCCCATTTGCCCCCAGCGCAGGCCAAAGCCCATGCGGATGGCCTCGTCGATTTCCTCGGTCGTGGCGATGCCGTCTTTGACCAGCCACAGCGCCTCGCGCCAGACGGCCTCAAGGAAGCGGTCGGCGATATGGGCGTCAATTTCCTTGCGCACATGCAGGGGGAACATGCCGATTTCACGCAGGATGGTCTTGGCCGCATCGATCACCTTCGGGTCAGACTTGGCCGAAGGCACCACCTCGGCCAGTGGCAAAAGGTAAACCGGGTTGAACGGGTGGGCGACAAAGATCACCGACGGGTTCGCAGCATTTTCCTGCAACTCGCTGGGCTTGAAGCCCGACGTTGAGGAGCCAATTGGCGTGCCCAATTCCGCCGATTGTTGAATTTGCGCAAAGACGCGGTGCTTCAGGTCCAGCCGTTCGCTGACCGATTCCTGAATGTAATGCGCGCCTTCGACCGCTTCGGTGATCGTGGCGGCAAAGGACAGCTTGCCCTCGGGCGGCATCGGCACATCCGACAGCGCAGGCAGGGCCGCGCGGGCATTGGCCAGCACCTCACCAATCTTGCGCTCCGCCTGCGGGTCGGGGTCAAACACCGACACGTTCCAGCCGTTCAGCAAGAACCGCGCCGCCCAACCGCCGCCGATAACCCCACCACCAATAATCGCCGCCTTGCGTGTCATGTCTCTTTCCCTTTCTGTCGGGGCAAAAGGCCCCCCTTGCCCAGCCCCCCCCACAAAAGGCGAGAGCGAGGCGCTTGTCTCTTTTGCCGTGGTGCCCAGTCCAACTCATATCCCTGCGCCTTTGGCGGGGGGAGAGAGCGGGGGGGTGACCGGCGTTTCACTCCCTGCAGAGGCCGGCCTTCTGGCCATCCTAGGTCATCATCTCACAATAGCTTACCTGCGGCTTTACCGGTGCACAGCCGCGCGCGCGGCTGTGCACTCATTCTCTCAGCGCGCCAGCGGCGCGCGCTTTTCCAGCTTCAGCTTGGCACGCACCTCGGCCGGGGTGATGACCCGCGCGCCAAGGTTCGAGATGATGCTGACCGCCCGCTCCACCAGTTGCGCGTTGGTGGCCAGCACGCCCTTATCGAGCCAAAGGTTATCTTCCAACCCAACCCGCACGTTGCCGCCTGCCAGAACGGATGCCGCCACATAGGGCATCTCATTGCGGCCGATCGCGAAGGCTGACCAGAACCAATGCGACGGCACATTGTTGACCATGGCCATGAAGGTGTTCAGATCATCGGGTGCACCCCATGGCACGCCCATGCACAACTGCACCAGAACCGGATCAGGGATGATGCCTTCGCTGGCCAACTGCTTGGCAAACCACAGATGACCGGTGTCAAACGCCTCAATCTCGATCCGAACGCCGGAATCGACCATCCGCTTGGCCATGTCGCGCAAGAGGCCCGGCGTGTTGACCATCACATAATCGGCCTCGTTGAAGTTCATCGTGCCGCAATCCAGCGTACAGATTTCCGGACGACATTTGACGACATGGGCGACCCGTTCAGTGGCCCCCGCCATATCAGATTTTGCGCCCATGCGGTTCATCGCTTCGGTGCCGTCAAACAGCAAGTCCCCGCCCATGCCGGCGGTCAGGTTCAAGACCACATCGGTGCCGGAATCGCGAATCCGTTCAGTCACTTCGCGGTAGAGCTTCAGATCGCGCGACGGTTTGCCAGTTTCCGGGTCGCGTACATGGCAATGCACAACGGCTGCGCCCGCCTTGGCGGCATCAATGGCCGATGTCGCAATCTGCTCGGGGCTGCGCGGCACATGGGGGGATTTGTCCTGCGTGCCACCCGATCCAGTGACAGCACAGGTGATGAAAACTTCGCGGTTCATGGCCAGGGGCATGGGAATCCTCCAATTCAGTTGCCCCGCAGCATAGCGGGCTTGCGCATACGCGCTTTGCGATTTACGAAATGTTTATGTCAAAAAACGCAACGATCTTCGCCGCATCGCAGCAACCCTTGACGCTGGCCCTTTTGGTGCTGCCGCAATCCTCGATTCTTGAGGTCGCCTCGACGCTGGACCCTTTGCGCGCGGCCAACCGGCATTTAGGGTCAGACAGTTACCGCTGGCGCGTGGTGTCGCCCGATGGCCGCGCCGTGCCGCTGACCTGCGGGATCGAACTGCCCTCAAATGGGCCCTTGTCGGCGGCCGAAGGGGCTGACGCGCTGATCGTGATCGCCGGGTTCCAGCAGTGGCAAGGCGCGACGCAACCCTTGATCCGCAGCCTTGCGCGCATGGCACCCCGCTTTGCCGCTGTCGGCGGAATCGACGCGGGCGCATGGGTACTGGCACGGGCGGGGCTTTTGAACGGCTACAAGGCGACGGTGCATTGGGAGGATCATGAAGATTTCGCCGCCGCCCACCCCGGCGTGGATGTCCAACCCAGCCGCTTTGTCCTTGACCGCAATCGCTTTACCGCTGGGGGCGCCGCCCCTGCAGCCGATCTGATGCTGCATCTCATCAAAGCGCGCCATGGCACAGCATTGGCCTTGCAGGTTGCGGCCAGCTTCATCACCACAGCCCGCGATGGGCATGAACCGCAGATCAGCCCCAAAAAACCCGACCTGCGGCTTGACCCGCGCGTGGCCGTCGCGATTGCGCGGATGGAGGCGCGGCTTGACCAACCCGAAACCGCCGAAGCGACAGCCCACGCCGTTGGTCTCTCACCTCGGCGGCTGGAACAGCTCTTCACCCAAAGCCTTGGTCTGCCACCTGCCGCCTATGCGCTGTCGCTGCGCCTACAGGCCGCGCGGCGCATGATCACCGACACGCGCCATCCTTTGGCCGAAGTGGCGCTGCGCTGCGGGTTTTCTTCGGCCTCCAGCCTCTCCCGCGCCTTCAGCGCGAAATTCGGCACCGCCCCAAGTCGCTTGCGATAATGCCCATCACCTGTGCCCTGCCACCTTGGGGGAAGCCTCCGGCGGGAGTATTTGGGCCAAAGTGAAAGGGCTTTCATCTTGGCAGAAATACTCCGGGGGTGAGCCCGGAACGGGCGAGGGGGCTGGCCCCCTCACACCGGCTCCAACAGGCCCCGACCTTTCAGCAAGGGCTCCACCCCCGGCATGCGGCCGCGAAACTGGGTGTAGAGATCTTCGGCAGGTTGTGAGCCGCCGGCCGAAAGGATAAATGTTTCCAGACGCTTGGCGGTTTCAGGGTCAAAGGGATTGCCCGTCTCTTCAAAGGCCGCAAAGGCGTCGGCGTCCATCACTTCGGACCACATGTAACTGTAATAGCCCGAGGAATAGCCGTCACCCGAGAACACATGCGCAAAATGCGGGGTGGCGTGGCGCATGCGGATGGCGCGGGGCATGCCAAGGGCTTCCAGCACTTCGGCTTGTTTCTGCATCGGATCAGCAGGGGCTGGGCCTTCGTGGAACGCAAGATCGACAAGAGCCGAGGACACGAATTCCACCGTCGCAAAGCCTTGGTCATAGGTGCCTGCGGCCAACAATCTTTGCAGCAGATCCGCAGGCATAGCTTCGCCTGTCTGCCAGTGGCGGGCGTGTTTTTCCAACACCTCGGGCACTTCCAGCCAGTGTTCGTAAAGCTGGCTGGGCAATTCGACAAAATCGCGCGCCACAGAGGTGCCCGAGATGAAGCCATAGGTCACATCAGACAACATCTGGTGCAGCGCATGGCCGAACTCGTGAAACAACGTGCGCGCGTCGTCATAGGACAGCAGGCAGGGCTCGCCTTTTGCAAAGTTGCACACATTCACAACGATGGGTCTTGTGTCCGCGCCCAGCTTTTTCTGGCTGCGCATGGCCGAGCACCACGCGCCCGAGCGTTTGGAGCCACGGGCGAAGTAATCTCCAAGGAAAACAGCCACATGCGCTCCGTTGCGGGTCACCTCCCAGCCCCGAACGTCGGGGTGGTAGAAGGGACCGTCGAACTCGCGGAATTCAAGGCCGAAGAGGCGCTGCGCGCAGTCGAATTGCGCGGCGAGCATGGCGTTGAGCGACAGATAGGGCTTCAGCGCCGCCTCATCCAGATCATGCTCGGCCTTGCGGCGCTGCTCGCTGTAATAGCGCCAATCCCATGGCTCCAGCGGCCCGGTGATGCCATCGGCGTGCAGCATCGCCTCCAGCACGGCGGCGTCTGACAGGGCCTTGGCGCGGGCGGGTTCCCAGACGCGCATCAATAGGCCGCGCACCGCCTGCGGGGTTTTGGCCATTTCTGGTTCAAGTTTGAAATCTGCAAAGCTTTGATAACCCAAGAGTTTCGCCCGTTCTTCGCGCAGGGCAAGGGTTTCCGCCGCAATCGCACGGTTGTCGTTGCCGTTGCCATTGGCGCCGCGCGCAGCCCAAGCTTCATAGGCCTTTTGCCGCAAGGCGCGGCGGGGGCTGAACTGCAAGAATGGCACGATGATCGAGCGTGACAGGGTCACCACGGGGCCGGCGGCGGCTTTTTCGGCCCCGGCGGCGCGAGATGCGGCGACCACGAAATCGGGCAGGCCTTCCAGATCAGCCTCGGTCAGGGGCATGAACCAGTCGCGTTCGTCGGCCAGAAGGTTCTGGCTGAACTGAGTGCCAAGCACGGCAAGGCGGCCTTTGACATCCGTCAGGCGAGCGGCCTCGGCACCGTCAAGATTGGCACCGGAGCGCACGAACATCTGGCGGTAAAGTTCAAGAACGCGGGATTGTTCTGCTGTCAGATCAAGGGTTTGGTGGGTGTGCCACAAGGTTTCGATGCGCCCGAACAAGGCCTTGTTGTTGGTCACTTCGGACGAAAAGGCGCTGAGTTTGGGGGCGAGATCGCGCATCAGGGCTTCGCGCGTGTCGTTCGCGTCAGCTCCGGCGAGGTTGTAGAAAACGCCTGAGACGCGGTCGAGCAGGGCTTCGGCCAGCTCCAGCGCCTCGACGGTGTTGGCAAAGGTTGGGGCGTCGGGATTTGCGGCGATCTGGCTGATGTTGGCGCGCGCCTCGGCCAAGGCGGCATCGAAGGCGGGGGCGAAGTTATCATCCCGGATCTCGGCAAAGGGGGGCAAGGAAAACGTTGTATTCCAGGTGCTTAGAAGGGCGTTCATTGGGATGCCTTTTCAGAATCAGGGCTGTGTTCGGGCGCGCAGGCGGTGTTCGAGGCGGCGCAGAATCAGGCTGAGGGTGATGGTCATTGTCAGATAGATCAGCGCGGCGACGTTGTAAGTCTCGAAATAGCGAAAATTCCCCGCAGCCGTCACCTTGGCCAGCTGGGCCACATCTGTCACGCCCAAGACCGCGACCAAAGAGCTGTCCTTGACCATCGCCACAAAATCATTGCCCAAGGGCGGAAGGATCATGCGAAAGGCTTGAGGAAAAGTAATATGGCGAAAGCGCTGCCAGCCGTTCAGGCCCAGCGCTTGGGCGGCCTCGATCTGGCCCTTGTCCACCGACTGCAGGCCCGCGCGGAACACTTCGGCCAGAAAGGCAGAGTAGGCCAGCATCAAGGCGATGACCGCGCGCGACAAAAGCGGAAAATCGCGGGTGCGCCACGGCGGCAGGCCCAAAGGTTCCAGCACCTGATTGGCCAGCCAGACCAGCCCCGGCGCCAGCACGAAGGCGACGTAAAGCAAAAGCACGATAATTGGGATGCCCCGCATCACTTCGATGTAAAGCCGGGCGATCTGGCGCAGGATCATGTGGCGCGACAGCGACATCACCGCAAGGCCAAGACCCATGACGCAGGCCCCAAGAAAGGCGACAACGGCCACCCCGATCGTGACCCAGACACCTTTGGACAGATTGGCCAGCGCAGCCGAGTAGACCTCGGATGTGGCCATCTGCCAAAACAGAAATGCCCCGGTCAGGGCCAGGATCACCAGCCACCAAGGAAAATCGTCATCAGGCTTTGAAGGAGATGTCATGCGGGAAATCGGCGGCCCCACACCATTGGTGGGGGCCGCCTGGGCTTTTTATTCGCCCATCTTGTATTCGACGAACCATTTCTGGTTCAGCGCATCCATCGTGCCATCCGCCTTCATCGAGGCAATCGCGGCGTTGATCGGTGCGACAAGCTCGGACCCTTTCGGGAAGATGAAGCCGAAGTCTTCCGAGGCCAAAGGCTCGCCGATGATCTTCAGCCCACCATTCGAGGCGGTGACATAGCCATTGGCGGCGGTGCTGTCGGACAGGGTCAGATCGACATCACCCGCCTTCAGGGCTTCAAGGCCCGCGCCGAAGGTTTCAAACTTGATGACGCGGGGGTTTTCTTCGTTGCCGTCCAGAATGTTGTAGATCGCGGCATAGAAGGGCGAGGTGCCGGGCTGGGCCGAAACCAAGAGTTCCGGAATGGCCGCGAAAGAGGCCGCATCGGTGAAGCGTGCCTCATCGCCGCGCACGATCATCAGCATTTCCGACCGCATATAGGGTTCCGAGAAATCGACCTTTTCCTTACGCTCGTCCTTGATGGTGATGCCGGTCATGCCCAGATCAAACTGGCCCTCAGACACCGCCGGAATCATCGCATCCCATGAGGTGTTCTCATACTTGACGGTGATGTTGATGCGCTTGGCAATCTCGGCCATGGCGTCATATTCCCAGCCCACAGCCGCGCCGGACGTGTCCAGAAACTGCAAGGGCGGGTAGGCGTTTTCGGTCACGACGATCACTTCCTTGCCTTCAAGGTTCGGCAAGTCTTGGGCCATGGCAGCACTGGCAAACATCGTCATGCCCATGAGGGCGGCAGCGGCGGCAATCTTCATGTGTGAACTCCGTGTCACGAGGTGATGGGTGACTATGACAGCGCCAAGCGGCGTGGCGCAAGGGGTGGTGCAGCGTCGGGTTTGCGTCGGATTTGCGTCGGGTCGGCGTATGGCATCCGTCCCGACATTGTCCTGACAAAGGGTGCGCACAGTGACCGGGCCGCAATGCCGCTTTATGTGCAATGGCGCACAGTCATATTCCCATGCGCCGCCATATCCAGCCGTTGCGAAAGACCACAACCGCGCCCATTTTCAGCCCATCCCACCCGGAGACCAGTGATGACCCGCATGCCCACCTATTTCATCAGCCACGGTGGCGGCCCCTGGCCGTGGATGCCCGACTGGCGCGCGATGTTCAAAAACCTTGAGGCGTCATTCGTGCAGATGGTGAAAGACCTGCCGGAACGGCCGAAGGCGATCTTGATGATCTCGGGCCATTGGGAGGATGCGAGCTTTGCCGTCATGACCAGTGCGAACCCGCCGATGGTCTATGACTATCACGGGTTTCCGCCAGAGACCTTTCAGATCACATACAA
Organism: Paracoccaceae bacterium; assembly: GCA_044377735.1. Lineage (GTDB taxonomy): Bacteria > Pseudomonadota > Alphaproteobacteria > Rhodobacterales > Rhodobacteraceae > Tabrizicola_A. The sequence continues at coordinate 18,737 of JBILYK010000025.1, read as the reverse complement.
CGCCCCCGGCGCGCCGGAGATTGCCCGCCGTGCGGCCGGGTTGATTGCGGCGGCCGGTCTGCCGGTGCGGCTGGATGACAGGCAGGGGTTTGACCATGGCTGCTTTGTGCCGGCCTATGTGATGTATCCCGATGCCAGCGTGCCGGTGTTCCAGATTTCCCTGCAACAGGGCTATGATCCGGCGCGGCATCTGGCTTTGGGCCGGGCGCTGGCGCCGTTGCGTGATGAGGGGGTGCTGATCGTGGGATCGGGGCTGAGCTATCACAACCTGCGGCTTTTCGGGCCGGGGGCGAAGGAACCGTCTGACGCGTTTGACGCGTGGTTGGCCGGGGTGATGGCAAATCCGCCCGCCCAGCGCAGCGCCGATCTGATCGCATGGGAGACAGCGCCTTTTGCGCGGGTCTGCCATTTGCAGGAAGACCACTTTGCCCCGATCTGGGTCGCCGTCGGTGCGGCGGAAGGCGAGCCTGCCCGCGGGGTCTATCATGACACTGGGCTTTTTGGCGGTGTGACCGCCTCAAGCTACCGGATGGGCTGAACCGCAAATCGGGCAATCGGGGCGCTTCTTGGCCCCGATCACGCGGGTTTCGGCGTAAAGCGCGTCATGGATCAGGATGCGCCCGCGCAAGCCCGCGCCTGCACCGGTGATGTGCTTGAGCGCCTCCATCGCCATCATCGCGCCGATGATGCCGGGCAAGGGGGCGGCCACCCCGGCCTCGGCGCAGGTGGGGACCATGCCGGGCAAGGGGCGTTCGGGGAATACGCATTCATAGCAGGGCCCGCCCTGAGCGGGGTCATAAAGGCTGATTTGCCCCTCCCATTGGGTGATGGCGGCAGAAATCAGCGGCACGCCCGCGCGCGCGCAGACCCGGTTGACCAGATAGCGGGTGTCGAAATTGTCGGTGCCGTCGAGGACAAGATCATAGTCAGCGATCAGATCGGCGGCGAGGGCCTCGTCCAGCCGTTTGTGATAGGGGCGCACCTCGATGAAGGGGTTGATGCCACGCATCGCAATGTCGGCCGAAAACACCTTCGGCATGCCAATACGGCCGTCAGCATGAATGATCTGGCGCTGCAGGTTCGAGCCTTCGACCATGTCATCGTCGATCACCCCGATGATGCCCACGCCTGCGGCGGCGAGATAGAGCAGGGCCGGTGAGCCAAGGCCGCCCGCCCCCACCACCAGAACGCGTGCAGACTTAAGCCGCTGCTGCCCCGGTCCGCCGATTTCGCGCAACAGGATGTGGCGGGCATAACGGTCCAACTCGGCGGCGCGAAAGGCTCCGGTCTGGGCGGGCGGCTCAACCGGCTTCACCCGCGCGCGCAGACGGCGAAGGCCAAGGACATAGCCTGCACCCAGCGCCGCCAGCCCGCCCACCACGGCCCAGACCTGCGCATCGCCCCCAGCCAGCAGACGCAGGCCATGGCCCTCGGGCAGCACCAGATGCACCACAATCGCCGCAGCCCAAAGGCCGACCAGCGCCCAAAGCCGCCGCGCTACGGGCACGCCCATGACCCAGCCAAAGCCCCAGAACCCAACCGCCAGCACCACCACGCCCATCAGCGCGTCCCCGTGGAGCCAAAGCCACCCGCGCCGCGGGCGGTGCTGTCCAAGGCGTCCACCACCTCAAACCCCGCCTGCAGAACCGGGGCGATCACGCATTGCGCAATGCGGTCGCCATGGCTGACCAGATAGGGCGCGGCGCCAAGATTGACCAAAGCCACCCCCAAAGGCCCGCGATAATCGCTGTCGATGGTGCCGGGCGTGTTGGGCAAGGTGATGCCATGCTTCAAAGCAAGGCCCGAGCGGGGACGGATCTGCATCTCAAACCCCTCGGGGATCGCCACACGAAGGCCAGTCGGCACAATCGACCGCTCCATCGGTTGCAGAACAACCCCCTCCGCGCGCCTCTCAACCGGCAGGTTGGCGCAAATATCCGCCCCCGCGCTGCCCGCCGTCTGATAGGCTGGCAAGGGCACCAAGGGGTCCGCCCAGTCCTCGCGAAGCACGCTTATCTTGACTGCCATTCATCTGTTCCCAAATATCCCCGCCGGAGGCGCACATTGGCCCCATGCGATCCCGCCCAACCCGTTTGCCCCCCGGAATTTGCTCAAATTCCGGCCAAAATTCTTGCATCAAGAATTTTGCAGCACCTCGGCGATCCGCTGGGCGAGCTTTTGCGCCACCTCATCCTTGCCCATACGCGGCCAGACCTCGGACCCCGCCTCGGAAATCAGCACCACGGCGTTTTCCGTACCGCCCATGATGCCGGTTTCGGGCGACACATCATTGGCCACGATCCAGTCACAGCCCTTGCGGCCGCGTTTGGCGGTGGCGTGGTCCACCACATGCTCGGTCTCGGCGGCAAAGCCCACCACCAGACGGGGGCGCAGGGCGCCCTTTGCGACGGTGGCCAGAATGTCGGGGTTTTCGGCAAATTCCAGCGCAGGCGCGCGGCCGGAACCGTCTTTCTTCATCTTCTGCGCGCCCGCATTGGCGACGCGCCAATCGGCCACGGCGGCGGCCATCACGGCGGCATCGGCGGGCAGGGCAGCGGTGACGGCCTGCAGCATCTGCCGCGCCGTTTCCACCCGCACCACTTGCACGCCCTCGGGCGGTGGCACAGTCGCAGGACCGGTGACAAAGGTCACGCGGGCCCCCAGATCGCGCAGCGCCGCCGCAAGGGCCGTGCCTTGCGCGCCCGAGGAGCGGTTGGCGATATAGCGCACGGGATCGATGGGTTCATGGGTTGGGCCAGAGGTCACCAGTATATGGTGGCCCTTCAGCGGCCCATCGGTCAGCGCCGCCGCAATGGCGGCAAAGATCGCCTCGGGTTCGGCCATGCGGCCGGGGCCGTATTCGCCGCAGGCCATCTCGCCCGCGTCGGGGCCGACGAAAGCCACGCCATCGGCCTTCAGCGTTGCCAGATTGCGCTGGGTGGCGGGGTGGTCCCACATCCGCACATTCATCGCCGGGGCCATCAGAACGGGCGTGTCGGTGGCCAGAAGCAGGGTCGAGGCCAGATCCTCGGCCCGGCCGGTGGCAAGTTTTGCCATCAGATCGGCGGTGGCAGGGGCCACGACCACGAGATCAGCCACACGAGACAGCTGGATATGGCCCATTTCGGCCTCATCCGTCAGATCAAACAGCGCCGAATGCACCTTATCGCCCGCCAGTGCCGAAACCGACAAGGGCGTGACAAACTCGGCCCCCGCGCGGGTAAGAACCGGGGTGACCGCAGCGCCTGCGGTTTTCAGCAGCCGGATCAGCGACAAGGATTTATAGGCCGCGATTCCGCCGCCGATGATGAGAAGAATCCGTTTTCCGGCCAGCATGGCGGGCTCCGTTCAAGGTTGGGCCACGTTAGGCCCGCGCGGCGGCAAACTCAACCGCCCCCGGACTGCGCACCTGTCAGGGTGGCGCAGGGGTCGTCTCGGGGGGTGGCGGGGCTGATGAGCCAGAGGTCGAAGGGCGGGGCGGCGGGGGGTTCCTCTTCGAATTGCGCGATGGCCAGCACGCCAAGATCGGGCGCGACCCATGCCAAGGGCACCGCCAGACCTTGGTCGCGGCGCGCGTGGCCGTTGCCGGTGATGACGGCCACCGGGCCGCCGGTGTCGGCCATCGCCTGCACCACGGCGCGGGCAAGGGCGGCGTCGCGCAGGCGCTGGACATCGACCATGGCGGGCAGAAGGTCCGGCGGCAGGGCATCGCAATGGGCCTTGGCCTGTTCGGCCTCGCGCGCCGATTGGTCGTCGGGCGGCAGGGGGTCGGTCAGGCCATAGGCGGCGGCCTTGGGGCCGAAGACGGCGATAGGGCCTTCCTTCATGGCGCGGCGGGCCTCGGTTCGGGGCACTTCGGCACCGTAGACCCGCGCCTGCGGGGCGGCGGCGAAGATCGGGTAATACAGCGCGAAATCAGGCCAGCCTGCGGCTTCCCAGCCGAGAATTTGCCCCAAGGTCGCCGCATCGGGCAAGGTATCAGGCATCTTCGACGCCGCTTCGGGGGTCAGCATTTCAAAGACCAGCGCCTTTGGGGCAAGGGTTGCCACGGCGCGGGCCTGATGGGTGTGATGGGTGGGGTTGTCGTGCAATTCGCCCAAGATCACCACATCGGCGGCACCAAAGGTTTCGGCCCGGCCAAGTGCTGCTGGATCAAGTTCGGCGGCAAAGGCCGGAAGCGCGGCCAAGGCCGCGAGGGCAGCAAGGACTTTCATCACAGAAAGTCATGCACCCCTTCGGCGCGGGCCTCAAGATGACGGCGCAGCTTGCCATAGGCGGCGGCCTCAAGCTGGCGGATACGTTCTTTCGACAGCCCCATCTCGGTGCCCAAGCTTTCCAGCGTGCGGGGTTCGTCACGCAGGCGGCGTTGGGCGACAATGTAGCGTTCGCGCTCATTCAGCCCGGCCATGGCATTGGCCAGCCAGCCGCGCAGGGCGGCGTGGTCGTGGGCCACTTCAACCGCTTCGGCGGCTTGCACGCTGTCATCTTCCAGAACGTCGATCCACTCTCGCCCGTCCTCATCAGCGGCCTGCGGGGCGTTGAGCGAGGCGTCCATCCCGGCGAGGCGGCCCTCCATCATCGCGACTTCGGCCAGTGTCACGCCAACCTCATTGGCGACACGCTCGCGCAGTTGCGCGCTGTCGAGTTCCTCGCCCTCAGCCGCCGCCTCACGCGCGAGTTTGGCCTGCACGCGGCGCAGGTTGAAAAACAGCGCCTTTTGCCCCGAGGTGGAGCCGGTGCGCACCATCGACCAGTTGCGCATCACATAATCCTGGATCGAGGCTTTGATCCACCAGACGGCATAGGTGGAAAAGCGCACGCCGCGGTCGGGGTCAAACTTTTCGGCGGCTTTCATCAGGCCGAGTGAGGCCTCTTGGATAAGGTCATTCATCGGCGCGCCGTAGCGGCGGAATTTCGACGCCATGGAAATCGCCAGCCGCATGTAGGCCGTGACCAGACGGTGCAGCGCCGCGGTGTCGCGGTTGTCACGCCAGGCGCGGGCAAGGCCTGCCTCGGTCTCGGCGTCCAGAAGTTCTGCAGCGCGCGCTTGGCGCGACAGGGTTTGATCGGTATATCCGTCCAGGGCCATCTGCGCCTCCCTAAGTTTGTCATTCTCGGCTGTTGACTTAATTACGGATCAAACCAGTGATCGGATCACCGCTGCCCATGGACCATTCTAGTTTTTCTGCGCCCGGCCTGCCCCTACCCAAGTTATCGTTGATCGTCGGCGGGGCACGGTCGGGGAAATCGCGGCTGGCGGAGCGGTTGGTCACGCGGTTGGCGGGGGCCACTGGCCTGCCGCGCGCCTATATCGCGACGGCGGAAATCTGGGACGCGGAGATGCGGGCGCGGATTGAGCGCCATATTGCCGACCGGGGTGAGGGTTGGGTGACGCAGGAGGCGCCGCGTGATCTGGCGGGGGCTTTGTTGCGGGCAGAAGGTGTGGTGCTGATCGACTGCGCGACCTTGTGGCTGACCAATGTGATGCTGGGCGGCGGCGATATTGAGCATGAGACGGCGATGATGCTGGCCGCCATTGCGGCCTATTCCGGCCCGGTGATCGTGGTGTCGAATGAGGTGGGTTGGGGCATTGTGCCTGACAACAAGCTGTCGCGCGATTTCCGCGACGCGCAGGGGCGGCTGAACCAGCGGCTGGCCGAGGCGGCCGATCTGGTGGCAGGTGTCATGGCCGGGCTGCCCATGGTCTTAAAGGGCCAGATGCCGGGGGGGACATGAGCCGGATCTGGTTGGTGCGCCATGGGCCGACCCATGCGAAGGGGATGGTGGGCTGGACTGACCTTCCCGCCGATCTGTCGGACGGCGCAGCACTGGCCCGGCTGAACGCGCATTTGCCGCAGGTGCCGGTGATCTCGTCTGACCTGTCGCGGGCGGTGGCCACCGCCGATGCGCTGCTGGCCCGTCCGCGCTTGGCCCATGACCGGGACTGGCGCGAGTTGCATTTCGGCGCGTGGGAGATGCGGGGCTTTGCCGAGATCGAGGCGGAAAGCCCCGAGCACATTCGCGCCTTTTGGGAGACCCCCGGCGAGATCAGCCCGCCGGGTGGCGAAAGCTGGAACGCGATTTGCGGGCGGATTGAGCGGGCGGTGCAGCGGTTGGCCCCTATGCCCGAGGTGATTGTGGTAGCCCATTTCGGGGCCATTGTCGCGGCCATCCAGCACGCAGGCGGGCTGACGGCTACGCAGGCCTTTTCGCACAAGATCGACAATCTGTCGGTGACCTGCCTTGAGTTTGGCGCGGCCCCGCGTGTGGTGTCGATCAATCACATCCCGTGATGGACGGGCGCACAAATCGGAACTTTCCTTGATTCAACCGCCGTGGTTCCTTGCCCCAAAAGGAGATATCTCATGACCTATGATCTGGTGATCGGGGATCGCGCCTATTCCTCGTGGTCCTTGCGCGGGTGGCTGTTGTTTGATGCCTTTGGCCTGCCGGTCAAACTGCATGTCGCGCGGCTTTACACCGATGAATTGCCCAATCTTTTGAAAGGCTTCTTCCCCGGCAAGACCGCCCCCACCATGCGCACGCCCGATGGGGTCGTGGTGCCCGAAACCATTGCGATTGCAGAGGAATTGGCCAGTCGCCACCCGCAGGCAGGCATCTGGCCCGCTGACCCCAAGGCGCGGGCTGTGGCGCGCGTGTTGGCTGCAGAAATGCATGCCGGGTTCACCGCGCTGCGCAGCCATTGCCCGATGAACCTGCGGGTGAGCTATGAGGGATGCGAGGCGCCGCAAGCGGTTCTGGACGATCTGAAGCGGCTGGAGGTGATCTGGGACTGGGCGCGCGCGGAAACCGGCGCGCAGGTCTGGCTGGCCGGGGCGTATTCGGCGGCGGATGCGTTCTTTGCCCCTGTGGCGAGCCGGATCGCGACCTATAACCTGCCAGTGTCGGACCGCGCGATGGCCTATGTGCAGGCCCATCTGGCGCATCCATCCTTCCGGCGCTGGCGCGCGATGGGGCTGGTGGATGGGGCGGATCAGGAGTTCTACCGCCGCCCCTATCCTCCGCGTCCGTGGCCCGGCCCGGTGCCAATGGCGGCCCGTGCGGTGGAGGGTGTGGTGGCGGAAAACGCCGCCTGCCCCTATTCGGGCAAGCCTGTGACCCATGTGCTGGAGATGCAGGGCCGCTGCTATGGCTTTTGCAACGCGTTTTGCCGCGACAAGACCGTGGCCGACCCCGAGGCCTGGGCGGAGTTCAGGGCGCTGCTTTAGGCCCTGATGTGAAGGTGGGGCTCATCGCTTTGGTTCCCGTCGCTCTTCGTGCGGGCCCTTGCCCGCGTTAACCCTTTGCTAACGCTGATCGCCTAACCGTTAACCATTGGAGCGGAGGCAAAATGGTCGCGCGGGCCTTTACGGTGGCATTCGAAGGGGTCGAGGCGCGGTTGGTCGAAGTGCAATGCGCGCTGTCGCCGGGGATGCCGTCGTTTTCCGTGGTGGGCCTGCCCGACAAGGCGGTGAGCGAGGCGAAAGAGCGGGTGCGCGCGGCGATGAATGCCTTGTCCATCGCGCTGCCGACCAAGCGGATTACCGTCAACCTGTCACCCGCCGACCTGCCGAAAGAGGGCAGCCATTTCGATCTGCCGATTGCCTTGGCGCTTTTGGCCGCGCTGGAGATCATTCCGAAGGATGAGGTGGAGGGCACGATTGCGCTGGGGGAACTGGCGCTGGACGGGCGGCTGATCGCGGTGATTGGCGCACTGCCCGCCGCGATGTGCGCGGCGGAGGAGGATAAGGTGCTGTTGTGCCCCAAGGCCTGCGGGGCCGAGGCGGCTTGGGTTGGGGCGACGCAGGTGCTGGGTGCGGCGTCGCTGCACGAGGTTTTGCGCCATTACACCAATCAAACCACGCTTTCCCCGGCCGAGGCGGGCGAGGTGATGCCCCAGATCGGGGGCCGCGATCTGCGCGATGTCAAAGGCCAAGAGCGCGCCAAGCGCGCGCTGGAAATCGCAGCTGCCGGGCGGCATCATTTTCTGATGGTGGGCACACCGGGGTCGGGCAAGTCGATGCTGGCGGCCCGGTTGTCGTCGATCCTGCCGCCCTTGTCGGCGGTGGAGGCGCTGGAAACCTCGATGATCCATTCGCTGGCCGGGCTTTTGACGGAAGGCGGCATTTCACGGGCGCGGCCCTTTCGCGAGCCGCATCACACGGCATCGATGGCAGCCATCGTGGGGGGTGGCAAGGGCGCGAAACCGGGGGAGATTTCGCTGGCGCATAATGGGGTTTTGTTCATGGACGAGTTCCCCGAATTCCCGCGTGCGGTGCTGGAAACCCTGCGCCAGCCGATTGAAACCGGCGATGTGGTGGTGGCGCGCGCCAATGCCCATATCCGCTATCCGGCGCGGTTTTTGCTGGTGGCGGCGGCGAACCCCTGCAAATGCGGCTATATGACCGATCCGGCGCGCGCCTGCGCCCGGGTGCCAGTCTGCGGCGAAGAGTATCTGGGGCGGATTTCGGGGCCGATGATGGACCGGTTTGATCTGCGGGTGGAAGTGCCGCCGGTGGCGTACGCCGATCTGGACCTGCCAGCTTCGGGCGATACATCGGCCACGGTGGCGGCGCGGGTCATGGCGGCGCGGGGGCGGCAAGCCTTGCGGTTTCAGGGCCATGCCACGGCCCGCGTCAATGCCGATCTGGAAGGCGCGTTTCTGGAGGAACATGCCAGCCCTGATGCCGAAGGCAAGGCGCTGCTGATCCGGGTTGCCGAACGCTTTGGCCTGTCGGCGCGCGGCTATCATCGGGTCTTGCGGGTGGCGCGCACGATTGCCGATCTGGACGGGAGCGCAGATCTGCGCCTGCCCCATGTGGCCGAAGCGGTCAGCTACCGGCTGGCGGTAGGGGCCAAGGGATAACGCCGCCGCGTCGTCGCGTACCGCGCTCCTTGGCGGGCCACGACCGACGAGCCGCCGACGGCGGACGAGGAGGGCGTCAGAGGCCGCGCTTGGCCTCGATCACCTGCCAGATCTTCTCGGCGGTGTTGGTGCCGTCAAACCGCTCCAGTTCCTGAATGCCGGTGGGCGAGGTGACGTTGATCTCGGTCAGCCAGTCGCCGATCACGTCGATTCCAACAAAGACCTGGCCCTTTTCCTTCAGAACCGGGCCAATGCGGGCGCAAATCTCCAGATCGCGCGCGGTCAGACCCACCTTTTCGGGCCGCCCGCCGGCATGCATGTTGGACCGGGTTTCGCCGGCTTGCGGCACCCGGTTGATCGCGCCTACGGGTTCGCCATCGACCAGAATCACCCGCTTGTCGCCCTTGGAGACATCGGGCAGGAACTTTTGCACAATCATCGGCTCGCGGTTCATGCCGGTGAACAGCTCATGCAACGAGGCAAGGTTGCGGTCGTTCGGATCCAGCCGGAACACGCCCGCACCGCCATTGCCGTAAAGCGGCTTGAGGATGATGTCGCCATGCCGCGCCTTGAAGGCGCGAATCGTTGCCAGATCGCGGGCAATCGCCGTGGGCGGCGTCAGATCGGGAAAGCGCAGGACCAAAAGCTTTTCGGGGCTGTTGCGCACCCAGAACGGGTCATTCACCACCAGGGTTTTGGGATGGATCATCTCAAGAAGATGCGTCGTGGTGATATACCCCATGTCAAAGGGCGGATCCTGGCGCAGCCAGACCACGTCAAATTCGCCCAGATCCACCTCGGTTTCGGGGCCATAGGTGACATGGTTGCCCTGCTCACGCCGCAGATCAATCGGAAAGCCGCGCGCCATGACGCGGCCTTCGACGAAGGCCAGCTTGTCTGGCGTGTAGAAAAACAGCGAATGGCCGCGCGCCTGCGCCTCAAGCCCGATGCGGAATGTCGAGTCGCCGTTGATGTTGACCGATCCGATCGGATCCATCTGCAAGGCTACTTTGAGACCCATGGCACGCTCCTTCAAATTGCGCGCCCTTTGTGACCGATGCCCGGCCGAGTTGCAAACCCCCGTTCACGCCCTGCGATCAGGCGGCAAACGCGTTTTCAAGGATTTCGATCTGCCCGCGCCCATCGACCAAGGCGACGTCAAAGCGCACGGGCGTCAATTGCCCTAAGGGTTCACCGCCGATGAATTCAGAGGCCGCGCCGTAGATTCGCGCCATCTGGCGCGGGCCCAGCCGTTCCGCCGCCATCGCATGGGTTTTGCTGTGCTTCACTTCGATGAAAATCACCTCGGCCCCATCGCGCGCGATGAGATCGATCTCACCGGCTGAGCCCCGCCAGCGCCGGGCGCAGATCGGCCGACCCGAGCCTGCGTAAAGCTTTTCAACCATAGCCTCAGCGGCCAAGCCTGCCTGATAAGATCGCGCGCCGCTCATACCATCCCCTTATCGTGACCGGCCATCCGACCCGCGGGCCAGTGCCATTTGATATACGTCACGCTTTGGCAGGCCGAAGGCCTCGGCGACGGCCGTCGCCGCGTCCTTGACCTTCATCGTCTTCAACGCCTGATCCAAAGCTGCCTCTACCGTTGCCGCATCCGTTTCAACCGCCTCACCGCGACCCAGAACAAGGACGATCTCGCCCTTCAGCGCGCGCGCGATGCAGGCATCGCGCACCTCGGCCACGGTGCCGCGGATCACCTCTTCGAATCGCTTGGTCAATTCGCGGCACAGCGCCATTTTGCGCCCGTCTCCAAAGATGTCACAGAGATCTTCTAAGATTTGGTTAATGCGCCTTGGGCTTTCATAGAGCACCAGCGTCGCCGGTTGATGGGCCAGGTCTTGCAGAAAACTCCGCCGGGCCGCTTTGGTGCTGGGGGCAAACCCTGCAAAGATAAAGCGGTCGGTCGGCAAACCAGCCACCATCAGCGCGCAAAGCGCGGCTGAAGGGCCGGGGGCGGCGGTGACCAGCAAGCCTTGTTCAATCACCGCTCGAGCGAGGGGAAAGCCCGGGTCTGACACCATGGGCGTGCCCGCCTCGGAGGCATAGGCCACCGATTTGCCCTCGGCGATGGCCTGCACGAGCCGCGGGCTGGTCTGCGCCTCGTTGTGGTCATGGCAGGCCACGAGGGGCCGCTTGCCCAGGGGGATGCCGTGAATTTCCATGAGGTGCCGCAAGGTTCGCGTGTCTTCAGCGGCCAGCACATCGGCCGAGGCCAGCACATCGAGGGCGCGCAGCGTGATGTCGCGGGCCGTGCCGATTGGGGTGGCCACCAGATAGAGCCCGGCCGCCAGCGGGGTTAGCTCATGCACCGTTTTGCCGCCTGCCATGGGTCTTTGCCCTCCTCTTTGCGTTTACTTCGCCCGGCGAAGGCCTTAACTTCCGCCTTCGTGTACCAATCTCTTCGAGTGGGGAATTATCAGATGTTGTCTGTTTTGCGCCGGACCCGCAAGTCGCTGGGCCGTATTGCCATTGTGGCGGCCACCGCCGTGCTTGCGGCCTGTGTGCCAGGAGGCGGTTTGTCGCCCTCGGGCGGCTCGGGCAGTGGCGCGATCCAAGTGGCGCTTTTGGTGCCGGGTGGGTCGGGTCAGGCCAGCGACGAGGTTCTGGCCAAGAGCCTTGAGAACGCCGCGCGACTGGCGATGGCAGATCTGGGGAATGTGCAGATTGATCTGCGCGTCTACAACACCGCCGGATCCCCCTCGCAGGCGGCCGCGCAGGCGCAACAGGCTGTGGCCGAAGGCGCGCAGGTCATTCTGGGACCGGTTTTTGCGCAAGAGGCCAATGCGGCCGGGGTGGCGGTGGCCGCATCGGGTGTGAATGTGCTGTCCTTCTCGAACAACCCCGACATTGCCGGGAACAACGTGTTTGTGTTGGGCCCGACTTTTGACAACACGGCGGCCCGTCTGGCCCGCTATGCCGTCCGGCAGGGCAAGGGCAAGATCATGATCGTCCATGATCGCAACACCGCCGGAACCATCGGGCGTGCTGCGATTGAAGGGGGCGTGCGCGCCGCAGGTGGCACAGTGGTGTCGGTGGGCGATTATGAGTTTTCGCAAAACGGTGTGGTTTCGGCGGCACCGACCTTGGTGCGGACCGCGCGGGACACCGGCGCGCAGGCCGTGTTCATGACGGCAGACAGTTCGGGGGCCTTGCCGCTGATCTCGCAGCTTTTGGTCGACAACGGGCTGTCCTCGGCGGATGCCCAGTTCATCGGGCTGACGCGCTGGGATATTCCCACTGCCACCTTGGGCCTGCCCGGCGTGCAGGGCGGCTGGTTTGCGCTGCCCGATCCGGCGCTTTTCGCGCAGTTCCAAAACCGCTATTCCGCCGCCTATGGCCAACCACCGCATCCGATTGCCGGTCTGGCCTATGACGGCATTGCCGCCGTCGGCGCGCTGAGCCGGTCAAGCCTGAGCGGGCCCTTGCCGCGCGATACGCTGACCCAATCGGCCGGTTTTGTCGGCGTTAACGGTATTTTCCGCCTGCTTGAGGATGGCAAGAATGAGCGCGGCCTTGCGGTTGCTCAGATCAGGGATGGTCAAGCTGTCATCATCGATTCCGCCCCGCGCAGCTTTGCCGGGCCGGGGTTCTGATTTGAAGCGCCGGGATCTGACGGGATGAGGTCATTATCTACCCCCGAGGTCCCGGCGACCGCCGCCGCGACAGGTCTTGTGCCGCAGGCCGATCTGATCGACGCCACCACCCTGACCGACGCGATTTTGGCCGAGATTGCGATTTTGACCGAAACCGATGCGCGCGCCGTGCGGGCCTGCGCTGTGCGTCACATGATTGCCGAAAAGGCGCGCGTCAATGCCGCGCTGGCCACCGCTTTTGCCAAAGCCCCCTTGCGCGCCCGTGATCTGGTTTGCGACCAATCGCGGTTGACAGATGGGTTGGTCAAAACAGCGCTGGCGATTGCCCAGCATCTGCACCCTTTGTCCAACCCGACCGAGGCCGAGCGCATTGCCGTTCTGGCGGTGGGCGGTTATGGGCGGGCCGAAATGGCCCCCCATTCCGATGTGGATTTGCTGTTTCTGACGCCGTGGAAGATCACCCCTTGGGCCGAGCAGGTGATTGAATCCATGCTGTATATGCTGTGGGATCTGAAGCTGAAGGTCGGTCATTCCAGCCGCACCGTGGCCGATTGTCTGCGGCTGGGGCGGGATGACATCACGATCCGCACCGCGCTTTTGGAGCATCGGTTCATCAGCGGCCATGCGCCCCTTGCTACCGAGTTGGGGGATCGGCTTTGGGCCGAGTTGTTCAAGAGCACCGGGCGCGAGTTCATTGAGGCGAAGCTTGCCGAACGGGCCGAGCGGCACAAGCGCCAAGGCGGGCAGCGCTATGTGCTGGAGCCGAATGTCAAAGAGGCCAAGGGGGGTCTGCGCGATTTGCAGACGCTGTATTGGATTGGCAAATATCTGCATCGGGTGCCGTCATCGGCGGGGCTGGTGGCGGCGGGGCTTTTGACGGCCGAAGAATATGCGCAGTTCGAGCGGGCCGAAAACTTCCTGTGGGCCGCGCGGTGCCATCTGCATTACAGCGCCAAGCGCCCGGTGGATCAGTTGACCTTTGACATGCAGGTGGAGGTCGCCGCGCGGATGGGCTACCGCGACGGGCATGGCCGCCGTGCGGTTGAGCATTTCATGCAGGATTATTTCCGCCACGCCACCCGCGTGGGCGAATTGACCCGCGTGTTCCTGACCGAGTTGGAGGCCCGCCACGCCAAGCCCGAGGCGCGGCTGATGGGGTTTTTCAGCCGCAAGTCGGTGGCCAAGGGATACAAGCTGGTGCAGGGCCGCATTGATGCGGCGGATGCGGGGAAGTTCCTGTCAGACAAGCTGAACCTGCTGCGCGCCTTTGAAGAGGCGTTGCGGTCGGGCTATCTTTTGCACCCCAATATCATGCGGTTGATTGCGGCCAATCTGGGCCTGATCGATGACGGCATGCGCGACGACCCCGAGGCGCAGCGCATCTTTCTGGATCTGATGCTGAAGCACGGCAATCCTGAGCGCGCGCTGCGGCGGATGAACGAATTGGGGGTCTTGTCGGCCTTTATCCCCGAGTTTGAAAACATCGTCGCAATGATGCAGTTTAACGTTTACCACCACTACACGGTGGACGAGCATATCATCCAGACCATCTCGACCCTGGCGCAGATTGAGCGGGGCGAGTTGGTGGAAGATTTGCCTTTGTCCTCGTCGATCCTGAAAGAGGGGGTCAGTCGGCGGGTGTTGTATGTGGCGCTTTTGCTGCATGACATCGGCAAGGGGCGGCCCGAGGATCATTCCATCATCGGCGCGCAGATGGCGCGGCGGATTGCGCCGCGGCTGGGGCTGGATGAGGAAGAAAGCGAGACCGTCGAATGGCTGGTGCGCTATCACCTTCTGATGTCGGACATGGCGCAAAAGCGCGATATTGGCGACCCGCGCACGGTGCGCGATTTTGCCAAGGCGGTGAAAACCAAAAAGCGGCTGGATCTGTTGACGGTTCTGACGGTCTGCGACATTCGCGGGGTGGGGCCGAACACGTGGAACAACTGGAAGGCCATGCTGCTTCGTCAGTTGCACGGGTTGACGACCGATGCGCTGGAAGGCGGGCTGGAAAGCATCAACCGCGAAAAGCGCGAGGATGAGGCGAAGGCCGCCCTGCGCGCCCGGCTGGTGGATTGGACGGATGAGGCAATCCGTGCCGAATGGGCGCGCCATTATGCGCCTTATTGGCAGGGCCTGACCACCGACACCCAAGAGGTGTTTGCCCGGCTGTTGCAGGGGTTGGACGATACCGAAATCCGCATCGATTTGTACCCCGAGCCCGCGCGCGATGCCACCCGCGCCGCTTTTGCCTTGGCCGACCATCCCGGCATTTTCAGCCGTCTGGCCGGGGCCTTGGCGCTGGTCGGGGCAAACGTGGTGGATGCGAAAACCTATACGTCAAAAGACGGCTATGCGACGCCGGTATTCTGGATTCAGGACGCCGAGGGCAAGCCCTATGACGTGGAGCGGCTGCCGCGTCTGACGCAGATGATCGACAAGACGCTGAAGGGCGAAGTGGTGGCGCGCGAGGCCCTTGCGGGGCGTGACAAGGTGAAAAAGCGCGAGCGCGAGTTCCGATTTCCAACCCATATCACCTTCGACAATGACGGATCGGAAATCTACACGATCATCGAGGTCGACACCCGCGACCGGCCCGGTCTGTTGTTTGACCTGACCCGCACGCTGGCGGTGAACAATATGCAGATTTCCAGTGCGGTGATTGCCACCTATGGCGCGCAGGTGGTGGATACGTTTTATGTGAAAGACATGTTCGGTCTGAAACTGCACGCGAAGACCCGTCAGGAAGCACTGGAGAAGAAGTTGCGTCAGGCCATCACCGAAGGCGCGGAAAGGGCCAGCGCATGAGTGGCGCGGCACGGATGATCCGCAACATCATGACCTTGGGGATCTGGACGCTGGTGTCGCGCGGTGCGGGGCTGGCGCGCGATCTGATGATGGCGAATTATCTGGGCGCAGGGGCTGTGGCCGATGCGTTCAACGTCGCCTTTTCGCTGCCCAACATGTTCCGCCGGTTTTTCGCCGAAGGGGCCTTCAATCAGGCCTTTGTGCCGATCTATGCCAAAAAGCTGGAGGCGGGCGAGGACGCTGAGGGATTTGCCCAAGATGCCTTTGCCGGCCTGTCGGCCATTTTGCTGGCGCTGGTGCTGATTGGCACATTGGCGATGCCGTTTCTGGTCTGGGCCATGGCATCGGGCTTTGTGGGGGATGCGCGGTTTGATCTGGCGGTGACTTATGGCCGGATCACCTTTTGCTATATCTTCTTCATCTCGCTGTTTGCCATGCTGGCAGGCGTTCTGAACGCCCATGGCCGCTTTGCCGAAGCGGGGTTTGTGCCGGTTTTGATGAACCTTGTGTTCATTGCCGCCATGTGGCTGGCCGCGGTGGCGGGCTGGGATATGGGCATGACGCTGGCCTGGACGGTGCCGGTGACCGGGGTCGCGCAACTGGCATTTACCTGGGCTGCGGCGGCGCGGATTGGGTTCGTGCCGCGCCTGCGGATGCCGCAGATGACGCCGGATCTGAAGCATTTGTTCATCATCGCCGGACCTGCGATGCTGGCAGGCGGCGTGGTGCAGGTGAACCTTCTGGTGTCGCGGCAGGTCGCCTCGGGGACCGAGGGCGCGATTTCGTGGCTGGTTTATGCGGACCGGCTTTATCAACTCCCCTTGGGCGTGGTGGCGATTGCGGTCGGCACGGTGCTGTTGCCCGAGCTGTCGCGCCGTCTGCGGGCGGGCGACGCGGCGGGCGGGCAGGATGCGTTCAACCGAGGGACCGAGTTTGCGCTGGTCTTGACGCTGCCCTCGGCCATGGGGCTGATGGTGCTGTCGCATCCGATCATCGAGGTCTTGTATCAGCGCGGCGCCTTTGGCGCGGTGGACACCGCCAATACCGCGCTTGCGCTGGCGATCTATGCCGCCGGACTGCCAGCCTTTGTGCTGCAAAAGGTGATGCAGCCTTTGTATTTCGCGCGCGAAGATACGCGCAGCCCGTTTCGCTATGCGGTCTGGTCGATGGTGACCAATGCGGTGTTGGCCGTGGGACTGATGCCGCTGATCGGCTTTGCCGCCGCCGCCATTGCCACCACATTGTCAGCCTGGATCATGGTGGGGCAATTGTGGTGGGGCGCACGCCGGATGGGGCCTGAGGCGCAGTTTGACGACCGGCTGATGTCGCGCCTGCCCTTGGTGCTGATGGCCTGCGTGGCGATGGTGCTGGTGGTCTGGGCCGGGGCGCTTTTGTTGCAGCCTTGGCTGCAAGCGGCGGGCTGGCGCTATCCGGCGCTGGCGGTGTTGGTGGGCCTTGGCATTGCCAGCTATTTCGCCAGCGGCTTTGCGCTGAATGCCTTTCGCTGGTCAGAGTTGAAGGGCCTGCGCCGTCAGCGCTGACGCAGGCGGTCCATCAACCGGCCAATCCCGCCGGGGACCACCAGAATGGTCGCGGCAAAGCCCGCGGCAAAGCCCGCGAGATCGGCAATCCATTCCTGTCCACCGCCGAACAAGAGGCCAAAGAGAAGCTGCGCGGCCAAGAGAAAGCCGATCATCGTGAAAGCGCGGTATTCGCGCCCCGATCCGGCAAGTCGCAGCCACATCAGGTAGGTGAAGGCCCCCACCAGCCCGTAATCGCCGGGATAGGCGCCAAACAGCGGCTGAGGCCCGGCCCAAAGGCCATAGGCCAAGGCCCCGGCAATTGTGGCGGCCAGAAACACCGCCAGAACCGCCCAAAAGCGCAAGACCTCACCCACAAACTTGCCCAGCGCCAGAAGGATCACCACAGCAAAAACCGTATGGGTCAGGTTGCCGTGCACAAAGGCATAGCCGACAAACCGCGCGAGATGCTCGGGCGGGAATTGGCCCAAGGACAGCATCTCACGCCAGAGGTCGGGCACAAAGGCCAGCCGGGTGATGGCATCGATCCGCCAGCCCACCGCCTCTGGCCCGCCTGCCACGCCAGAGGCCCCCAGTTGCAGAACAATCTCCATCGCGATCATCGGCAGGGCCAGAACCCAGACCACCGGAGGCAAGGGGTTCAAAGGGGCGGTGGTGTGATCTTGCATGCATCTCTCCTCGGGGCTTCATTGACGCCCTTGCCCCACAGCGATAAGCCGATGCGGCACAACATTCCAGATGGAGTTCCCGATGTCCGAGCCGGTCCAAACGCCTCAGACCCAATTCAAGCCCCGGATTTTTTCGGGCATCCAGCCTTCGGGCGGCTTGACCCTTGGCAATTACCTTGGCGCGCTGAAACGCTTTGTCGAAAAGCAGGATGAGGGGATCGAGACGATCTATTGCCTTGTCGATCTGCATGCCATCACCGTCTGGCAAGACCCCGAAAAGCTGCGCCAGCAAACCCGCGAAGGCGCGGCAGCTTTTATCGCGGCGGGCATTGATCCGGCGCGCTCGGTCCTGTTCAACCAAAGCCAGGTCAGCGCCCATGCGGAACTGGCGTGGATTTTCAACTGCGTGGCGCGTCTGGGCTGGATGAGCCGGATGACCCAGTTCAAGGACAAGGCGGGCAAAAACTCGGAAAACGTCTCGCTGGGGCTTTACGCCTATCCCGCCCTGATGGCCGCCGACATTCTGGCCTATCACGCCACGATGGTTCCGGTGGGCGAAGATCAGAAACAGCATCTTGAGCTGTGCCGCGATATTGCGATCAAGTTCAACAATGACTTCAAGGTGGATTTCTTCCCGGTGGTGGAGCCGCTGATCGAAGGGGCGGCGACCCGCGTGATGTCTTTGCGCGATGGCACAAAGAAGATGTCGAAATCCGACCCTTCCGATCAAAGCCGCATCAACCTGACCGATGATGCCGACCAGATCGCCGCCAAGATCCGCAAGGCCAAGACCGACTCCGCGCCTTTGCCCGAAACGGTCGAGGGGTTGAAAGACCGCCCCGATGCGCGCAATCTGGTCAACATCTACGCCGCCCTTGCCGGGCATACGGTGGAACAGGTGATTGCCGATTTCGCAGGCGCGCAGTTTGGCACCTTCAAACCTGCGCTGGCCGATCTGGCGGTGGCAAAACTTGCCCCCATCACCAGCGAGATGAACCGCCTGATGAAAGACCCCGCCGAGATTGACCGCATCCTGGGCCAAGGGGCCGACCGCGCCGAGGCAATTGCGCGGCCGATCGTCGATCAGGTTTATGACATTGTGGGCATGATCCGCTCGCGCCGCTAGGCGTCACAGAATCGATTCGATTCCCCACTAAGCTGATCTGTGAGGTCTCCCCGGCCTCGTGTGTCGCCTGTTGCGCCGCCGTCCCCAGCGGCGGCGCATTTTTTGCCGAACTTCGCC
>JBILYK010000065.1:0-20256 GCA_044377735.1 Paracoccaceae bacterium | reverse complement strand
CCCCGCTTCCACATCGGGCCCCCTTCCCCTTACCCGCCCATCCTGATTAACTCCGCCGAAATTCAGGAGGACCACATGGCATCGGGCACCAATATCCGTACCTTTTTCGAGGGCAAATGGCATGAGGGCAATATCCCCGTCATGCGCGCGGCCGATCATGGGTCTTGGCTTGGATCGACCGTGTTTGACGGCGCGCGCTCTTTTGATGGCATGGTGCCCGATCTTGCCCTGCATTGCGCGCGGGTGAACCGGTCGGCCGAGGCGATGCTGATGACACCCACCCATGCAGCACAAGACATCGAAGGCATTGTGCGCGATGGGCTGAAACTCTACCGCCCCGATCAGGCGCTTTACATTCGCCCGATGTATTGGGGGATCGAAGACGACGGCTATGGCCTTGGACCGCACCGCGATTACACCGGGTTTGCGGTCTGTCTGGAAGAAATTCCGATGTCCGCGCCTGACAATTCGGTGACGCTGACCACCACCTCGTTCCGCCGTCCGGTTCTGGCAGACAACGTCTGCAACGCCAAGGCGGGCTGCCTTTATCCCAACAATTACCGCATGATCGCTGAAGCGCGCAAAAAAGGTTTTTCCAACGCGCTTGTCGCCGATGCGATTGGCAATGTGGCCGAAAGCGCCACGGCCAATGTGTTCATCGTGCGTGATGGCGTGGCCTTCACCCCCATCGCCAATGGCACCTTTCTGGCCGGGATCACCCGGTCGCGCCACATCGCCAACCTGCGCGCCAGTGGGGTTGAGGTGGTGGAAAAGGTCATCACCTTTGATGAGGTGCATGCGGCTGACGAGGTGTTCCTGACTGGCAACTTCAACAAGGTCACCCGCGTCACACGCTTTGACGACACGCATTACAAATCGCACGCCATGGCGACGCGTGCCCGGTCGCTGTATTGGGATTGGGCGGCATCGAACGGCTAAGGCCGTTCGCCGGAAAACAGGCATTTTCCGGTCCGGAGTTTTGCAAAACTCCGGGGCGCGCGTATCACAAGCCTTGCGTGCAGCACCCCTTCCAGCGATACTCGACTAAAAGGGGAGAGATTATGCGCAAGTTCCTTGTGGTCCTCGATGACAGTCGTGAGTGTCTGAACGCCATGCGTTTTGCGGCCTTGCGGGCCGCCCATACCGGCGGTGGGGTGCAGATTCTGTCGATCATCCGGCCCGAAGAGTTTCAGGGCTGGATTGGGGTTGCAGACCTGATGCGCGCCGAGGCGCGCGAGCGGATTGAGGCGCATTTTCAGGTCTTTGCGAAATGGATGCGCGACAAGAAGGGCGTGAACCCCGAGCTGGTGATCCGCGAAGGCGATCCGTTGACCGAGATTTTGGCCCAAGTGCGCGAAGACAGCGAAATCGGCGTGCTGGTTTTGGGCGCGTGCACCGACAAATCCGGCCCCGGCCCCTTGGTCACCCAGATGTCGCGCAATTCCGGCAATCTGCCCATTCCGATCACCATCGTTCCGGGCGAGATGAGCAAGGAACGTCTGGAAAGCATTACCTGAACTGGTTTTGCAAAAGGCGAATGCTGCAGCAGCGAAATAATTGATGCCGCATTGCAGCAAATGGTGTTTGGTTGATCTGAGGGGGGATCACAGAAGGACGTCACCATGACACTTCGGCCCCGCATTTTGCCTGTTTCCCACAACCTGCCCGCCAAACTGGCGCTTATCGCGCCAGAGGTTCCGGGTCTGGCCTATTACACGGCCCTTACCGCCAAGCCCGCCCGGCTGGACATGCCGCCAAGACGCAGCCCCGCAGCCGAGGCACTGGATGTGCTGTATGGCTATTTCAGCCCGCAGGATTGATCCGTCACCGCCAGTGCAGGGTCCGCCGATCAGCTTTGCCCTTGCCGCCAATGGCAGTTGGGCGGTGCAGCGGACAGATGAAACAGGTCCCTTGGCGCGATTTCATGTGCTGAACCGCTGCCGCGCGCACTCGCGTGAATCCCAGTCGAAAGAGGCCTGCACCCTGTTCCACGGCCCAATTCAATTCGCAGCCCAACCTTGACTCGGCGGCCCCCAAGGCGCATATCCGACGAGAACAGTCGGAGATATGCAGATGTTCATCCAGACCGAATCCACACCGAACCCCGCCACGTTGAAATTCCTGCCCGGTCAAACCGTGCTGGATATGGGCACGGCGGATTTTCCCAGCGCCGATACGGCGGATAAATCGCCACTCGCCCAGCGGATTTTCGCGGTTGAAGGTGTGACAGGGGTGTTCTTTGGCACCGATTTCGTCACCGTGACCAAGGCCGAGGCGGTGGATTGGGGCCATATCAAGCCCGCAATCCTTGGTGCGATCATGGAGCATTTCCAGTCAGGCGCGCCGGTTATCACCGGCGAGCAGGCTGCCGCGCATCAGGCGCATGACGGCCCGGATGGCGATATCGTCAAGCAGATCAAGGAACTTCTGGACACCCGCGTACGCCCTGCGGTGGCGCAAGATGGTGGCGACATCACGTTCCACGGCTTCGACCGTGGGATCGTCTATCTGCATATGAAGGGCGCTTGCGCTGGTTGCCCGTCGTCCACGCTGACGCTGAAGATGGGAATCGAGAACCTGCTGCGCCATTACATTCCCGAAGTGACCGAAGTGCGCCCGGTCGCCGCCTAAGAATACAGGCTTAAGATCATGGGGCTTACTGTTCTGGCTTTTGACACTTCGGCGGCGCATTGCGCCGCCGCTTTGCTTTTGCCCGATGGCCGGGTGCTGACCCGGCATGAGCCGATGGAGAAGGGTCAGGCCGAGCGGTTGATGCCACTGTTGGAGGATCTGCTGCACGAGGCGGGTTTGGGCTGGCCGGATTTGACGCGGCTGGCTGTCGGCACGGGTCCGGGCAATTTCACCGGGGTGCGGATTTCGGTGGCGGCTGCGCGGGGGTTGGCCTTGGGGCTTGGGATTCCGGCGATTGGAATCACCCGGTTGGAGGCGCTGGCCTATGGCCTGCCGCGCCCGATTACGGTGGTGGAGGACGCGCGGCGCAGTCAGATTTATGTGCAGGCCTTTGGCACGGAGATGTCCGAGGCGCTGTTGCTGGACGGCTCGGATCTGGTGCATGTGGTGGAGACGGCGCATGTCACCGGGAGTGCCGCCGGGCCTGCCGCGCTGCCCGCCGCCGTTCCCTTGGCCGAGGCGATGGCGCGTCTTGCCGCCGCCCGCCCCCTGCCGCAGCCGCGCCCGGCGCCGTTTTATCTGCGCGGGGCTGATGCCGCCCCGCCCTCTGACCCGCCCCCGGTCATCTTGCCATGACCCCGGCCGAGATGGCGGTGCTGCATGCGCGGTCCTTTACCACCCCGCGCCCGTGGTCTGAGGCGGAGATTACCGACCTTCTGGCCAGCCCTTTGGTCTTTGCGCTGACCCGGCCCGGGGCCTTTTTGCTGGGCCGGGTGGTGGTGGGTGAGGCCGAGCTGTTGACCATCGCCGTGGATCCCGATGAGCGCCGCGCGGGGTTTGGCGGGGCGCTTGTGGCCGCGTTTTTGACCGAGGCTGCGGCGCGCGGGGGCGAATCAGCCTTTCTGGAGGTGGCGGAGGGCAATGCCGCCGCCCGCGCGCTTTATGCCACCTGCGGCTTTTCCCCTGCCGGGCGGCGGCGGGGCTATTACCACCGACCCGATGGCATATCCGAAGATGCGTTGATCTTGGTCAGATCCTTGATGTAACCAAGGCCATACCAATTGTGAGCCAATTGGTCAGCTTATAGGCGAAACCCGGTGTCACTTCGACGGCTGACAGATTCCTGTTGACCCTTTGCGCGGCTTTCGACCTAAACTGATACCAATCCTCGCGCGATCGGCCGCTGCGGCCAAGACGGAGGGCAACACGAATGGTAACCGGGAGAACATCCATGACCCTTATGAAACACCTTCTTGGCGCTGCCGCGACCTTGGCATTGACTGCAGGCGTCGCCACGGCAGAGCCGGCGATCATTTTCGACCTTGGCGGCAAGTTCGACAAATCCTTCAACGAGGCGGCCTTCAACGGCGCTGAGCGTTGGAAAGCCGAAACCGGCGGCACCTACAAAGAACTGGAAATGCAGGACGAAGCCCAGCGCGAGCAGGCGCTGCGTCGTCTGGCCGAAGCTGGTTCGAACCCCGTTGTGATGACCGGCTTTGCCTTTGGCGACGTGCTGGCCAAAGTGGCCCCTGATTTCCCGGACACCAAGTTTGCGATCATCGACATGGTGGTGGATCAGCCCAACGTCAAATCGGTGGTCTTCAACGAGCATGAAGGCTCTTATCTGGTTGGCATGATGGCTGCCTTGGCGTCGAAGTCAGGCACCGTTGGCTTTATCGGCGGCATGGACATTCCGCTGATCCGCAAGTTTGGCTGCGGCTATGCGCAGGGCGTCAAGGCGGCAAACCCCGATGCAACCGTCATCCTGAACATGACCGGCACTACCCCGACCGCATGGAATGACCCGGTGAAAGGTGCTGAACTGGCCAAGGCGCAGAAGGCCCAAGGCGCAGACGTGATCTATGCGGCCGCTGGCGGCACCGGCATTGGTGTGCTGCAAACCGCAGCTGACGAAGGCATCCTGTCGATCGGCGTAGACAGCAACCAGAACTACATGCACCCCGGCAAGGTTCTGACCTCGATGATGAAGCGCGTGGACAACGCTGTTTATGAGGCCTTCAAGGAAGGCGTCGACCTGAAGCCCGGCTTCAACGTCATGGGCCTGGCCAATGATGGCGTGGGCTACGCGATGGACGAGAACAACGCCGCGCTCGTGACCGCTGAGATGCAGGCCGCGGTTGACGACGCTGCTGCGAAAATCAAATCGGGTGAGCTGGTCGTACACGACTACATGTCCGACGACACCTGCCCGGCAGCCACGTTCTAAGAACGCCTCGTTTGCATCAGTGCCGCGCCTGATCCATCAGGCGCGGCACATTTTGCCAAGGGCCAGTTACCGAAGCCGCGCCACAGTGGACGGGCCTTGCTTTTTGCACACGGGGGAGAGATGCGCATGGGCGACGCCCAGTATGCGATTGAACTGAAGGGCATTTCCAAAGCCTTCGGTCCGGTTCAGGCCAACAAAGACATCAACATCGCCGTGCCGAAAGGCACCATCCACGGCATCATCGGCGAGAATGGTGCGGGCAAGTCGACGCTGATGTCGATTCTGTATGGCTTTTACAAAGCCGATGCCGGGCAGATCTTTGTCGATGGCAAATTGACCACCATCCCCGACAGCCAGAGCGCCATTCGCGCGGGCATCGGCATGGTGTTCCAGCATTTCAAGCTGGTGCAGAATTTCACCGTTCTGGAGAACGTGATCCTTGGGGCCGAGGATGGCCCGATGCTGAACACCTCGCTGTCGCGGGCGCGCAAGGCGCTGGCGGATCTGGCGCGGGAATACGAGTTGGACGTCGATCCCGATGCCTTGATCGAAGATCTGTCGGTGGGCCACCAGCAGCGGGTGGAGATCCTCAAGGCGCTGTATCGGCAGGCCGATATCCTGATTTTGGACGAACCGACCGGGGTTTTGACCCCGGATGAGGCGGACCATCTGTTTCGCATCCTCAAAGGGCTGAAAGATCAGGGCAAGACGGTGATCCTGATCACCCACAAGCTGCGTGAGATCATGGAGGCAACCGACAATGTCAGCGTCATGCGGCGCGGCACCATGGTGGCCACGGTCAAGACCGCCGAAACCAGCCCCGAGGCGCTGGCCGAGTTGATGGTGGGCCGCAAGGTTCTGTTGGAGGTGGCCAAGGCCCCGGCCACGCCCGGCGATGTGGTTCTGTCGGTGCAAAACCTGCGGGTGAAGGACGATCACGGGGTGGAACGGCTGAAAGGGATCAGCTTTGATATCCGCGCGGGGGAAATCCTTGGCATTGCAGGCGTTGCGGGCAATGGGCAGTCTGAACTTTTGGCGGCCCTTGGCGGCATGACGCGCGGCACCGGCCGGATCACCATGAAGGGCGCTGAATTGCCGCTGTCGGGCAAGGGGGCCGATGGCCAGTCGCGCCGCGCCGCTGGCATTGCGCATGTGCCCGAGGACCGCCATCACCACGGGCTGATCTTGGATTTCAGCGCTTGGGAAAACGTGGCCTTGGGCTATTACAATGACCCGGCCTATCAGAAGAACGCGCTCTTCATGGACAATGCCGCGCTGATTGCCGACACCGAGCGGAAGATGGCCACGTTTGACGTGCGCCCGCCGATCCCGTCCTTGCCCGCCAAGTCCTTTTCCGGCGGCAACCAGCAAAAGATCGTCGTGGCCCGCGAGATGGAGCGCAAGCCCGCGCTTTTGCTGATCGGCCAACCGACGCGCGGGGTGGACATTGGGGCGATTGAATTCATCCACCAACAGATCGTCGCCCTGCGCGATGCGGGGACGGCGGTTCTTTTGGTGTCGGTGGAGTTGGATGAGATCATGAGCCTGTCCGACCGGATCGCCGTGATGTTTGACGGCCAGATCATGGGCCTGCGTGACCCGGCCCAGACCAGTGAACGCGAGTTGGGCCTTCTGATGGCCGGCATGAACGGGGAGGCCGCCTGATGGACCGACTGCCACGCTGGGCCGATGTCGCCCTTGTGCCACTGGTCAGCCTTGCCCTTGCGGCGCTGATCTCGGCGCTGGTGATTTTGGCCATCGGTCAAGACCCGATGGAGGCCTTGAACGTCATGGTGGCGGGCGCTTTGGGCTCGGCCTATGGCTGGGGCTATACGCTTTACTACACCACCAGCTTTATCTTCACCGGGCTTGCGGTGACGATTGCCTTTCATGCGGGGCTGTTCAACATTGGTGGTGAGGGTCAGGCGCAGCTGGGGGGTTTGGGCGTGGCCTTTGCCTGCCTGTTCCTGCCGTGGCCGCATTGGTCGCTGGCCCTCATCGGTGCGGCCATGGCGGCCGCCCTCTTCGGGGCGGCCTGGGCCGCCATACCGGCCTATCTGCAGGCCAAGCGCGGCAGCCATATCGTCATCACGACGATCATGTTCAACTATATCGCCGCCTCTCTGATGGTGTTCATGCTGGTCGACGTCTTGCGCCCCGATGGCCAGATGGACCCGGCCACCGCCAATTTCCCCGAGGTGACCAACCTGCCCACCTTGAACGAAATTCCCGGCTTTGACCTGTTTTTTACCAAGGATGTGCCGGCCAATATCACCTTTCTCATTGCCCTTGCGGCGGCTTGGGTGGTCTGGGCGATCTTGTGGCGCACCCGGCTGGGCTATCAGATCCGCGCCTTTGGCAAACCGGGGGCTGCAGCGCAGTATGCCGGGATCAACGGGTTTCGCATCACGATGATTGCCATGCTTCTGTCGGGCGGCCTTGCCGGCATGATGGCGATCAACAACGTCATGGGTGAGGCGGAACGGCTGTTGCAAAACTCGGCCTCGGGGGCGGGGTTCATCGGCATCGCGGTGGCGCTGATGGGTCGCAATCACCCTGTTGGAGTGGTTTTGGCGGCGGTCTTGTTCGGTTTTTTGTTCCAAGGCGGGGCGGAACTGGGGCTATGGACCAAGATCCCCATTGAATTGCGCATCGTCGTGCAGGGTCTGGTGATCCTCTTCACCGGGGCTTTGGATTACATGGTGCGGATGATGCTGGTGCGCGTCTTTGCGCTTTTCCACCCCAGCCCCGCTGCAAAAGGAGCCGCGTGATGGAGTACGCAACGCTTCTGCAACTCCTCGACAGCACGCTGCGCCTTGGCACACCCCTTCTGTTGGCCTGCCTGGCCGGGCTTTACTCCGAACGCGCGGGCATCTTCGACATCGGGCTTGAAGGCAAGATGCTGATGGCCGCGATGAGCGCGGGCGCGGTGGCGGCGCTGACCGGATCGGCCTGGATCGGGCTTTTGGCGGCCATTGCGGGGTCGATGCTGTTCGCCATCCTGCACGGCATCGCCTCGATCACCTTCCGCGGCAATCAACTGATTTCCGGCGTGGCGCTGAACTTTCTGGCCTCGGGCATCACGGTGCTGACAGCGCAGGCGCTCTTTGGCCAAGGCGGGCGCACCCCACCCCTGTCGGGCGATGGGCGTTTCAATCCCATCACCCTGCCCTTCGCCGAAGCGTTGAAAGATGTGCCCGTCCTCGGCCCCTTGTATTACGAGGTGATCTCGGGCCATTCGATCCTGGTCTATGCGGCCTTCGCATGCGTTCCGTTGACGTGGTGGCTTTTATACCGCACTCGCTTTGGCCTGCGCTTGCGTGCGGTGGGGGAAAACCCGGCCTCAGTCGATACGGCAGGGGTGTCGGTCAAGGGTCTGCGCTTTGTCGCGGTGATGATCACCGGCCTGCTCTGCGGCCTTGCGGGCGCCTATATGGCCACCGCACTGCAAGCAGGCTTTGGCCGCGAGATGACAGCCGGGCGCGGCTATATCGCGCTGGCCGCGCTGATCTTTGCCAAATGGCGGCCGTTTCAGGCACTGGGGGCGACGATGCTCTTTGGCTTCTTCCAAGCCCTCGCGCTGCGCCCTGATGTGGTCGAAGGCGTGGTGGGTCAAAAGGTGCCGGTCTCGATGCTCGACGCGCTGCCTTATGTCCTGACCGTCCTTGTGCTTGCGGGCTTTGTCGGCAAAGCCATCCCGCCGCGCGCCGGTGGTGAGCCTTATGTGAAAGAACGCTAGTGCCTTCAATGCGGCCCAAATATCCCACGGGGGTGCGGGGGTGTGAAACCCCCGCTCCTACCGGCAACCAAAGGCTGAGCGATGACAGATCTCCTGAAAACCGTCCAAGCCCGCGCCGGGGGTGAACCTGTTCGCCTTGGGCTCATCCTTGGCTCGGGCCTTGGCCATCTGGCGCATGCGGTCAACGGCGTGGCCATTGCTTACGCCGATCTGCCGGGCTTTCCGCATGTGGGCGTGTCGGGCCACAATCCGAACCTGCATATCGGCACGCTGGAAGGCGTGCGCGTCGCGGTCTTTGGCGCACGCGAGCATTACTATGAGAACGGCAATTCGGCCGCGATGCGCCCGGCACTGGAACTGCTTCAGGCGCTGGGAGCGGACCATCTGATCGTGACCAATGCGGCGGGAAGCCTGCGGCCCGATATCCGGCCAGGCGATCTGATGTTGTTGAACGATCACATCAACTTTTCCGGCCTGAACCCGCTGATCGGCGAGAAAACTGATGCGCGGTTTGTGCCGATGACCACCGCCCATGACCCTGATCTGCGCGCTGCGCTGCGGGCGGCAGCAACGGCCGCGGGCGTGGCGCTGCCCGAAGGGGTTTATGCCTGGTACTCCGGCCCCTCGTTCGAGACCCCGGCCGAGATCCGCGCGATCAAGATCCTGGGGGGCGATGCGGTGGGCATGTCCACCGTGCCCGAGGTGATCTTGGCCCGCTTCCTGGGTCTGAAGGTCGCCGCCATTTCGACCATCACCAATATGGCTGCGGGCATGTCGGACGAACAGATCAGTCACGAGCACACCAAGGCCATGGCACCTTTGGGCGCGGCCAAGCTGGAGCGCATCTTGCGGGTCTATCTGCGCGGCTTGGCCGCCCACACCTGACAGCCCCATCTGACGTCAGGCGCCTCCCCTCCCCCTGGTGGGGAGGGGCTGGGGGTGGGGGGCAACCCGGCAGGCAAAAGGCCCCATCGCACAGCCCCCTGCCAACTGGCGTTACCCGCCATCCCGATCTGGATTTGACAAGCCCGGAAAACGGGCGCAAGTCTTGGACAACAGGCCCTTTTCCAATAACCCCGATGTTCCAACTGTACCTCCCCATCGCCGAGGTCTCGGTCAACGCCTTCCTGCTTTTGGGGATCGGCGGAATCGTGGGCTTTTTGTCGGGCATGTTTGGCGTCGGCGGCGGGTTCTTGATCACGCCATTCCTGTTGTTCATCGGCATTTCGCCCGGGGTTGCGGTGGCGACCGGGGCCAATCAGGTGGTTGCCTCATCGATTTCCGGCGTGCTGGCGCAACTCAAACGCAAGGCGGTTGATTTCCGCATGGGTGGGGTGCTGTTGGTCGGGGGTCTTTTTGGCTCATGGGTTGGGGTCAGGGTGTTTTCCTGGATGACCGCGCTTGGACAGGTCGATCTCTTCGTGCAGCTGTCCTATGTGCTGTTTTTGGGCCTGATCGGCGCGATGATGTTCTTTGAAAGCGCGCGCGCCTTGTTGCGCGCCCGCCGCCATGGCGGGGCCGCCCCCATTCGGCGGGCCCATATCCACACTTGGGTGCACGGGCTGCCCTTCAAGATGAAGTTCCGCACCTCGGGGCTTTACATCTCGGTACTGCCACCTTTGGCCGTCGGGGCGCTGGTGGGCTTTCTGGCCGGGATCATGGGGGTGGGAGGCGGATTCATTCTGGTTCCGGCCATGATCTATATCCTTGGCATGCCGACCAAGGTGGTGATCGGAACCTCGCTGTTCCAGATCATTTTTGTGACTGGCTTCACCACGGTGGTGCATGCGGTCAACAGCCATACCGTCGATATGATGCTGGCGCTTTTGCTGATCATCGGCGGGGTGATCGGGGCGCAATTCGGCACGCTCGCGGGTACGCGGCTGAAGGCCGAACAATTGCGGATCCTGTTGGCCGCGCTGGTGCTGGCGGTGGCGATCAAGATCGCGCTGGATCTGTTGCTGCGCCCGGCTGAGCTCTTTTCACTGACCCCGCTGGTGCTGCCATGAGGGGCCTGCGCGCCGCGCGCCGCCACTGGGTGACAGGCACACTGGCGCTGTGCTTTGCCTCGGCGCTGGCGCTGGTGGTCACCGCCCCCGCACGGGCGCAAGGGGAAGAGATCGTCTCGGGCCTGTCGCAAAACCGCGTGGCCATCACGGCAAACTTTGAC
The DNA here is from genome assembly GCA_044377735.1 of Paracoccaceae bacterium. GTDB lineage: Bacteria > Pseudomonadota > Alphaproteobacteria > Rhodobacterales > Rhodobacteraceae > Tabrizicola_A. The sequence goes on along the minus strand of JBILYK010000065.1, from coordinate 9,489 downwards.
GGCTCGGAAATCCTGATCTACGGCGCGGTGAAACGCGAGGCACCTGCGCCGACGGGCGCGCCGCTTGAGGTGATCATCACCGTGGAAGGCCCGTCAACCCCGCTGGTCATTCGGCGCAAGGAACGGGTGGCGGGCATTTGGGTGAACACCTCCTCGATCACCGTGGACGCCGCCCCGTCCTTCTATGCCGTTGCCACCACTGGTCTGGTCGATGACATCCTGTCGGACACCGACGACTTGCGTTATCGCATCACCCTGCCCCATGCGATCCGCGCCATTGGCAGCACCTCGGAGGCCGAGGCTGTGGATGAGTTCATCGCCGCCCTTGAACGCATCCGCAGCAACGCGGACATTTACCGCCTCTTGCAGGGCCGGGTGCAACTGGTTGAGGAAACGCTGTTTCGCACCGATGTGACGCTGCCGGCCAATCTGATCGAAGGCGATTACATGGTGCGCATGTTCATCACCCGCGATGGCCAGGTGATCGACCAGATGGAACGCGTGATCGGGGTGCGCAAGGCCGGGCTGGAGCGCACACTTTATGTCATGGCGCATGAGCAGCCCCTGCTGTACGGCCTGATCTCGCTTCTCTTGGCCGTCGTCGCAGGCTGGGCCGCCTCAGCCGGTTTTCGGCTGTTGCGCCGCTGATCCGGCGACCCGCACGCTGCCCTTTGGCCAACGGATCAACCGCCCAAGGATAGCCTTGGTCTTATTGCATACGTCCCTCTCGGATTTCTTTCTTTTCCTTTGCCACGCTGTGCGCTAACAGACCTCGTCCCTGAACGGTCATGGACGAAATTTGGAGTTACCCAAGATGGGCTATAAGGTCGTCGTCGCGGGTGCCACGGGTAACGTGGGCCGCGAAATGCTGAACATCCTCGCCGAGCGCGAGTTCCCGGTTGATGAGATTGCCGCGCTTGCATCGCGCAAATCTCTCGGCACTGAGGTTAGCTTTGGCGACAAGACTCTGAAAACCAAAGACCTCGACACGTTCGATTTCAAGGGTTGGGACATTGCGTTGTTCGCAATTGGGTCGGATGCGACCAAGATCTATGCGCCCAGAGCCGCTGCGGCGGGTTGCGTGGTGATTGATAACTCCTCGCTGTATCGGTATGATCCGCAGGTCCCGCTGGTGGTGCCCGAGGTGAATGCAGCCGCCGTCGATGGGTACAAAAAAAAGATGATCATCGCAAACCCCAATTGCTCGACCGCGCAGATGGTGGTGGCGCTGAAGCCCTTGCATGACCGCGCCCGGATCAAGCGGGTTGTCGTGGCAACCTATCAGTCGGTGTCCGGTGCCGGTAAAGACGGCATGGACGAGCTGTGGAACCAGACCAAGGCCGTCTACAATCCGGTGGACAACGTGCCACCGAGGAAGTTTTCAAAGCAGATCGCCTTTAACGTGATCCCCCATATCGACGTGTTCCTGGACGATGGATCGACCAAGGAAGAGTGGAAGATGGTGGCCGAGACCAAGAAGATCCTCGACCCCAAGATCAAGGTCACCGCCACTTGCGTGCGCGTGCCGGTCTTTGTTGGCCATTCCGAGGCGATCAACATCGAGTTTGAGGAGCCGCTGGATTGGCAGGAAGCGCAAGACATCCTGCGTGAAGCGCCCGGCGTCATGCTGATCGATAAGCGCGAGGCGGGCGGTTACATCACCCCGGTGGAATGCGTGGGCGACTATGCCACCTATATCAGCCGCGTGCGCCAAGACAGCACCGTTGATAACGGCATCAGCCTGTGGTGCGTGTCGGACAACCTGCGCAAGGGGGCCGCGCTGAACGCGGTGCAGATCGCCGAAGTACTGGGCAGCCGCTGTCTGAAAAAAGGCTGAAGACCGACGACGGCTGTATCCGACGCGACGTTCAACGAAGGCCCCGCTTTGGCGGGGCTTTTTCTTTTGCGATTCGTTAACCTTGTACGGGCAGCCTGAAAGCATGACACATCATGCGCCCTTCCCCTGTGATCCTCAGCTTTGGCAGCGCTTTCTTGCGGCCTGCCACAGCCGTGATGAAACCCCCGGTGCCGTGCTGCGCGATCTGGTGCGGCTTGAGGTGCAGCGCGTGGAGCGACGTGCCACGAGGAGTGACGACGTCATCGACGAGCAGCTCCTCGGGCGCCTTCGGCTTGTCGTCGCTGAAGCGCTGGTTGCGTCGCGAAACTGGGGGCAGATGCAAGCCGCGCTGCGTGCCCGTGGCCTGCACTACATTCCGGCGGGCGGTGGGCTGAACCTGATCGACCCGGAAACCGGCGAGGTTTTGTGCAAAGGGTCGCAGGTTGGGCCCGGCTATCAGGATCTGGTCCGCCGTTTCGGCGCAGGCTTTCCAGGCCATCCAAGGCCGGGACTTGCTGCCATGATGCTGACCCGCAGCGCAGCGGGTGAAGCCCATGCAAGACCCTAGGCGCGCTTGCCCACCGTTGCCACGCCCAAAACCTGCAGAACCTTGGCCTCGATCTCGGGCGCGTTCATGCCCGCCGCGCGATACATCGCCTCGGGGCTCGCGTGGTCGATGAAGGTGTCGGGCAGCACCATGGAGCGGTATTTCAGCCCCCGGTCAAATACCCCCTCATCGGCCAAAAGCTGCGCCACATGGCTGCCAAAGCCGCCAATCGCGCCCTCTTCCACGGTGATCAGCGCCTCATGATCGCGGGCGAGTTGCAAGATCAGCTCGCGGTCCAAGGGCTTGGCAAAGCGCGCATCCGCGATGGTGGGCGTAAGCCCCTTGGCCGCCAAGGACTCGGCGGCTTTCAGCACCTCGCCCAGCCGGGTGCCAAAGGACAGGATCGCCACCCGCGCGCCTTGGCGGATCATGCGGCCCTTGCCGATCTCCAAGGGCGTGCCCTTGCGCGGCAGATCCACGCCCATCCCCTCGCCGCGCGGATAACGGAAGGCGATCGGCCCGTCATTGTGCGCGGCGGCAGTGGCGACCATATGCATCAGCTCGGCCTCATCAGCGGCGGCCATGACGACAAAGCCGGGCAGGTTGGCCAAAAACGCCACATCGAAAGACCCGGCATGGGTCGCCCCGTCGGCCCCGACCAGACCGGCGCGGTCGATGGCAAAGCGCACGGGCAGGCGTTGGATCGCCACGTCATGCACCACCTGATCGTAACCACGCTGCAGGAAGGTCGAATAAATCGTGCAAAACGGCTTCATCCCACCGGCGGCGAGACCGGCGCAAAAGGTGACTGCATGCTGTTCGGCAATGCCCACATCAAAGGTGCGCTTGGGGAACCGCGCGCCGAAGATGTCGAGACCCGTGCCATCCGGCATGGCGGCAGTGACGGCCACGATCTTGGGATCCACCTCGGCTTCGGCGATCAGGGCTTCGGCAAAGACCTTGGTGTAGGACGGCGCATTCGAGGGGGCTTTCTTCTGCTCACCCGTCACCACATCGAACTTGGCGCGGGCATGGCCACGGTCGGGCGCGTTTTCCGCCGGGGCATAGCCCTTGCCCTTCTTGGTCAGCACATGAATCAGCATCGGCCCTGTGGCGCGGGCATGTGCGGTGCGCAGGACTGGCAAAAGCTGGTCAAGATCATGGCCATCAATCGGGCCGACATAGGAAAAGCCCAGCTCTTCAAAAAGGGTGCCGCCCACGGCCATGCCCTTGACCAATTCCTTGGCCCGGCGGGCGCCTTCGGCAAAGGGTTCGGGCAGAAGGCCGGCAAGGCTTTTGGCCGCCGATTTGAGATCTTGGAACGGCTGTTCGGCATAAAGCCGCGACAGATAGCTGGAAAGAGCCCCAACCGGCGGGGCGATCGACATTTCATTGTCATTCAGGATGACAAACATCCGCTTTTTCAGATGGCCCGCGTTGTTCATCGCCTCGAACGCCATGCCCGCCGACATCGACCCATCACCGATCACCGCCACCGCATCGCCCGGAGCGCCGCCGAGATCGGCCGCTATGGTAAAGCCCAAGGCCGCACTGATCGAGGTCGAGCTGTGGGCTGCGCCGAAGGGGTCATAGGCGCTTTCCGACCGTTTGGTGAACCCAGACAACCCACCCTCGGTGCGCAGGGTGCGGATACGGTCGCGCCGCCCGGTCAAAATCTTGTGGGGATAGCACTGGTGGCCAACGTCCCAGATGATCTTGTCACGCGGGGCGCTGAACACGGCATGCAGCGCCACCGTCAGTTCCACCACGCCAAGCCCCGCGCCCAAATGACCGCCCGTCACCGACACTGCCGAAATCGTCTCGGCGCGCAGCTCATCCGCCAGTTGCCGCAGTTCTCGGTCAGTCAGACCTTTCATGTCGGCAGGCAGCGCGACCCGATCAAGAAGGGGGGTAAGGGGACGGTCGGCCATAATGCTTCCTGTTCAATTTTCCCGTGCAATAACGAAATGCGCGCAGTCGATCAAGTTTTGCGCGGCAGGGCCATAGCCGGACAGCGCCGCTTCCGCCTCTGCAATCAGGGATTTCGCGCGCGCCTTGGCCGGTTCAAGGCCCAAAAGCGAGACGAAGGTGGCCTTGCCCGCCGCTGCATCCTTGCCCACGGCCTTGCCGGTCAGGGCGGCATCGCCGGTGACGTCCAGAACATCATCCCAGATCTGGAAGGCCAGGCCCAGCGCCGTGGCATAGGCGCGCAAGGGGGCCGGATCGGCCCCGGCGATGATCGCCCCGGCTTCGGCGGAAAAGCGGATCAGCGCGCCGGTTTTGCCGGCCTGAAGCGCAGTGATTTCCTCAAGCGTCAGGGGCTGGGCGGTGGTTTCAGCGGCGATGTCCAGCGCCTGACCCAGCACCATGCCCTCAGCCCCGCTGGCCTGCGCCAGCCCTGCCACCAGCGCGATGCGGGTATCTCCCGATCCCAGCGCCGGATCGGTCAAAAGCTCAAACGCCAGGGTTTGCAGCGCGTCACCTGCCAGAACAGCCGTCGCCTCATCCCATGTCACATGCACCGTGGGAAGGCCCCGACGCAGGGCGTCATCGTCCATGCAGGGCATGTCGTCATGCACCAAAGAATAGGCGTGCAGCGCCTCGACCGCGGCCGCCGCGCTGACTGCGCGGGCCTGCGGGATGCCCAGCATCCGGGCCGATTCCAGAACCAAAAAGCCGCGCAGGCGTTTGCCGCCGTGGGCGGCATAGCGCATGGCCTGCACCACTGGCTGATTGTCAAAAGCTGCCATGGCCGTATCAAGCCGGGCTTGAATGGCGCCGGCATCAGCCGCCAGTTGGGCCGAAAAGCTCACAACCCCTCCACCGGGGTGGTGCCGACGGCTTTGCCTTCTTGCTGGCGGATGAGTTCCACCTTTTCCTCGGCGGTCTTCAGCTTGGCCGCGCAATGCGCCTTCAGCGCCGCGCCTTTTTCATACAGCGCGATGGACTGCTCAAGCGCCACCTCACCCCGTTCCAACTGGGTCACAACCTGTTCCAAAGCAGCCATCGCCTCTTCAAAACTCATCTCGGTAACAGCTTTGTCGGTCATCATCCCTGCCCAGTTTATCTAAGATGCCCAGTTTGTCTACGATGCCAGAACACCCACATGCGCCGCGACGGATTCCGTCAGCGCGCCAAGATCATAACCGCCCTCAAGACAGGATACCACCCGCCCGCCTGCGCAATCGGCGGCAATCTCGCAGATGCGGGTGGTGAGCCAGGCATAGTCCTCGGCCTGCCATTCCAGCCCGGCCAAGGGATCATCGGCATGGGCGTCAAAGCCTGCCGAGATCAGGATCAGTTCAGGCTGCCATGCCACAAGGCGGGGAAAGATCAGGCGGTCATAGACCTGCCGCATCTGCGCCCCGCCCGACCCTTCGGGCAAAGGGGCGTTGACGATCTGGCCATGCGCGCCCACCTCATGCGGGCTGCCGGTGCCGGGATAAAGCGGCATCTGGTGGGACGAGGCAAAAAGACAGCGCGGCTCATCCCACAAAAGGTCTTGCGTGCCGTTGCCGTGATGCACGTCAAAATCAACAATCGCCACGCGCGACAACCCGTGATGATCCAGCGCGCGTTTGGCGGCAATGGCCACGGTGCCAAAGAGGCAAAAGCCCATGGCCGTGGCGGTTTCGGCATGATGGCCCGGCGGGCGGCAGGCCACAAAGGCGGTGGTATCCACCCCACCCAACACCGCATCCACCGCAGCACCCGCGCCGCCCACCGCGCGCAAGGCGGCCTCAAGGCTGCCGGGCGACAGGTAAGTGTCACCATCCAACTGCGCCCAGCCCTCGACAGGCACCGCCGCAGCCACGCGGTCGGCGTAAGCCCTTGGGTGGCAGCGCGTCACCTCGTCCAACGGCGCCATCTGCGCCTTGGCGCGGAGCAGCGCCAACCCTTGCAACCCAGCCTCGACCGCGCGCAGGCGGTCCACCCGTTCGGGGTGGCCGGGGGGTGTGACATGGCCTGCAAAGGCGGGATCGGTGTAAAGCTGCGCCATCAGCCGGGCTGCAACATGTAACCCTCACCGCGCACAGTTTGCAGGAAACGTGGGCGTTTCGGGTCATCTTCAATCTTGCGTCGCAGGCGGGTGATCTGCACATCAACTGCCCGCTCTTGCCCCGCGCTATCTTCCGCCGGGCCGTCGCCCACCAGCTTGTCTCGGCTGATCGGCTGGCCTGGCTGGGCGGCAAAGGCGCGCATCAACTGCGCCTCGGTCGAAGTCAGCTTGACCAGATCGGCACCACGCCACAACTCACCCCGGTCGATGTCATATCGCACCGCCCCGAGCTGCAGGATCTTGGGCGCCTGCGTGGCGGCCTTGGCCTGCGGCACCCGGCGCAGAATGGCATTGATGCGCAGCAAAAGCTCTTTTGGTTCAAAGGGTTTGACAAGGTAATCATCTGCCCCCGCCTCGAACCCCTCGATCCGGTTTTGGGTTTCACCCTTGGCCGTCAGCAACAGGATCGGCACCGACATTTGGCCCCGCAGATCGCGCGTCAGGCTGATGCCATCCTCGCCCGGCATCATCACATCCAAGATCAGCATGTCAAACTCAAGCCCCACCAGCAGCCGCCGGGCTTGGGCCGCATCGCGGGCGGTGGTCACCAAAAACCCGTTGCGGATCAGGAATTTCTGCAACAGGCCGCGGATGCGCTCGTCATCATCGGCGACCAGAAGATGTGCCTGTGGTTCACTCATACACTGCCCTCTTTCAGGCTTTGATACTGCCTGCGCATCTCGGGGTCCATCATCGCCTCCAAAACGGTACGAAAACCCTGCACCGCCTGTGGCCCGGCGGCCCGGTAGGCCGCCCGCATCCGGGCGCGTTGGGCGTCTGACAGCGCGCGCTCCAAAGCGCGGCCTTTTTCGGTGAGATAAAGATGCCGCTCGCGCTTGTCGCGCTTGCCGACCCGCGCCTCGACCAGACCATCGTCAAAAAGCGCGCGCAGCACGCGGTTCAACGATTGCTTCGTCACCCCCAGAATGGTCAAGAGATTGCCCACCGTGGTGCCGGGTGAGCGATGAATGAAATGCACCGCCCGGTGATGGGCACGGCCATAATCCATGGTTTCCAAGATGCGGTCAGGATCAGCGGTAAAACCGCGATAGGCAAAGAACATCGCCTCAATGCCTTTGCGCAACTGCTCATCTGTCAAAAACAGCAGGCTTTCGCCCCCGGTGTTCGGCTCGGCCATCTGTGCCTCCCTTTCGAGGCGAATTTACGTCAGGCTTGTTGACATTCCAAGTCACAAACGCTAGCGATTCGGCAGTTTAGCGCAATATTATGTCCGAAACGGACCAATTCTGCGCAACATTCGCAAATGGAGGCGGGAATGGCTGGCTATGATGATCGTGATGGCTTTATCTGGATGGATGGCAAACTGGTCGAATGGCGCAGCGCCAATGTCCACATCCTGACCCATGCGATGCATTACGCCAGTGCGGTGTTTGAGGGCGAGCGGTGCTATAACGGCAAGATCTTCAAATCGACCGAGCATTCCGAACGCCTGCGCATGTCGGGCGAGCTTTTGGATATGCCGCTGCCCTATTCGGTGGCCGAGATCAACGCCGCCAAAGAGGCCGTTCTGAAGGCCAACGGCCTGACCGACGCTTACGTTCGCGCGCTTGCTTGGCGGGGAGTGGGCGAAGACATGGGGGTCGCCGCCAAGCGCAATCCGATCCGCATGGCGGTGGCCTGCTGGTCTTGGGGCAACTACTATGGCGACGCCAAGACCAAAGGCGCGAAGCTTGACATTGCCAAGTGGAAACGCCCCTCGCCCGAAACCATCCCGCACGCAGCCAAGGCCGCCGGGCTGTATATGATCTGCACCATGTCCAAACACGCCGCCGAGGCCAAGGGATGTTCGGATGCCATGATGCTGGACTATCGCGGGCTGGTCGCCGAGGCGACCGGGGCGAACATCTTTTTCGTCAAGGATGGCGAGGTTCATACGCCCAAGCCCGATTGCATCCTGAACGGCATCACCCGGCAAACCGTGATCGGCATGCTGCGCGATATGCAGATCAAGGTCCACGAACGCCACATCCTGCCCGAAGAACTCGAGGGATTTGAACAGTGCTGGCTCACCGGCACCGCCGCCGAGGTGACCCCGGTGGGCCAGATCGGTGACTATAACTTTGAGGTGGGCGAGCTGACCCAGCGCGTCGCGGCAGAATATGAACGGTTGGTCCGCGCCTGATCCTTTCAGGCAAACCTTCCTTGGGCGTCTCCGGCTTTTCGTCGGGGGCGTCGTTAGGACTCATGGCCCTTTTCAATGCGCAGATATTGCACCAGGCGCTGGTTTTCGGCTGGCCGCTCAACCGGACGCTTCCAGAGACTGCGCCAGACGGTGTCACTGCGATCCCGCGCAATGGTCATAAACGCCCGAACCCGCCCCCCGGTGGACGCCGTGCGATGGTCGGCAAGATGCTTGGACATGGCAGCCCTCCTCAGGCTCTTTTTGCGGGGTAAGGCACCATCTTAGGTTAGAAACGCCCGTCGCAGAAATGAAGTTTTTGCAACACCCGAAACACCGCCGATCCGCCTATCCTTGCAGGCGGTTCACCGCCCAGCGTGCGGCATCGGCTACGGCCGGATCAGGGTCATCCAGACAGGCCCGCGCGGCAGGCAACAGCGCGCGCTGCCCAGAATTGCCAATGGCATAAAGCACATTGCGCACCATCCGATCCCGCCCGATCCGCTTGATCGGACTGCCGGCAAATCGCGTGCGAAAGGCGGCATCGTCCAAACGCGCCAGTTTGGCCAGTTCCGGCAAGCCCACCTTCGGCTGATAGCCGATCTCTTGGGCAGCGGCGGCGAACTTGTTCCATGGGCAGACGGCCAGACAATCATCACAGCCGTAAATTCGGTTGCCCATCAAGGCGCGCAGCGGCTCATCCACCGGGCCTTTATGCTCGATCGTCAGATAGGAAATGCAGCGCCGCGCATCCAACTGATAGGGCGCGGGAAAGGCCGCTGTCGGGCAGGCATCGAGACAGGCCGTGCATGTGCCGCAATGGCTGACCTCTGGCGCATCCTTGGGCAAATCCAGCGTGGTGAAGATCGCGCCCAGAAAGAACCAATTGCCCAGATCGCGCGCCA